>CAYPKM010000001.1:0-55282 GCA_964411325.1 uncultured Christensenella sp.
CTGATGATGATCAAGGACCAACTGACCCAAGCGATCCAACTGACCCAACTAATCCAAGTGATACAGACAATTCAAATAACCAAAACTTTCTAATGGGGATAACGGCTACTACTGGTACAGACAATATGCTTATTTCATTAAATTATGATAGTGAAAATAACGGATTTTTGGCTACTTCTGAAGCTGAAGATCAAAAGGTTCAAGATTTGGAAGTTGTTACCGAATCAAGTAATATTCTTATCAAATGCAATTATATTGTTTATTCATTGGAATATTTTGAAGAGGGAAATACTGTAAATATTGCTATCGGTCTTTGTGATGAATGGACAAATGAGAGTGGCTGGAAGATACTTGTTAGTGGTGATGAATCTGATCCCAAAGATATTACATTTGAATCTGATCAAATAACACTAATAAATGCAAAACTTGCCATGTGTACAGATCCAGACTCTTTAAGTTCTGAAGATGAGAGCAATCAAAAACCATATTTTGCTTTTGTTTTGAGTAATGAAACACTTGGTGTGTCTATAACATTCAATTGTATGTTTACAACATCAGATGATATTGAAATGTAAATGTGTTTTATACAATAACGAAAAAAGTCCACAACAGTGGACTTTTTTGTGATTGTGTAAAACACTTGGGGGAGTGACGGCTTTTATGTTTTATTGCTCAAGACTTTGAGTTTTTATTTATTATAGGTATTGACAATAGGATATGAAAATGTTAAAATTTAATAACTTAATTATTTGGACAAATTTTATCTATGTTTCCAAATTTGAATATTTCATTTGTTTTTCTATTGATTACGATATAAGAATTGTTAGGAATGGTATATATGGAAATGTTTTTCTTATTAGCAAGCAATTGAATATTCTTTAAATACTCTATGTTGTCCTGAGTATGCACATCTATCGAAAAATTGCAATTAATTGCTCCAAATCCATTATAAAAAGAATTGCATTCATAATAATTGTTTTGCATTGGCAATCCGTATATCGGAAACTGAAGTACACTACCAGCACTTTCTCCAATAAGTATTCCTGAATATTTTGTAAACAAATCTAGAACATTCAATCTTATTGCAAGGGTCATAAACATTTCTGGATTTCCACCGGGTATAAAAATGCCATCACAATTATCTAAAATATTGATTATCTCGTTTCTTGATGTCTCATATGGATTTACAAATTGAATTTTCTCTCTAGCCATTCCTAAAATTTCCATTTGTGAAATGAATTTTTCATAGTGACGCCCACCTTCTTCTAAGAAGTCTTCTGATATGTTTGCAATTCTTTCATCTGCAAATGTCCAAGGGAATATCGCCAATTTTTTAATATTAATATATTGAAAACATTGTTCTAAATTTTCTTTGCTAACTTCATTAATTTTACTAAACAAAATACTATACATATATATATCTCCTATTATTTTAAATTAATTATATCAAAAGTTTTTGTGCAAAACAAATAAAAGTGAGGATAAAATGAATAAAATAATTACAACATTGCCAATAAAACCACAAAGCAATATGAAAACAGGATTAATATTAAGTCCATTGGTTTTAGATGTCTTGTCAAATTTAGTTGATTGTAAAAGTGTTTTAATGTTAAATCTTTTACATTCGTTTAAGGATTATACGATTCACAAACAAAATTTTATAGATGAACTTGAATCTAATGAGTTACACTTTGATAAAGTGGATTCGGATGTTAATAATATCCATAAGTATAAAAATATAATAAAAGACTTGTATGATTTAAATATATTAAAAAAGGAGGAGACAATAAATTATAAGTGTGAGTGTGGGAAAGTTGATATAAAAAAAGATCTTTTACATGAAATATTTAACAAGAAAATGATTGAACTTAAAGATGATGAATATGTTTGTACATCGTGTTTGTCGCCATTACATTTAATCCCAACAAAAAGTCTGGTGATGGGATGTTCGAAAATAACGGAATGTCCAATTAATGTGTTTCCTAGATTTATTGAAGAAAAAGCGAAAAGGGGATTAAAAACTTTAGAAGGTTCATCATTTGTTATAACCAAGAATAGAGATACTGGTGTTTCTGTTAATATAGAAGAAGATACATATAATATTGACATTGATTTTCTATTGTATTTAACGCCACAACTATTTGATGAAGATGATATTACTATGGTTTGTTGTAATAGACATATTATCCATACATTATTAACTAATTACATTAATCATATTTATGGACATAAAAAATTAACATTTATTGAGCATCCATACATTGTAAGTTCAAAGACTGACGATAGTTATTCAAGCCTCTTGCAATGTGAAAATAAAGATTTAATAAAAGCAAGTTTGATGGCAATGATTTCTTGGAATAATAATGATTGCAAATGGGATGAAGGAAAATATAAATATTTAAAGAAAAACCAACAATATATTAATTGTGTGTTGCAACAAAATGAGTGCAAAAAAGTAGACATTCAAGAAATAATCGAAAATACAAATAATTCTCTTACAAATTATTGCTCAGTAATAAACAATATCAAACAATACAAAAATATGGAGAATGAATGGCAAAAATAAAATTAATTAAAAAAGAAAAAAGTCCAATCAAAATGATTGTTTTAGATTATGACAACACATTAAGAATGGATGATAATCTTGTCAAGTATTTGACAAGATTTAAAGATATTAATGAATATGAATTGGAATTAAAAAACTTGTTGCGAAAAATCATAAACAATAACGTATTAATTGTTATTAATACAGGGAGAAGTTTTTATAGTTTTAAGGAATCAAATGTGTTTCCTTATAATTATCTATGTTGTAATAATGGTTGTGAAATTTATGATTCAGATGATAATTTATTAGAATATCGTAGTATGGAGAAAGACGATATTGATAAAATTGAATCATTCAACTTTTCCACCGATTGCGAAATAAAAAAATATTATCCTAAAAGTATAAATAGTACATATTCATTAACGGCAGTTAGCATAAAAAATAAAAATGTTTCAGAATTTCAAAAAATCATTGAACATTTTAGTAAAAATCTTTTATCGGTAAAAACTTGTTTTTCTTATCCCAAAATTAGATTGATAAATGCTAAAACTAATAAATTTAAGATTTTGTCGTTTTTCATAAATAATTTAAATATAAATATTGATGAAATTAGGGCAATTGGAGATGATGATAATGATTATGAATTATTAAAAGGTTTGAAAAGTGCAAGTTTGGTATGGCAGAGTAAAAAAATTAAAAAATTAAAATTGAAAATTTATAACAGTGTGTTTGATTATATATTAAGTTTGGATAAGGAATATGAAAAATAATTTGGTTTTACATTTTTTAGATGATGAAATAATTGAAAGTAATAGATTAATTTTAAAATACAGGAAGTTATATACGGAATACATACGTAAAAATTGTGGTCTTAGTGAAAAAAGAATAATTGTTTTGAAAATTATTAAAGACATATTAGACGATTATTCTTATTTTAATGGTAATGCAATTGTCTTTTTTACTGGAAGTTATGCTAGAGGAATTCTAAAAGAATTAAGTGACTTTGACTTAAATGTAATATATTTGCGTGGTAGTGGTAAGAAATACAAAAAGTATGAAGAATTGTTTTATTACATTGTATGTTCTGTTTTTGATATGAATAGAAAGTTGGTGCATCCAGTACTTGTTACATTTAATGATGATGATAATGCAAAGTATGTAAAAAATTTAATGGATCAAAAAGATTATAATATAACATTATTAAGTAATAGTTTTAATGTTAATTATATTGTTCCAGGAAGTTCTAAAAAAAGGATGTATTTGCAATATTTAAATAATAAAAACTATAAAGTTATATTTAATAAACTGAAAAATAATCCTTTAAGAGAGTGGCAGTTTACTTTTAAATTTTTAAATGAGAACAAAAAAATAAAAAATTATTATTCTTGTTTTAAAAACAATTTGGTCAAACAGGAAAGTTTAAGAGGAAAAATTGAAGAATTAAAAGATTATATAGGGAAACTTATTAGTAATAATTTTAATACGTCTCAAGATGTTGTAAATACGAAAGATATAAAACAATATTATCAACAAGATGCATTGCAATTGATTTATAATTATATTTTGTTTAAAAAAATTATTAGTAAAGATTCATGTTTAGACTTGTCAGATTTGAATTGTCAAAATAATTATGAATCATCTATGATTATTGAATATACAAACAACCTAGAATTGTTGAGGCGAGTATTTCAAGAAAATAAGTTAGAGTACAGTATTCACGAGTCAAATGTAGTCAATATTGGAGATAAGGACAAGAAAGAATTAAGAAAAGTTATTATAATGATAGATAATTGTTTATCAAAAATAAAGGAAAAAATACTAAAGGAATTAAAAAAAGAATTGATTTAAATTATTTCAAGGATTGTGTCTTTAGTATAAACACAAAAATTACCATAAAAAACGAAAACGGCAATACTTTCTGTGCTTTTTAGAAAGAAGTTTAAAGATGTTTGTCTCCTCCAGACGGTCCTTGGACTCTATTTGATATCAATCTTTAGCCATAGAATCAAAAAGCATCACTAAAAATTTTAGCGATGCTTTTTTCGTGCTATTGTAAAAAATAATATTAAGTTATTCTTACCACATCTAGTTCGGCTTTGTTTACTGTTACTGTCGAGGAACTTCTATTGTAGATAGAAACAACTGTAGGGGATGATGAAATGTTTAGATATATAGTGTGGCTAGTAGTGCCAACTGTTGCACCATCTGCAATTGTTACTACAAATGTGTAATCTGTGCCATCTACGGCGATTGCGAAATTGTACGAGCCTGTGTCGCCTGTTGCTTCCAAAGTGGTAGTTATTAGATATAGTCCTGTGCTATTTATCCTTACTGTGTTATTGACAAATAGCATATCTGCATCATTTGTCAAAACATTGGTGCCGGTAATAGAAACAACTGAATTAGTTGCGACAGACTGGGTTGTGTCGTTTCTATTGGTACTAGCGCTAAGAGTAGCAGTTCCGTCTCTGCCAGCAGGACCTTGAGGGCCGGCTGGACCAGTAATATAGACATACCTAGTAATTGTTTGTGGTAGGTTTCCTCCACAACAACAATTATTATTCATAAAAGTCTCCTTGAGGGATATTTCCCAATTGTTTTTCGTGATGTTAAAATTTGTGCAAGTAGCAAGAGCCTTCAAAAGCAATTAAAATATTAACATCACCTAATGCATATTATGCACGGCACACTTTTTTTGTTTAAAAAAAGCAAACTTTTAAAAAGTCGAAAAACATTTTTCAAGTTTGCTTTGATTGAATATTTTTTGATGAAAAATATATTATAATTGTTTGTCGTGAGTTTCGCTAATATTGTTGTTTAAAGCATAGTTGGAAATGGTTCTAAAATTATTATCATAAGGATATGTTTGCTGTCCAAATTTCAACCACATAGTTGACCATGAGGTGTTAGTTTTGAGCAAGTCTTGAACCCTTTGGTCTTTTGCTGTGTTGTTATTGTCTTGTTTTTCCAAATCAACGCAACCTTCTTCGTCGTATAGTTTACATTGCAAATCACATTCTAATTTGTCACATTGATAAGCGAATATAGCTTCTTTTGTTTTGCGAGCATCAAATTCCAAAAACAATTCTTCAATTTGTTTTCCGTCCATTAGTCCATTCAATATTTGATGAACGGCATTGTGTTCCAGATTTTCTTTTTCTTCTTTTGATATTTGAAATTGTGTTAGATCACCGATAATAGTTTCGCCAAGTTCGTGAATGGCTAGCATTGACAAGACTTTCTTAATGTCTACATCATACTGATATTCAGATTTCATAGCAACAGCAAGCATTTGTACTCCAAAGATATGCTCCGCAACACTCTCAATTCTGTCTCTTTGGACATTCCAGTTTTTCCAACCAGTTCTAATAATATTTTTTAATCTATTGCAAATTACATAGTATTTAATTACTTCTTGTTCTTTTGACATGTATGCTCCTAATTACTTTAATTGTTATTTTATATTTCGATTTTAACACAGGGATTAATTTTTTGCAATATAGAAATATTATTTTTGCAATTTCTAGTGTGAATATTGTTTTTCTTTTTTTGGTCAACCTGACTTGATTTGTGTTTGCGAACAAAAACATCGCTTAATTTATATTGTGCACAACTCAATTTTTTTGTTTAAAAAAGCAAACTTCTACAAAAGGATTTTGATTTTTTGGGGAAATATGTTAAAATCACAAAACTATTAGATACAAAAGGAGAAATTTAGTGAAAAATATTGTAGTGTTTGGAATGGGGTATGTCGGGCTTTCAAATTCACTTTTGTTAGCACAAAACAATAATGTTGTAGGCATAGAGATTGATAAGAAAAAGGTGGAATTATTAAATAACAAAATATCTCCTATCGAAGACAAAGAGATATCTGAATTTTTGAAAAACGAAGATTTGCATTTTGTTGCAAAAGTAGAAGATGATGAGATGGTGTCAAAGGCAGATTATGTTTTGGTTTGTACGCCAACTAATTATGATGAGATAAATGAGTATTTCAATGTGTCTTCTGTAAATAGTGTTATAGACAAGGTTGTCGCAATCAACAAAAATGCAGTAATTGTTGTCAAATCCACAATTCCAGTGGGTTTTGTAGATAGTGTGGTTAAAAAACACCCGGATATCAATATCTTGTTTTCGCCTGAGTTTTTGAGAGAGGGGCAGGCTTTGAAAGACAATCTTTATCCATCAAGAATTATTGTAGGAACGGATTTGAAAAACAAAAAGTTGTGCGAGTCTGCCGAAGAGTTTAGAGATATAATGTTGCAATCGGCTATGGCTCAAGACGTGCCAACTTTTATAATGGCTTATCAAGAAGCAGAGAGCGTGAAGTTATTTTCAAATACATATCTAGCAATGAGAGTTGCGTTCTTTAATGAATTGGATAGTTTCGCTTTGAACAAAAATTATAATTCCAAAGCCATTATCGAGGGTGTATGTGCAGACAAAAGAATCGGTGCGTATTACAATAATCCATCATTTGGATATGGTGGTTATTGCCTGCCAAAAGATACCAAACAATTATTTGCCGAATACGAAAGAACTTTCGTACCTAATGAATTGATGAAAGCCATAGTTGATTCCAATTCGTGTAGAAAGAAAGTTATTTTGAAAGATATTTTGGAAAGAACACAGCCAGAAGATGTAATTGGTGTGCATAGACTTGCTATGAAGGCTAATTCGGATAATTGCAGGTCTAGTGCAATTGTTGATGTGGTGAAGATGTTGGCAAGATACAGAAAGGTGATTGTGTATGAACCTACAATTGCAGATTTGGGAGTAGACAATGTGGAAATGGTGAATTCGCTTGAGACATTGAAGACTAGTTCGCAATTAATACTAGCAAATAGAATAACCAAAGATATTTCTGATGTGGTAGAAAAGGTGTACACAAGAGATATCTACAATCGCGATTAATTTTAAAAAAAGGCTTAGAGATACTGCCAAGTAAGTTTGGCAGATATCCCCAAAGTCTTTTTTTTGTTTCTTGGGAAGAATATGTGGGTCAAGACAATTGCTTGTTTTGCCAAGAAGTATATTCTTTTTGGAAATTTGTAGAATAAACTTTTGCTTTTGCTTTTTGAAACTTTTCATATTTGGTTGCAAAAGAAGATTGACTTTCGTTTGTAATCTTTTTCATATGGTTTGAGTATTTTTCGGTGTTTAAATTTGTTAATTTTTCTTTTAAATCAATTTCATTTTTGGTTGGAGAAAATTTATTTTCTATATGGTAATTATTTGTCAAATTAATTAGTTTTACCTCGCTTAATTTTCCCAATTGCTTTAGTGAATACTCAGGTAGAGATTGGTGCAATGTTTGCATTAATTTAAACTTGTTTGCACAACAAATATTATTTTTCTTTTTTTCATCAAACATATTTCTGTCTTCGTAGTTTTCGGTGACGGCACATAGTATTTCTTTTTGCTTTAGATATTTATTGACACTTTGAACAATATGTACGTCCAAGGCTTGTGTAATGCCGTCTATTACCGTGATATTAATTGCGTTGTCTTCGCCGTCTACATCGATGTATCCAGTCCTAGCACAAAGGTCTATAAAGTCTGTGCTAACGTCGCTTATGTCTTTGCCTTTGTAATCGGTATTTGCAAGTACAATTCTAGCATCATCATTGAGTGGTCTGCAACTAACTACTTTGAAGTGCTTGTCGCAGAGAAATTCCACACGTGGATTTATTTCTAATTGTACATAATTGTAGTCTTGTGCAGTAATTCCCGAAAAAATAATAAATGCTATTGCACTCAAGACTACAACTCCTACAAAGATTAAAGATAGTATTGTTCCTTTCTTTTCCATAATCACCCGTAAATTTGCTTTTGGTTTATTTTTTGCAAACAAGAATTTTTTATGCAATAATGGCATTGGAGATTTCAAGATTGTTGGGCGTTTTTGTTTGTGAATTTTTGTAATTAATGCTAAATTAAATATAATGAAATTTGGAGGATGAAATATGGCGATAGTGATGAATGGCAAAGTAATTGCAAGTGAGTGCGAAGAGCAAATGAAAGAAAGGGTGGTGGTTTTGAAGGAAAAGCTAAACTTTACACCAACGCTTGCTACAATAATTGTCGGCGATGATGTCGCTAGTGTGACATATGTAAATATGAAAGCCAAGGCGTGCGAGAGGGTAGGGCTGGGCTCAAAGATTATTAGGCTGAGTGAAGACTCTAATACAGAGGATTTACTAACTGAGATAAAAAGGCTAAATGAAGATAAGTCCATTTGTGGGATACTTCTTCAGCATCCCACTCCTAAGCACATTGATGAAAGGAAATGCTTTGATGCAATTGCAATAGAGAAAGATGTGGATGGGGTGAATAGTCAAACTTTTGGCAAAATGGCATTGGGAGAAAAATCGTATTTGCCTGCTACACCATATGGCATAATGCGTTTGCTTGAGTATTACGGCATAGAACTTGAGGGCAAAAACGCTGTGGTTGTGGGCAGAAGCGCTATACTTGGCAAGCCTATTGCAATGCTTTTGCTAGCCTCTAATTGCACCGTCACCATTTGTCATTCAAAAACAAAAAATCTGCCAGAGATTTGCAAGACGGCAGATATAATAGTCGGTGCTGTGGGCAAACCGAAATTCATAAAGAAAGAATGGTTAAAAGAAGGTGTGGTCTTGATTGATGCTGGGTACAACGCCGGCAATGTGGGAGATATAGACCTAGAAAATTGTGTGGAAAAAGCATCTGCATATACTCCCGTTCCGGGTGGGGTAGGCCCAATGACCATTAATTCGCTAATTTTGCAGACTTTGGAAAGTGCCGAGAAAATGAGTAATTAAATATCTTTTAATTTGTATTTAAGCGATACTTTGTCTAAAGTCTCGCTTATTTTTGTCTTCATTTGGTTCATTTTGGAAAATTCGCAAGGAATGTAGTATGGGTTGACGACTCGCAACCCTTCTTCTAGACTTTTTTGAAGGACAAGAAAGGATGTATCGTCAATTTTCAGTTTTTGGAAGCATCTTTCGTATTTGCTTTTTAATTTTTCTATCTCGACACATAGATTGGAAGTAGATTCTCCTTTTTGAGCGTTGCAAGCATACAAAAGTTTGTAGATATCTACATAATTATTGATGAGTAGCATTTTGGTCTTTGTTCGCATTATGGGGCTCCTTGTAATGAAATTTTGTTGCTTTTTTCATTATTTTTGTCTTTTTTTGGATATTTAAACTTGATGTATTATATGTTTTTTTCGCTATTTTATTCTATTATTGTAGAAAATTTGTATTTTTTGGAAAATTAAAATATCATTTTATTCAATTGACGACTTTGCTTTTGTATGTTATACTTCTCGTATATAGACGTGTCGCTATTTTGTTTCGGGAGTTAGACGAACAAAAGATTTTTTGGCGAAAATGAGGGAGTTATGAAGAAAAAATGTAGAATATATGAAAAATTCTTTAAAAGATTTTTCGACCTAATTATATCTTTTTTGGCGATAATTATTTTGTCACCATTCTTTTTGTTGACATATATTTTGTCGCTAATTTTTTTGGGTGGCAATCCAATCTTTAAACAATATCGTCCGGGCAAGAATGGCAAAATCTTTGCTCTATACAAATTTCGCTCGATGACCAACAAAAAGGACAAGGATGGCAATCTGCTTCCAGACAAAGATAGAATCACTTGGTGGGGCAAAGTGCTAAGAAAGACCTCTCTTGACGAACTTCCACAACTTTTTAATATCCTCAAGGGGGATATGTCCATAATAGGCCCAAGACCGAGAATGGTGGAAGAATGTGTTTTCCTAGATGAAACTCAACAAGATAGATTTGCTGTTCGCCCGGGAATTACTGGCTGGGCACAGGTAAATGGTAGAAACTCAATAACACTAGACAAAGTTGTACAGTTTGACAAAGAATATGTAGAAAAAATCTCTTTGGGGATGGATATCAAAATATTTTTCAAAACTATCGGTTATGTGCTAGGCAAGGGTAAAAAAGATATAAACAAAGAGGGAACGGTATCAAATGAATTTCACGGTGATTACCTTCTTCGTACAAAACAAATCACACAAGAATATTATGACGAAAAAATATCTCTTGCCAAACATATGATAAAAGAAGCAAAGGAGAAAAGGTGATGAAAATATTAGTAGTCTCACAATATTTCTATCCTGAGCAGTTTAGGATTAATGATATCTGCAAAGAATTGGTGGATAGGGGGCACGATGTAACTGTTCTTACGGGAAGACCAAATTATCCACAAGGGAAAATATATTCTGGATATGAAAAGTTTAATAGAGAGCCTGAACTAATTAATGGCATAAAAGTTATAAGGGTTAAGGCTAGACCTAGAAAGACTGGTGCAATTAATTTGTTTCTTAATTATTATAGTTTCTCAAGCAAGTCAAAAAAGCAGGTTGTCAAACTTGATAAGGATTTTGATGTTGTATTTATAAATCAGACATCCCCAATAATGCAGGCAAGTGCGGGCTTGAAATATAAAAAAATGTATGGAACAAAAGTTGTATTGTATTGCTTGGATTTGTGGCCGGCTAGTTTAAGTGCTAGAGGAATTAAAGGTGGGCCTGTATATGGTTATTACAAAAAGGTTTCAAAGAAGATTTATAATTCTGCAGACAAAATTTTGATATCATCCAAAATGTTTGAAAAATATTTGTGTGAAGAATTAAAAATTGATAAATCAAAAATTACATATCTTCCACAATATGCCGAAGATATGTTTGGAACAATTAAACAAACAAACAAGCAAAAGAAGAATTTTGATATCGTCTTTGCAGGAAATGTTGGGAAAATGCAATCTGCCGGAACCATAATTGAGAGTGCAAAATTGCTAAAAGATTATCCTGTAAAATTTCATATTATTGGTGATGGCTCAGATTTGGATAATTGCAAGGCTTTGGCTGATGGAATGAAAAATATTAAATTTTATGGGCAATTGCCTTTGGAAGAAATGCCTAAATATTACAAAATGGCAGATGCAATGCTTGTTACACTAAAAGATGACGATTTGATATCTTATACTTTGCCTGGCAAGGTTCAAACTATTATGTCTGCAAGCAAACCAATAATAGCGTGTGGCAAAAATGAATTGAAAAATACGATTGAAGAGGCAAAATGTGGATATTGTGCAATGCCTGAAAATGCGGAAGATTTGAAAGATTGCATAATCAAGTTTATAGAGTGCAAAAACAAAGAAAAGTTATCGCAGAATTCAAGAAAATATTACGAAAAGAATTTTGACAAAGAAAAAGTTACAAATAAACTAATAAAGGAATTGAGGTAAATATGGGATTATTTAAAGACAAAGTTTTGATGGTTACAGGAGGTACTGGCTCATTTGGAAATGCTGTTGTTAGGAGATTTTTGGAGTCAGACATCAAAGAAATTAGAATACTTAGTAGAGATGAAAAGAAACAAGATGATATGCGTCACGAATTGCAAGTAAAACATCCTGATGTGGCTGAAAAGGTTAAATTTTATATTGGCGATGTTAGAGACTACAGTTCAATTTGTGATCATTTCAAAGGTGTTGATTATGTTTTTCACGCAGCAGCACTTAAACAAGTGCCAAGTTGTGAGTTCTTTCCATTAGAGGCAGTTAAGACTAATGTTTTGGGCAGTAATAATGTTATAACTGCTTGTGTAAATAATGGTGTCAAAAAAGCAATATTTTTGTCAACAGACAAAGCCGCATATCCTATTAATGCTATGGGGATGAGTAAGGCTATGATGGAAAAAAATGTGGTTGCTAGAAGTAGACAACTTAACGATAATGATACCATACTTTGTTTGACTAGATATGGAAATGTAATGGCATCAAGAGGTAGCGTAATTCCTTTGTTTTGCGATCAAATTGCAGAAGGCAAACAATTGACGATTACCAATCCAGAAATGACTAGATTTATGATGACATTGGAAGATGCTGTAGATTTGGTTCTTTATGCTTTTGAGAATGGAAAACAAGGCGATTTGTTTGTTCAAAAAGCACCAGCGGCAACTATTCAGACATTGGCAGAAGCAGTTCTTGATTTGAAAAAATCTGATGTTGGATACAAAGTTATTGGAACTAGACATGGAGAAAAGTTGTATGAGGTTTTGGTAACTTCTGAAGAAATGTTGAGAGCGGAAGATTTAGGTGGATTCTACAGAATACATGCTGATAATAGAAATTTGAATTATGATAATTACTTTAGCAAAGGCAATGAGGATTTGAATTCAATTGACCAATACAATTCACACAATACAAAGAGACTTGACAAAGAAGGTATGAAAAAGTTGCTACTTAAATTAGACTTATTCGATGAGGAATAAAATATGAAAATATTGGTAACTGGGGCAAAGGGATTTGTAGGCAAAAATTTGGTTTGTCAATTGAGAAATTTGGGATATGAAGATATATATGAATTTGACCAAGACAATCTTGTGTCGGATTTGGATAAATACACCAAAGATTGTGAATTTGTTTTTCATTTGGCAGGGGTGAATAGACCCCAAAATGCAGATGAATTTATGACGGGCAACTTTGGACTAACATCTGACCTACTTGCATATTTGCAAAAGAATAATAATTCTTGCCCAATTATGTTGTCATCGTCTATACAAGCGTCTTTGGATAATCCTTATGGAAAATCCAAAAAAGCAGGAGAAGACTTGTTGTTTGATTATTCCAAAAACAACAATGTTCAAGTGTATATATATAGATTTCCTAATTTGTATGGCAAATGGAGTAGACCAAATTATAATAGTGTAATTGCGACTTTTTGTTATAATATTGCTAGAGATTTTCCTATAACAATTAATGACCGTCAAGCAACTTTGCATCTATGTTATATAGATGATGTAGTGGAAGAACTTATCAATTGTTTGAATGGTAAGCCTTATAGAGATGGCGAGTTTTGTAGGGTGCAAAAAGAAGACGAGTCTACTTTGGGCAAAATTGCAGATACTATTCAGTCTTTTAGAGACAATAGAGAAAGTAAAGATGTGCCTAATGTTGGTGATCACTTAGAGAAATGTTTGTATTCCACATATTTATCATTCTTGCCAGAAGACGGGTTTTCTTATCCTTTGAAAATGAATGTGGATAACCGTGGTTCGTTTACTGAGATTATCAAAACAATGGATAGAGGACAATTTTCAGTTAATATTTCTAAGCCGGGGATTACCAAAGGAAATCATTGGCACAATACCAAAAACGAAAAATTCTTGGTTGTTTCGGGGCATTGCCTTATTAGATTTAGAAAAATTGGCGAAGACAAAATCATTACATATGATGTGAGTGGAGAAAAATTAGAGGTGGTAGATATTCCGTGTGGATACACACACAATATCACAAATATCGGAGAGAATGACTCCGTCACCTTTATGTGGTGCAATGAATGCTTTGACCCAGAAAACCCTGATACTTATTATTTAGAGGTATAAGAGATGCAAAAATTAAAATTGATGACAATAATTGGTACTAGACCAGAAATAATTAGACTTTCGGAAACAATTAAATGTGCAGACAAGTATTTTGATCAAATACTTGTGCATACAGGACAAAATTATGATTACAACCTAAATCAAGTGTTCTTTGAGGATTTGGGACTAAGAGAACCAAATTATTATTTGAATGCTGTAGGCAAAGATTTGGGAGAAACTATAGGAAATATCATTGCCAAATCTTATGAATTGATGGTTAAAGAAAAACCAGATGCACTACTTATTTTAGGGGATACTAATTCCTGTTTGTCAGCAATATCTGCCAAAAGATTACACATTCCAATCTTTCATATGGAAGCGGGAAATCGTTGTTTTGATGAATGTCTTCCTGAGGAAACCAATAGAAGAATTGTAGACCATATAGCAGATGTCAATATTTGTTATTCAGAGCACGCTAGAAGATATCTAAATAGTGAGGGGACTGCCGAAGAACGTACTTACGTCAGTGGTTCTCCAATGGCTGAAGTTTTGAGGGTAAATTTCGACAAAATTAAATCTAGCGATATTTTGAAGAAATTAAACCTTGAAAAAGGTAAATACATATTGCTTTCGGCACATAGAGAAGAAAATATAGATACCGAAAAGAATTTCTTGAGTTTGATGACAGCAGTCAATCAGATGGCAGAAACATATAATATGCCAATTTTGTATTCTTGTCATCCTAGGAGCAAAAAATTTATTGAACTTAGAAACTTTAAATTTGACGATAGAGTTATTCAACATGAACCATTGGGCTTCCATGATTACAACAATCTGCAAATGAATGCTTTTTGCGTAGTTTCGGATAGTGGAACATTGCCAGAAGAAAGTAGTTTTTATCTATCTGTTGGCGCTCCCATTCCAGCAGTATGCATTCGTACATCTACCGAAAGACCTGAGGCTTTGGATGCCGGCGACTTTGTACTTGCAGGCATTAATACCGATGAAATTTTGCAATCGGTAGATATGGCTGTCAAAATGGTTCAAGAGAAAGATTTGGGCAAACCTTGTAAAGATTATACAGACGAGAATGTCTCTATCAAAGTTATTAGGCTTATTCAATCTTACACTACAATAGTAAATAAAATGGTTTGGAGAAAAAATTAGTGAAAATATTATTTGTTAATTCAGTATTGGGTATAGGTAGTACAGGAAGAATTGTTGAAACCTTGTATAATTACTTCAAAAGCGAAGGTCATGATGTCAAAGTCGCTTATGGAAGAAATAAGTATACTGGCATTCCTCAAGAAGACCAATATTGTTTCTTTAGTAAATGGAATATCAATACTCACGGATTGCTTGCTAGAATCAATGATAATGCAGGACTTGCTTATTCCAAAAAATCAACCCAAAAATTGATAAATTTCATTGCAGACTATAAACCCGATGTAGTAAATTTGCACAATTTGCATGGGTATTATCTCAATGTACCAATGCTACTAAAATATTTGGGCGAAAATAATATTAAGTGCGTTTTTACTCTTCACGATTGTTGGTTGTTTACTGGACATTGTGCATATTTCTATTATAACAATTGTGATGGATATACTAGAGATTGTGCTAATTGCAAATTCAAAGGTGTTTATCCCAAATCTTATCTTTGCAATCGTGCAAAAAGAAACTTACAACTAAAGAAAGATTTGCTTGATGGAATAAAAAACAAATCGTTCATTTGTCCATCAAATTGGTTGAAAAAATTTGCTAAAAAATCTATACTAAAAAATGAAAAAATTGATGTGGTGTATAATGCTATAGACTTTTCAGTTTTTAATCTAAAAGCAAAGAATTATTTCGAAAAAGAAAAACTACCTGCAGACAAATATATAATTTGTATTGCTAATTATTGGAATGAAGCCAAAGGATTAAATAAAGTTGTGGAATTGTCAAAAGTTTTAGACGACGGGTACAAAATTGTGCTTATTGGATATTTGCAAGACAAATCAATTCTAAATGAAAATATAGTTTACATTCCACATACAAATGATACAAAAGAATTAGCGTTTTATTATGCTAATGCTACTGCATTTTACAATCCAACATTAGAGGATAATTTCCCAACAGTAAATATCGAATCTCTTGCTTGTGGAACACCAGTAATACTTTTCAAAGATTGCAGTGGTGGGGAAGAAATTATTGATGAAACCAATGGACTTGTGATAGACAAAAATGCTAGTCCTAATGATATTTGGCAAAATATAAAAAATCTAAAAATAAAAAACAAAAAACAAATGTCAGAAAGCGTGCAAAGCGAATGTAGCAAACAAAAGTTTTGCGAAGGATATAAGGAGAAGTTTTAAAATTGTATGAATAATATTGAGCCAATTTATGTTGTTTTTGCTATTTTCTTAGCGTCATTAGGTTTAATAAAAAATAAAAAAGTACAATTTTGGGGTGTATTTTTCTCTTTTGTTATAATCTTTGTTATGGCAGAGGTTGGTCCTGATTATTCAGGATATAAAATGATATATGAAAGTAATGCACAAGGAGAGATGGCTCACGGAGAACTGATGTATTCGTATCTAAACAAATTTTGTGCTAGTCTAGGAATTAGTTACAATCTTTTTAGAGTTGGTTTTTTATCCTTGTTTATCTTTTTGCTTATATATTCTATTAATAAAATAACAAACAAAACGACTATTTGTTTTTTGATGTATTATTTCGCTTTTATTGTTTATTTGATTTCTGCATATAGGCAACTTGCAATTATTTCTGTTTTCATTTTCTCAATATATGTGATGTTTTACAAATCTAAGAAAAACAATATTGTTTGGAATTGCTTAGTTTTGGGTATTAACTTCTTGGCTATTTTTATTCATACTGCTGCGATTTTTCAGTTTTTAATTGTTTGCATATGTGTATTATTTGAGTTTGTAAAAATAAACAAATTAAAAATTATTAATGATAAAATAATTAACAATTTATCTTTGGTTTTATTATTATGTTTGTCTATTAGATTCATTATATGTGGATTATTTATGGTGTTTCCTTCATTACAGCATCTAATATTAAACATACCATATGGCAATGAGTGGGAAACTTTTGGGTTTGGACAAATGTCTAGACTAATTATTTTATTGAGTTTGTATGAAATGTATAATAATAAAAAACAGAGTAAACAAACTCAGTCATTATTTGTTATTTATACATATTCAATGTTATTATATTTTGTTTTGCCGTTTGATTTGTTATTAGGAAGACTTATTAATACAATAAGATTCTTGGAACCGATATTATTTTTAAATATGTTAGATCAATATAACGATTTTGAAAATTATCAATTATTTAAATTCGAAGTATCGAAAAGAAATGTGTATATAACAATAATGATAAGTGCTTATATTTTAATATTTATGTCTCAAATGATTTTACAAACGGGATATGAAGAATATAAACACATGTTCTTTAAAGTAAATTAAGGAGAATGATTTTATGAAAAATCCATTAATCTCAATAATAGTTCCGGTGTATAAAGTGGAATAATATTTGCCAAGGTGTATAGATAGCATTTTGGCGCAGACATATACTAATTTTGAATTGATTTTAGTAGATGATGGCAGTCCAGATAATTGCCCACAAATATGTGATGACTATGCTAAGAAAGATAAAAGAATAAAAGTTATACATAAAGAAAATGCTGGAGTATCTGAGGCTAGGAATACTGGTCTTGATATTGCAAAAGGTGATTATATTGGTTTTGTAGATAGTGATGATTATATTGAAAAAGATATGTATGAAAAAATGCTCACAAAAATAGAAAAAACAAATGCAGATGTTGCTATGTGCAAGTTAAATTTTGTTTATGATAATGGTGTTAATAAATTTTTAGACGAAGTGGATTTAAAAAGAATAAACAAAGATAATATAATAAGTTTTTTTCTACAAAATAATTGTATATATTTTGATAATAGAATTGAAATGAAAGGTGTTACTTGGGCAGTATGGAGATGTTTATATTCTAATAAACTTATTGGAAAGACAAGATTTATAAATATAATTTCTGAAGACTTTTTGTTTAATATTGAATTTCTTTCTAGAGCAAACAGATTTGCAATAGTAGACAAAGGATATTATAATTACTTTCAAAGAATGGGAAGCATAACCAAGGCCTTTAATTTAAAGAAAATTGAGCAAAGAATGGAGTTTACAAAAGTTTCTTTAAATTTTATTTTGGGGAAAGTAACCAATGAGGAATTTGCTGCTTTTAGTTTTTATTTATATGAATCTATAGTCATAGAATGTTTAAACGCGAGGGATTATAAAGAACTACTAAAGGAAATAAAAAATGATAATTTCTTAAAGTCTTTAAATAACTTAAAGAATTGTAAAGCAAGAATGAAGAACTTAACAAATAAAAAGAAAAAACTATCTTGTATTTTGATTTATCTAAAATGGTTTTGGTTGTATAGAAAATTGTATTTTAAACATAGAAATACGAAATAAAAATATTATAACAAGGCGAAAATGTTATGACTAGAACAAAAAACATTAAAAAAAACTTAACATTTTATATTATTAGGTATGCTACAAACCTTGTTTTGCAGTTTGTTTTGCGTACAGTTCTCATTTATTATATGGGGGCTGAGTACTTAGGTCTTAATGGTTTATTTTCCAATATATTTAGTTTTCTTAATTTAGCAGAATTAGGAATTGGTAGTGCCATTGTCTTTAGTATGTACAAGCCTATTGCAGATAATGACATAGAAAAAGTTAAATCCTTAGAGCATTTGTACAAGAAATTTTATTTAATAATATCTCTTGTAGTTGGTGTAGTAGGATTGGCGATTATTCCTGCTCTTCCATATCTTATGAATGGTGGTGTAAGTGTAGATATTAATATTTACATATTATACATTATGTATTTGGTGTATACATTGGTTGGATATTTGTGTGCACACAAAAGGTCTTTGCTTTTTGCTTACCAAAGAAGTGATGTAGAGAACAAAATAAGGACTCTTTGCATTATTGGAATGACAATTATTCAAATAGTTGTTTTAATTGTTTTTAAAAATTATTATTTATATTTTTCAATTAGTATTTTGTTTACAATAATTGAATGTATTCTAATTCAAGTTTGTGCCAATAAGTTATTTCCAGAAATTAATGGGAAAGCAGAATCAATTGATGAGAAAACAAAGAAAGAAATTACAAAAAATGTTACTGCTCTTAGTATGCACAAAATTGGTGGTGCGATAGTATTTTCCACTGACAATATATTGATATCTGCTTTTTTGGGAGTTGTTGTTCTTGGTGCTTATTCAAACTATAGTATGATCACGGCATCAATAGTCTCCGTCTTTTCTTTGATCAATAATGCGATACAAGCGAGTGCTGGAAATTTGGTTGCTAGTGCAGATAAAGAGTATGTTTATTCCAAGTACAAAATGATTAATTTTATGTTCTCATTTTTAAGTGCTTTTTGCATAATTTGTTTGGTGACATTATTTCAACCTTTTATTGCTAAGTGGACGGGTGGTGGAGAATATATGCTTGAATTTTCCACTGTACTTATTATTGTCTTGAGTTTTTACCTTACAAGAATGAGGACTGCCACTAATTTGTTCAAAGATGCTGCGGGGATTTATTGGCAAAACAAATGGCAACCAATAGTTGAGTCTGTGGTTAATTTAGTTACTTCGATTGTTTTGGTAAAATTAATTGGAATCAATGGAATATTTATTGGAACTATAATTAGCACTCTTGTTGCGCCATTTTGGTGGGAACCATATGTTTTATACAAACATTACTTCAAACGAAGTGTAAAAGAGTATTTTGGTAGATATTTATTAGATTTCGTTATAATGGTTGTATGTTGTGGAATTACTTATTTTGTTTGTTCCTTTATACCAGACGGAAGTTGGCTATTACTCATTGCCAAATTCGCCGTTTGTATTATATTAAGTTTGGCTTTGCTTGTAATTGCGTATTTGCCAAATAAAGAATTCAAAGAATTGTTTAATATGGGCAAAAATATGTTGAAAGGTATTTTCCATCGCAAAAAGGCTGTGGCTGTTGTTGAGTCGGGCGAGGCGAGTGAGCAAGTGGCAAAGGTTGATGAAAAGATAGAGGATTCAAACAAGGAATAGTGGATGTTTTATATTGCTTAGCAATTGCATTTCAAGGAAAATAATGGTTGTTATTTAACATTCCACGATATCCTTGACATAAATTATATTAATTGTTAAAATGTTTTTGCTGGTATGCAAAAATACAAAAGTTTAAGTGGGTTATTTATGAAAGAAGATTTGAAAAAACTGCCGGGGCACTTGGCGATTATTATTGATGGCAATGGCAGATGGGCGAAACTAAGAGGGCTTACCCGTATGATGGGACACGATGCCGGGTTTAAAAATTTGAAGAAAATTACTCGTGAGTGTTTTTATGATTACGATATTCCTATTGTTAGTATCTACGCTTTTTCTACAGAAAACTGGAATAGACCAGAAAAAGAAGTCAATCACTTGATGAATATATTTAGAAAATATTTGGATGGAAGTTTTTTGAAAGACTATCCTGATGTTAGTTTTAATCTAATGGGGGATCCAAATGGTTTGCCAAAAGATATTGCAGACAAAGCACTTGACTTGATGGAGAAAACCAAGGGTAGGAAATATATTTTGAATATTGGCATTAATTACTCTGGACAAGACGAATTGGTGATAGCGGTCAACAAGATAATTTCTGAAGGGATAGCGAAAGTGGGCAGAGAGGAAATATCTAATCATCTATTCACTGCCGGTCAACCACCTGTTGATTTGATGATTAGGACTAGTGGCGAACTTAGACTTAGCAATTTTATGCTATGGCAATTGGCTTATGCAGAGTTTTATTTTCCAAAGTGTCACTGGCCTGCTTTTGATAGCAATGAATTGTACAATGCGTTGTTTGAGTACCAAAGTCGAGATAGAAGGTTTGGGGCGATTAAAGAATAATGAATTTTGAAAAAATAAAAAAGTATTATTTGGAAAACAGACTGCTATGCGATTGTATAATGCTTGCAGTGTTGTTTTTAGTTAATTGCTTTGTTCAGTACTTTGGTTATGCTATTGCTGTAATTGTTGCAACACTTATGATTGTTGAAAACCGAAAAAACGGATTCTCTATTCTTTTATTTTGTGTGCCATTTGTGGGCATTATGTATTATGAGGGATTTTATTGCTTGGCAGTATGCTTTGTTGTTTATTTAATTAAAAATTACATAGTGTTATTCGCCATTGAAAAAAACAAAATTAATTGGCCTGTTTTTATTGCCTTTATGGCTTATGTCGTTTATGCATTACTTCCAATAGGCGACTATAACGTACAGTTCTTTATTAAATTTGCGTCAATTGTATTGCTTTTCTTGTTGTTAAATTTATTTGTGCGATATACTGATGTTTTAAATTTGAAATTTAATTTGAATTTGCTCGCATTTGCTTTGATAACTTCTTGTTTTTTCTTTTTGACATATTTCATTTCTCCTTTCTTAAAGAACTATAGAATATGGGATTACGGCGACTTTATTCGTTTCACTGCATTCTTTACTATGAATCCAAATGTGCTATCTATGACTTGTGAAATATGTTTGAGCTTGCTGACATTTTATATTCTTCAAGACAAAGTTGTGTGGACGGATATTCTTGCATATATAATTTTTGCAGTAATTGGGCTTACTACGCTTTCAAAAACATTTCTATTGCTATTTAGCATAATGTTTGTGATTTTGATAATTTATTTATTAAAGAAATTCAAGATGAAGGCGTGTTGGTGGCTTTTGGGTATATTTTCTGTAGTTGCAGCTGTGTTCTTTATTAACAAAGATTTCTTTATGACATATTTGGGAAGATTTGTTAGTGGCTGGAGTTCGGATATGGAGAGTTATGAGCAAGTAATAGATGTAGCGACTACTGGTAGATACAAATTGTGGACAACTGTACTAGATTATACATTTACCCATCCTGCGGTATTATTCTTTGGAAATGGATTGGGAGCACCGCTTGTTGCGTCTATGTCTGCACATAATTTTTATATATCTATTTTGTATCAAATGGGAATTGTTGGCGGATTGCTATTTGTAGGTATGTTTGTAACTTTGATTATAGAATACTTTAAGAAAAATCCCCATAAGGTTAGCAAAGCAATACTTGTGCCAATTACCATTATGGGACTTCTTCTTTGTGCTGAAGATTTATTCTTGTATATTTACTAAAAGTGAAAGATTGTGGCGATTTCCACAATCTTTTTTGCATATAATTTGACTATTATGCTTGAATAATATATACTACCCAAAAGGATATCTTGACTTTTAAATAATATCCGTCGGTGTGTTTGATGTAAGGAGAAATGATGGAAAAATTAAAAATTTTGGAAACAATGGATGTGTATTTGCCAGACGTGGATGGAGTCATTAATTGTATGCATAATTATTGTTTAAATTTAAATGATATTTCAGATGTAACAGCGATGGTGCCCAAGAATAAAAAAGGCTATGTGGATAATTTCCCTTACAAAATTAAAAGATGTAAGTCTATACATATTCCAATACTAAACCAGTATTATGGATTGCCTAAGTTTGATAGAAAATTGAAGAAGTTTATTAAAGAAAGTGATTTTGATATTATTCACGTTCACTCGCCATTTGGTATGAGCAAATTTGCATTGAAGATAGCCAAAAAAAAGAAGATTCCTATTGTTGCAACATTCCATTCAAATATGCGACCAATATTTAGAGACGTGGTAAAGTCCAAATTTATTGCCGAAAGGATGGTTCGAAGTTTAGGGAGAAGATATAATAAATTTGATGAGGTCTTTGTATGTTCTCCGCTCGTTGCAGAGCAAGCTCGCTCTTTTGGATACAAAGGAAAGATAACATATCTCCCATTTGGTACAGATTTTGAGAGATGTACTGATATTGAAAGCTTGTCTAAGCAGGCAGAAGATAATTTTCAATTAAAGAAAGATGACCTTGTCTTTGTGTATGTCGGAAGGGTGACCAAATTAAAAAGAATAGACTTTATCCTTAGAAGTCTAAAAATTGTTAAAGATAGAGGAATTAATTTCAAGTTCTACATTATTGGCAAAGGTTTTGAGATGGACGCTCTGAAAAAACTTACACAAAATTTGGGTCTTGAAAATGAAGTTGTTTTTACAGGTTTTTTAAAAAGAGAATTGTTCCCACAAATTCTTTCAAGGGCGGATTTGTTATTATTCCCATCTACTTATGATAATTTTGGTTTGGTAAAAGTCGAAAGTGCAGCATATGAGATACCGGGAATATTTATAGAGAATTCGTGTGCGGGATTTGATGTAAAAGATGGCGTTAATGGATTCTTGAGCAAAGATAGTGAAGAAGATTTTGCAAATAAAATTTGTGAAGCGGTAAAAGATTACAAAAAGTTAAAGGAAATTGGAAAAAACGCTAGTAGAGATTTGTATATTTCTTGGAAAGAATGCACGGAAATCTTGCACAAAAGACTAGCAGAAATTGTGGAGGAAAAGCATGGAGATAAGAAGTAGAGCACCACTTAGAATAGGACTTGCAGGTGGTGGCACTGATTTGCCGTCTTATAGTAATCAATTTGGTGGAGTTGTTTTTAATGCAACAATTGGAATGTATGCATATTGTACAATTATCCCAACTAACGACAATAGAATTAAGATTATTTCTTATGATAATAAAAATAATTTGGATACGGAAAGTGTTTCGCATTTGGATATAACTGATGACAATACTCTAATACTACACAAAGGGGTGTATAATAGGATTGTTAAAGACTACAATAATGGAGAGCCTTTGAGTTTTATTATGAGTACAAGCAATGATGCTCCAATCGGTTCGGGGTTGGGCACGTCATCGACTATGGTTGTAGCAATATTGGAAGCATATAATAGATGGCTAGCTTTGGGATTAAATGATTACCAAAAGGCTGAACTTGCATATAAAATAGAGAGAGAAGATTTGCAACTTGCGGGTGGAAAACAAGACCAATATGCCGCAATCTTTGGTGGATTTAATTTAATGGAATTCAAAATGGATGGGGCAACTGTCGTAAATAGCTTGCGTTTGGACAAATCTAGAATAAATGAACTTGAATGTTCTATTCTTCTTTATTATAATGGCACGAGTAGAAAATCTGCCGAAGTTCAGAAAGAGCTTTCCAAAAACATTATTAATGACCAGTCTAATAACGTTACAGAGAAAAAGACAACAACTATTGATGCTATGAAAGCATTGAAAGAATCTGCTTATCAAATGAAAGATTATGTATTGCTTGGAAATTTTGATGGCTTTGCAGATTGCTTAAGAAAGGCTTGGGAGAATAAAAAGAAAACTTCAAGCATTGTTTCAAATAAAAAATTGGAAGAAGACATTAATTATGCTATGGCAAATGGTGCTGAGGCGGTCAAGGTTTCAGGGGCTGGTGGTGGTGGATTCCTTATGATCTACTGCAAGCCTATAAATAGACAAAGATTAATTTATGCAATGGAGCAATTGCCGGGCAAAATATATACTGCCAAATTTTCTGAAAATGGTGCTGAGAGTTGGGTGGTTGAATAATGGGATTAAAAGCGTTTATAATGGCTGGCGGAAAAGGAACAAGACTTAGAGAAATAACTCACGATGATTTACCAAAGCCGATGGTGAGAATTTTGGATAAGCCTTTGCTGGAATATGCTATAGAAAGCCTGAAAAAATATGGCGTGGACGAAGTGTATATTTCTGTTAGTTACTTGTACGAGAAAATTATTGAATATTTTGGCAATGGCGAGAAATGGGGAATAAAAATACATTATTTGATTGAGGATGAGCCGTTGGGCTCTGGTGGAGCATTGTATTATATCAAAGACAAAGTTGACGACGACTTTATCGTTTGTACGGGAGACGCACTTTTCGAAATTGATATAGAAAAAATGCTTAAGTTTCATAAAGATAATAATGCTATGGCTACTTTGCTCACTCACCCCAATTGCCATCCATATGATAGCGATTTAATAATTACAGACGATAATAATATTGTAAAAGAGATTAATAAAAAAAGCGTAGAAAGAAAGTTTTATTACAAAAATAATGTGAATGCTGGTTTTTTTATTCTTAATCCATCTAGTCTTTATTATTTTCAAAGACCAGGAAAAGCTTCTATGGAGAGTGATTTTTTAAATACGCTTATTTTGGATGGAAAGAAAGTTCTTGCTTACAAAACTTCTGAGTATATAAAAGATGTGGGGACTCCAGATAGATATTATGGTGCTTTGAAAGATTTGGAAAGTAATCTAATAGAAATAAAATGTAGAAGAAACAAGCAAAAAGCAATCTTTTTGGATAGAGATGGTACAATTAATAAATATGTGGGATTTCTAAAATCTGCCGATCAGTTTAATTTGATTGATGGCGTGGAGTCTGCTATTTTGAAGATAAACAAGAGCGAATATTTGGCTATTGTGATATCCAATCAGCCGGTAATTTCTAGGGGAGAATGTACATTTGAAGAGCAAAATAATATTATGAACAAAATGGAAACGTTACTAGGAGAAAGCGGTGCATATCTAGACGGAATTTATTATTGCCCACACCATCCTCATAGCGGATTTGATGGCGAAGTTAAGGAATTAAAAATTAAGTGTAATTGTAGGAAACCAAATATTGGACTTATCGAAAAAGCTGTTGAAGATTTTAATTTGGACTTGAGCAAATGTTATATTGTGGGAGATTCAAATGTTGATATTCAGACAGGCAAAAATGCAGGGATTCGTACAGTGCGTGTAATGTCTGACTTGGTTGAAAGCAAGCATGAAGAATGTGATTTCGAAGCAGATGATTTGAACGAAGCTATTGATTATATTTTAAAAGGGAGAGAACTATGAAAAAAATTACTGAGGAGTATATTGAGAATTTTTTTGAAGAAAAGAAAGATTTGGCGTTTTTGAAGGACAATGTAACAAAGGCGATTGAAATCCTTGTGGAGAGTGCCAAAAATGGGAAAATCCTAGCTTGTGGAAATGGCGGGAGTGCTTCCGATAGTGAACATATTGCTGGGGAATTGCTAAAGTCGTTTATATTAAAGAGAAAAGTTGACAAGGATTTGAAAGATAGTTTGATAGATGCTTATGGCGAAGATGGTGCGTTTATAGCAGATAATATTCAAGGAGGAATTAAATGCATTCCGTTAACTTCCTTTTGTGCATTCAATACTGCTTTTTTAAATGATTGTAATGAAAAACTGCTTTTTGCCCAACAAGTAAATGCTTTGGGTGATGCGGGGGATACATTAATAGCAATATCTACTAGTGGAAATTCCAAGAATGTTTGCTATGCTGTCAAGCTTGCCAAAGTCAAAGGATTAAAGGTTGTATCCCTTACTGGAGACAGTGGCGGAATGTTAAAAGAATTGTCTGATGTGTGTATATGTGCACCTAGCAATATTGTATACAAAGTGCAAGAATATCATATCCAAATATATCATTTGATTTGTATGGCAATTGAAAGTGAATTTTTTGATATTTAGAAATTAAATAAAAAAACTCGAAGAAATATATTAATTCTTCGAGTTTTTTTTGAATTATGCCAAAATTGTAATATCTCTAGCAATAATCATTGTGATTAAATCCAAGATGTAGAATAGTGGGCAAAGGATGATATTTAGGATAACTCCCAAAATATTGCCTCTTTGTGCTCTTGTGATAATACCACAGATGATATTTGTTGGAGTGATGATTGCCAAAATTAAGCAAACAATCCAACTAAGACCAAAATATCTTTTTGTACTTGCCATAAATTCATTCTCCTTTTTTTATATTCAAATTTCTATTTATGCAAATTTATTATATAAAACTTGTCGAAATTTGTCAACATTATTATTTATACTTTATAAATTTGTGGTGTATAAAAGTATATATGATAAATATTGGTGTTTTATTACACATACTCAAAATTATTCTTGTTTTTCATTCTTTTTGATGTTTTTGATAAAGCTATTCAAAACTACAACTGCTTGCACAGGCGCTCCTACAAAGAATATTAGCCATAGATTGTATCTGACAAATTGACAATATATTCCTGCGATAAACGACCATATGAATATTGAAGATATGTATATGGAATACTTTTTGCTCCCCCAAATTCTATTGAAGTAAGTGAGTACCAATGCGCTCGATGGTATTGCCCAAATAAATATTTGCCAACAAACGATATCGTTGTATATATTCAAATACAAAAATATAAGCAGTGCGGTTAGCCATACAATTAGCACAGATAGTGCAACGCACACAATCTTGTTGATAGACTGCTGTTTGCTAGACGATGGGATGATTGGTGTGGAAGAATGTTCTTTGAAAAGATAACCTGTTTCCACCTCAAATAATTCAGCCAATTTCTGCAGAGTCTCTATGTCTGGCAGAGATTCGCCTTTTTCCCACCTAGAGACTGCTTTGTCTGAATAATGAACTGCCTCTCCCACTTCTGATTGGGTGAGCTTTCTATTTTTCCTTAATGTTTGCAAATTGTTTGCAATTATTTCTTTTATGTTTTCCATACTTGGATTTTAGCACAAAAAAATTAAGGCTACAATCAAAATAAGTCATTTTTGTGCAAAAAAATACAAAATTCTCGCTGGGAGAGAGTGCTTGCGAGAAATTCTCTTTTGATGATTTCAAGATTAGAGAAGAGCATACATTCTTTAGTTTGTAAGAGATTGATGGGCTGTAATATAATTAAAATATCCAAGGAGGAAATTGTAATGAAAAATGATTACCAATTATATGAAACTACTTTGTCTCAAGATTTGCCAATACTTCAGACCAAGTATACTCTATACAAAAGGATTATTAATATAACTATGTCTGCCATAACCCAAAGACATCTTGATTATGATATTATGTTAAAAGCATTAAATAAGACTGTCGAGAGAAATGATTGTGCTAGACTTAGATTTGTAAAAAAGAAGGGCAAGATAATGCAATACTTTTTGCCCAAGTTTGAATATGAGAATATGACTTATAGACATTTTGATGATAAGGTGGCTCAAGAGAAGTTTATCTCAAAGGAAGTTCATACTGCAGTCAAGTATATGAAAGGCGAAGTTTTGAAACCATACTTTATAGAGACTTATGACAATAAATTTATGATTATCCTAAAGGTCTGTCATATTAATTTTGATTTGTATGGCTTAAATATATTTTTCAAAGATTTGTTTGATGTGTATGAATGCTTGGAAAAGGGAAAAGAATTGCCAAAAAGTCCTCTTCCTTTTGAGAATGTCATAAAGAAAGATTTGGAGCACAAAAACGATAAGGAATATTTCGCGAAAAACGAGAAGTTCTTTGATGAATATTTACGGGCGAGGAGTCAGCCATATTATGCTGGACTTCACGGCAAGAAAGGCAAACATTATGAAAAGATGATTGACAAGGGCAAGCATTCTATGCGAATGTTTTTCTTGAAAAACGATACAAAGGGATATATGCACGATATACCAGACGCTGTGACTGCCAAGTTGCTTGAATACTGCCAAGAAAACAAAATATCCCCAGCCAATTATTTGCTTTTCGCTTTTAGTGTAGTTCAAGCAAAAATGAATGATGTATACAATCTAATGCCTTTGGAACTTTGCAATTGCAGAGGAACTATTAGTGAAAAACTCTCAGCAGGAACCAAAGTTCAAAGTTTGGCTTGCTATACGACTATTCATCCCGAAATGGATTTCGATGAAAATTTGAAACAATTCTGCGAAAACCAAATGCTACTGTATAAGCACATCGGATTCTCAGATACAGCCTTTCAAATGATGAGTCACAAAATTTATAATAGTTCGCTTTTGGGAACATTCTATTCTTTGACCTTTTCATTTATCCCAATGGATATACCGGATGGCATAGAATTTGGGGTGTTTAGCAATGGCAAATGTGCATTGCCAGCATATATAGCCGTTGTCTTTGATATCAAGAAAAAGAGTATGAAAATAGTTTACGATTGTCAAACGCAATTGATGGATGATGAAGATATTAGACATTTCCATAATGAACTTATGAAGACTTTGAAAGTGGTTTTGGAAAATCCAAAGACCAAGATAGAAAAACTAAAGATTAAATAAGAGAGGTTTTTTATGTACAAAACAGAAAGACAAATGAATAAAAATAGATTATTAAAAGATGGCGATTATGAAAATTTGCGTCAAATATTTGAGCGAGTTGCGACTTTTATGCCAGAAACAAATATTTTGGCAGAATTAAATGACAAAAAAGAAATTGTCTATCATAATGCCAAAGAGATGTCTGAAACATTCTTTGCAATAGGCGAGGGATTAATTTGTAATGGCTTTGAGGGCAAACATATAGCCATTGTTGCTACTAATTCTTATAGATATGTATTGACAGATGTTGCTATCGCTAGTGGCGTGGGCGTAGTGACTCCTATAGATAGAGATGCAAATGGTGAATTGCTTGCAACACTTCTTGCCAAAGTGGATGCTGAAGTTGCAATTGTTTCTAGTGATGTTTTGGAAAAAATTGTAAATGTCCAAAAGAATTACAAAAAATTAAAAAAGATTATAGTTATAGACAAAGTAATTGATGGATATTTGTCTTTGGACAAAATTATAGAAGATGGCAAAAATGTAGAAAAACGAGTTTTTGCCAATAAAAAACTAAAATTAAATGACCCTTGCGAGATTCTTTTGACATCGGGGACAACTGGTGCAAACAAATGTGTAATAATGACACAAAAGAATATGACAGCCAATGTGCTTAATTGTATGAATACCATTAAAGGAACAGACAAGAAAAACACATCTATGTCAATTTTGCCTATGCACCACGCAACCGAGATTAATACACACATTTTGCCAAGAATTGCTAGTGGACGACTAACTTATATTAGTAGTTCTATGAAAGATATGATGAATAATATCAAGATATTCAAACCATACGTTATAACTGTTGTTCCAATGATTGCCAATGCTTTCTACAAAAATATTTGGTTAAATGCCAAAAAAGCAGGCAAGGCAGAAAAATTGCAAAAGGGCATTAAACTTTGTAATCTTCTCAATAAATTTGGCATAGATATTACTCACAAATTATTCAAAGACGTTTTCACTCCATTTGGTGGCAATTTGTGTCAAATAGTTTGCGGAGGTGCACCACTAAATCCAGAAGTTGTATCGGGGCTCAAAGATTTGGGAATTTATATAGTCAATGGCTTTGGCATTACCGAGTGTGGACCTTTGGTTTCTATGAATACAGAAACGGACAAAGAAGTGTATTCTATAGGCAAGCCTTGTAATGGACTAAAAATAAAAATTGCAGACGCCGACGAAGATGGCGTGGGCGAATTGTGTGTGAAAGGTGACAGCGTATCAAAGGCTTATTACAAAGATGAAAAAGGCACAAAGGAAGTACACGATAGTGATGGATTTTTCCATACAGGAGATTTGGTTAGAATGGACAAAAAGGGTAGATTGTTCATCGCTGGTCGAAAGAAAAATTTGATAGTGCTAAGCAATGGCAAAAATGTATTCCCAGAAGAATTGGAAACTGGAATTGTCAATAGTTTCCCTTATATCAAAGATGTAGTTGTGTTCGAGGGGGATTATCTCAAGAACAAAGAAAAAATTCAAACCATTGTTGCTATGTTTAATATTGATGAAAAAGAAAAAGTAACAGCAGAAAAGATATTGGAAGACTTCCGCGAATTCAACAAAACCTTGCCAGCGTACAAAAGAATAGGTTATTTGGAGATTATCAATGAGGAATTTGAAAAGAATGCTACCAAGAAAATTATTCGTGCAGAGGCAATCAAAAAACACGATACACAAAAAGGAATAATTGTATAGGAGAAAGACTATGGATAAATTGAAAGAGATTATTAGTTTGTATACAGGCGTATCGCCTATGGATATCGATGACAAAATGAGTTTGTCTGGAGACATAGGGTTGGATTCGTTTAGCATTATATCAATGATTTGTGATATAGAAGAAAGTTTTGATATAAGCATTCCAGAGAGTGAGATTACCAAATTTCAGACTTTGGATGATTTGTACAATTACATAAATAAGGTTGCATAAAAAATCCCCAACCAAATAATTGGATGGGGTTAAAACTAGGTTGTAGATATTGAATTGGTTGTGTTTAAATATACAGTTGATATTGTTCTTCTATTAATTATTACAAAGGGATTTGAGCAACAACAAGTATTTGTATTGCAACCACTACATCTATTTCGCGAAAAACAACACATACACCACTCCTTGAAAATATTGGGGCATAATTATCCCCACTTTATATTATGCTAGGGGAGAGTCAATTAGTGTTAATTAATTGCTAAATAATTGTATTTGTGCTAAGATATTAAAAGTTTTGAAAGGAGAGGTTTGTAGATGAAAATTATCAAGATTGTAGGTGGTGGCGAGATTAGGCGTTTTGGTCAAAATACATATCTTATAGCAGATGGCGAGGATGCTATTTTGATTGACGGCAGTGCTAGCGTTAATGAAGTTCAAAAAAATTTAAGTATGTTTAATCCCAAACCAAAACTAAAAGCAATCTTTTTGACTCATTCGCATTTTGACCATATTTATCAATTGTCGCAATTGGTGGAGAAATTTGAGTGTGTGGTTTATACCAATAAGTTTGGTCAAGATATTTTGAAAGACAAAGACAAAAATCTTTCTATTTTCCTCAAAAATCCTTTTGAGTTCAAAGAGAAGAATTGCATTAGGATATTTGGTGATGATGAAGAAATTTGCATTGGAGATATCAAAGTTCATTGTTATCTAACGCCGGGACATTCATTGGATAGTGCTTGCTTTGAGATAAAGGGCAATATGTTTACAGGCGATACTATCCACAAAAATTGCATTGGAAGAGTTGATTTGATAGGTGGGGATGCTCACCAAATGAAAATTAGTTTGCAAAGGCTTAGGAATGTTTTGGGCAAAGATATTGATACATTCTATCCCGGTCACGGCGAAAACTTTGATAATTCCATATTAAATTCTGTAGTTGATTATTATGTCAAATAATTTTATTGACAATAATTGTCTTCTGTGTTAAAATTTGAGTGTTCAAAAAGACGAAGATTATGTTTTTAGTAGTGTAATGAGTTCGCCATATCAGAGAGAAATTGCCATAGGCTGAGAGCAATTTCGCGATTAAACTTTACACGAATTTCGCACATAGGAGTTGCTGGTAGGAAATGATCAGACGGGGTGATTTGCCGTAATACAAATTTAAGAGGAAAAGAATATTTCTTTTTGAAATAGGGTGGTACCACGGTTAATTCGTCCCTATGGTGTGCAAATACACCATAGGGATTTTTTTGAAAATAGGAGAGGGTTTTATGAGTAAATTAGATGATATTTTAATTGCATTTCAAGCAAAAGAAAAAGATGTAAAAAATGAAGAACAATTAAATGCTTTGCGAGCAGAATTTTTAGGCAAAAGTGGCGTTTTGACCGATGCTTTGAAAGGAATTAAAGATATTCCAAATCAAGAGAAAAAGGCATATGGCGAAGCCGTTAACAAATTGAAATTGCAAATAGAGGATGGAATCAAGGCTCTAGGTGATAGTATTCAAATGGAGATTTTGAATGAAAAATTGAAGAATACCAAAAAGATGGATTTGACTATTCCTTATTCCAAAGACAAAGGTAGTTTGCATCCAGTAACTATTGCTTCCAAAAAGGTGATAGAAGTCTTTAGGTCAATGGGTTTTGTGGTAGAAGATGGTGTGGAAGTAGAAACGGAATTCAATAATTTCGAGGCTGTTAATATTCCCAAAGACCATCCAGCGAGAGATACCCAAGATACTTTTTGGCTAAACAATGGGCAGGTGCTTAGAACTCATACTTCTGCCAACCAAAATAGAGTGATGAAAAAATATGGTGCTCCTCTTAGGGCGATTTTCCCGGGAAGATGCTATAGAAATGAGGCAATGGACGCTAGTCACGATACGACTTTTTGGCAATGCGAAGGGATGGTGATAGACGAGAATATCAATATAGCCAATCTTATATTCTTTATGAAAACTATGCTTACCAAAGTTTTTGGCAAAGAGATTAATGTTCGTCTTAGACCGGGATTTTTCCCATTCACTGAGCCTAGTTTTGAATTGGATTGTACTTGTCCTTATTGTGATGGCGAGGGTTGTAGGGTATGCAAACAAGGTGGATGGATAGAACTTTGCCCTTGTGGAATGATTCACCCAGAGGTTTTGAGACTTGGTGGCATAGATACCGAAAAATATCAGGGCTTTGCCTTTGGACTAGGTCTTAGCAGACTAGCGATGATGAATAAAAATATTAGTAATATCAAAGTTATGAATGGTTGCAAACTAAAAGAATTGCAACAGTCAAAAATTAAGTAAAGGAGAAAGATATGTATATTTCGCTTAATTGGATTAAAGATTTCGTCGATTTGGATGGAATTGATGTGATGAAATTAATCAAAGAGACTTTCACTCTCGCCGTTGCCGAGATTGAGGGTGTGGAAGAAATGGGCAAGGATTTGTCAGGCGTTGTTACTGCCAAGATTTTGTCAGTAGAGAATCATCCCAATTCTAATAAATTGCATATATTAAAAGTTGATAAGGGTGATGAAATTGTTGATATAGTTTGTGGTGCTCCTAATGTAAGAGAGGGGATGATTGTGCCACTTGCAACCATTGGTGCACGCGTTGCAGGGATGACTATTGCTTCGGCTAGTTTGGCAGGAGTGGAGTCTAATGGAATGTGTTGTAGCGCTAGAGAATTAGGAATATCGGATGACCATAGTGGACTTTTCCAATTTGATAGTAATACTAAACTTGGCGTGGATGTTAAAAGGTTGCTTCCTATAGAGGATATTGTATTCGAAATTGACAATAAGAGTTTGACCAATAGACCAGACCTTTGGGGACATTATGGAATTGCTAGAGAGATATCTGCTTTGACAGGTAGACCACTCAAGAAATTGCCACTTTGTGAAGACCAAACTAGTTCAATGCCAAAATTGGATGTCAAAGTGAGCAGTCCAACTTGTTATAGATATACTTCTGCGACTATGGGAAATATTACCCAAAATGTTTCTCCTATGGAAATGCAAATACGTTTGTATTATACGGGGATGAGAGCCATCAATATGTTAGCCGATGTTACAAATTATGTAATGCTTGAGTTGGGTCAACCTATGCACGCATTCAATAACGATTTGGTCAAGTCTGTAGAAGTGAAAGACATTGCAAGCGATACAGAGTTTGTAACTCTTGATGGCGAAAAGAGGGTTTTGCCCAAAGATACTATGGTAATTATGGGCAGTGGTGAATTGTCTGCTATTGCAGGAGTAATGGGTGGACTTGATAGCGAAATCAAAGAGGGTACAAATAGCGTACTTATTGAGAGTGCTTGTTTCAATTCTGCCAAAGTTAGAAGAACTGCAACAAGTTTGGGTTTGAGGACGGAGGCTAGTGCTAGATACGAAAAATCTCTAGACCCTGAACTTACTATGACAGCACTTAAAAGATATATGTATTTAATTAAATCTATTGATAGTGGCGCTACAATTACTAGCGACATTACAGATGTATACAATTATCATTACGACCCAAAAACTATAGATGTTACATTGGATTACATTAATAATTATATTGGAAAAGATATTCCAAAAGATTTCGTAATTAAGACTTTGAATGCTTTGGAATTTGGTGTAGAAGAAAAAGATGGGAATTTAAAAATTCAAGTACCAACATTTAGGGCTACCAAAGATATTCAAGGTAGACCAGATATTATAGAAGAAGTGGCTAGAATATATGGCTATGACAATATCCAGCCAAAGAGTTGTTTGATGGATGTAATTCCTGTAGATTTGCAGAGAAAAATCGCTGACGAATATGATATTAAATATACTCTTGCGACCAAATTTAATTTGAGCGAAATACATACTTATTTGTGGTATGATTACGAGACCAATAAGTATTTGGGTATTAGTCCAAAAAGTTATTTGAGAGTAATTAATTCTCTTCAAAAATACAATGATGAATTAAGAAGTACGCTAGTGCCATCGCAATTAAAGGCTGTAATAGACAACAAAGAAGACTTCGCTAAGTTTGGACTTTTTGAAATAGGCAGTGCAATTGTTGGACTAGACGAGAAAGGAAATAGTGTAGAACACAAAAAGTTGTGTGTGACTTTGTATGATAAAAATGAAAATATTGATAGACTTCTTGATTTGAAAGAGATGATAGAATATACCTGCAACGAGGTTATCCAAACACCTATCAAGTTTGCTATTGGAGAATGTTCTATTGATTATATCTCTCCTGTCAATTATTATGATATTTTCGCTGGAGACAAAAAGATTGGATTTATAGGACTTGTACACCCTCAAAAAAGTGTGCTAATAGACAAAAAGTGTAGTATATGCGTATGCGAGATTGACTTTAACGAACTAATATCTGTGCCAAAAGTCAATGTGCTTTATGAAAATGTATCCAAATATCCAACTAGCGAAATGGATTTTAATTTCTTGATAAATAGAGACAAAAGATACAATCAAATAGAGGAAATTGCTACATCTATCAAAACAGATATTAATTACAAAGTATCCTTGCTAGATATCTTTGATAATGGCGACGACACTATTAGTTATACCCTTCATTATTGCTTGAGCAGAGATGATAGGACAATGACTGGGGAAGAAATAGAAGCCTTCCATACATTGGTAATAGATACATTTGCCAAAAATAATATCAGTTTGAAGTTGTAATTAGGGATAAGTGCAAAAAAAAGATTGGATTAGTGTTTTAATCCAATCTTTTTTTTGCATTTATTAAGGCATTCTTTTTAGGGTTGAGAAATATACTTTCTTTAGTCCTTTGACATCCATACTTGTAGCAACTAGCGAATTTGGCTCTCTGTCTGTGTAGAAATCCAACAAAGAATTGTTGACTTTCTTGACATAAGTTATTTGAGTATTCATCTTTTCAATTCTGAATATTTTAGGATTGGTAATCATTGCTACTGCGACAGCATCGTGAAGTGCAATGCCTACAGTTACGTGGGTATCTTTGTAACTTTTGTAGATTTCATATAGCATCTCACCGGTTTTGCCCATTTTTCTAGTCTTCTCAATTTCCTCTTTGGTTAGATACCCATAATGTCCGTGGTCACTAGGACAAACAACCAATTTAAGACCACTTTGCCAAACCATTTGTGCAGCCTCAGGGTCTTGTTGAATATTAAATCCATAATATCTACTGCTTTGGTTATCCAAAAGCAATCCACCACTAAATAGCACGTAATCTATTTTTTCTTTTACTTCGGGATATTTGGATATTAGGGTTGCTATATTTGTAAGTGGCCCTAGTGCTACAATAATAATCTTTTGGTCAGAAGACATCAAAACTTCACGCATCTTTTCTACAGCAGGTGTTTTGATAGGTTTCAATTCACACTTAGGAAATTTCCAGTCGCCTAGCCCAGATTTGCCGTGTGCTTGAATGGAATTATCCTTTTTCCTAGCAATTGGACTCTCTGCCCCAATAGCCACAGGAATATCTCTAACGTCTATTGCTTGCAAAAAATTAAGTGTGTTTTTGGTTATTTTGTCAATAGTTACATTGCCACAAACGGTTGTTATTAGTTTGATATCCAAGTTTTTGGAATAAGTAGCAAGAGCCAAGGCAATAGCGTCATCAATGCCCGGGTCGGCATCTATAATAACTTGTTTTTTCATAATGTGTACCTCGCAGATAATATATTTTATATGAATTTAAACACTTTTTTGTGTGATTAAGTCTAGTTAGTATACATTTTTTTTTGATAATTTCAAAATAAAATTGATTAACTTTGTCAAATTTGTATTCAAATTAAAAAGATTATTTTTGTTTGGTCGCTTGAAAACAATGCTTAATAAAATTTTAGCAAACAAATTGTATGTGTTTGACAAATTCTGAAAAATCTATAAAAATATAAATGGAGGAAAACAATGTCTAAGAAATTAACAAAAGCACAAAAAAAGAAAATTCACAAATGGGCAAATAAAAATATCTATCTAGTAACAATCTTGATAATGGTTATTGTTGGGATATTGATATTTGGTTATTTTCGTGGCTGGTTTGATGAGTATTTCAAAAAGGGAGAAGGTTCAACATATCCATCAACTGCAGGTGGATTTGAAACGGAAGTAACTACATTAAATGATTTGAAAATAAACTTTTTGGACGTAGGACAAGGAGATTGCATTATAATTCAGTTGCCAGATGGCAAAAATATGATTATAGATAGTGGACAATATGAAAAGGCGCAAGAGGCAATAACTCAGTTCACCACCAAAAACAAAATTAATACATTTGATTATCTGCTTTTGACTCACGCAGATAGAGACCACGTAGATAGAATGAGTTGGGTAATAGATACTTACGACATTAAATATATATTTAGACCAAATAATTATAGCGATAATACTATTAGCAAAGATTTGCCAAGTACTTTCAATACTAAAACAGAAGGTGGTCTTGTAGTTGACACCAAGGCATACGCCAATTTTATGGTGTCGGCATACAATGAGGGGTGTACGGTAGAAGTGTTTAATAAAGATAGTGACTTTACAAATACTATCAAATACAATGGCGAGAGTTTGAAATATACCTTTGATTTTTTGACACCTGTGGCAGATAGAGACAAAATTGTATATGGCGATAGAAATAATTATTCTCCACTAATGATGCTTACATATGGGGATACCAAGATTATGTTTACTGGTGATGCAGAAGAAGAAATGCTAGAGGAATACGTTTCTACTTATGGCAATCAAAATAATGTTGATATTTTGAAGGTTGGACATCACGGTAGTGAAAATGCTACGACTACAGATTTCATACAAAGCGTCGACCCCGAATACGCGATTATTCAATGCGGGCTTGGTAATTCTTATGGACATCCACACGCTCAGACATTGTCAAGACTAAAAACTTATGATAGCAATATGCAAATATACAGAAATGACACTAATGGATTGATTACTTTTTCTATTGGCGAAGAGATAAAAATTGATTTGGAAAATGAAGATGATACTTACAATTTGACTGCAGGTGAGCAAATGCCTAAGACTTTGAATTTCACAAATTATAATGATTACATTAGCAATAGAAGTATTTTGGTGGCATAGGAGGATTGTATGTATTTGATAGGGATAGACGTCGGTGGCACAAATACCAAAGTGGGTTTCTTTGAGGGGGATAATCTAAAAGAAAAATGTGTAGTGCCAACACAAACAGAAGATGTAAAGAGTCAGATAGAAAGTATTGTCAAAGGGTTAATTGACAAATACAATATTATGGCTGGTGATATAGATAGAATTGCTATTGGTTGTCCCGGTCTTGTAAACGATGGCGTGGTGCTTGCTAGTGCCAATCTAAACTTAAATAATGTAAATCTTGCAAAAGATTTGACACAGTCTTTGGGGATTAAAACATATGTGAAAAACGATGTGGATATGGCAACTCTAACAGAAATGAATTTGGGCGATGGAAAAGGTGTTTCCAACTTTGTAATGTTAACAGTAGGCACAGGCATTGGGGGGAGCATTGTAATAGATGGCAAATTGTATGAGGGCAGAGGTGCCAGTGAATTTGGACATATGATATTCAAAAGAGATGGCAAGAAATGCAATTGTGGCAGACTTGGTTGCGTAGAGAAGTATCTATCTGCTATTGCTCTTATAGAAATGACAAAAGAGAAATTGCAGGGGTCTGATTCAATTTTGAAAAACCTTGAAGAATTAAAGGCAAGTGATATCGCTAGAGCATATATGGATGGCGACAAACTTGCTATAGAAATACTAGATAAATACACCGAAGACTTCTCAGAATACCTACTAGATATATGCAATTGCTTGCGTCCAGAGAGGATTTTGATAGGTGGTGGGCTTAGTTATGCTCCACTTATCGTGTCGCAAATTGAAAAATTATGCAAAAAGAAAAATTTTGGATACAAAAATGCACCGCCAACTGACATAAGAGTTGCCAAATTCGGCAATGATGCTGGCATTTATGGGGTACTTTTTGCTTAATAAAATTTGATATTTTGAAGTCTCAAATGTTTAAACTTTGGAAAATAGCCAATTTTTATAATTGACTATTTTTTTCTTATAATTATCAACCAAAATGAAAGAATATCCATTTTATTTTTTTGATAAAAATTGATTGACGAAATACAACATCTAGTGTTATATTAAAACCATAAGCACAATATATATGTTTTGACAAATGTTGTGTCTTGAATAAAAAAATTAATATGAGAGGGAAAATTATGATTACTAAAGTTAGAAAAAGAGATGGTCGTTTGGCTGACTATGATATTGGAAAGATTGAGAATGCAATAGCAAAAGCGATGATTTCTTTGGGTGATGGAGAAATTAAAGATTGTAAGAAGATGGCGAAAATTACCGAACTTAATTTGATGGAACAATATGAGGATAGAATTCCTAGTGTTGAAGAAATTCAAGACATTGTCGAAAAAGTTTTGATGACTAATGGCTACGAAGATGTGGCTAAGGCATATATATTATATAGACGCGATCACGAGAAGGTAAGAAATATCCAAAATACAGTTATGGACTACAAACAAACTGTAGACAAATATTTGAATTTGGCAGACTGGAGAGTCAAAGAAAATTCAACTGTTACATATTCTGTAGGTGGACTTATCCTTTCCAATTCGGGTGCAATCACTGCCAATTATTGGTTGAGCGAAGTTTATGACAAGGAAATAGAACAAGCACACAAGAATGCAGATATACATATTCACGATTTGAGTATGCTTACTGGATATTGTGCAGGCTGGTCTTTGAAGCAATTAATAATGGAAGGACTTGGTGGAGTTTCGGGAAAAATTACTTCTAAACCTGCTAGTCACTTGTCTACACTTTGCAATCAAATGGTTAATTTCTTAGGAATAATGCAAAATGAGTGGGCTGGTGCGCAAGCATTCTCTTCTTTTGATACCTATCTGGCTCCTTTTGTAAAAGTTGACAACCTATCTTACAAAGAAGTTAAACAATGTATTCAAAGTTTCATATATGGTGTTAATACTCCATCTCGTTGGGGGACTCAAGCACCATTTACCAATGTTACACTTGATTGGGTTGTGCCTAATGACTTGGCAGAACTTAATGCAATTGTTGGTGGCAAGGAAGTAGATTTCAAATACAAAGATTGCAAAAAAGAAATGGAAATGGTCAACAAAGCATTCATTGAGATAATGGTTGAGGGCGATGCTAATGGCAGAGGTTTCCAATATCCTATTCCTACTTATTCTATTACAAGAGACTTCGATTGGTCAGAGACAGAGAATAACAAACTTTTGTTTGAAATGACAACTAAATATGGTACACCATATTTCTCAAATTACATCAATTCTGATATGGAACCTAGCGATGTTAGAAGTATGTGTTGTAGACTTAGACTAGATTTGAGAGAATTAAGAAAGAAATCTGGTGGATACTTTGGCTCGGGCGAAAGCACAGGCAGTGTAGGCGTTGTTACAATCAATATGCCTAGAATTGCTTATCTTTCCAAAACTGAAGATGAGTTCTTTGATAGACTAGACAAAATGATGGATATTTCTGCTAGGTCTTTGAAAGTTAAGAGAGAGACTATTACCAAACTTTTGGAGTATGGACTATATCCTTATACCAAAAGATATTTGGGCTCTTTCAATAATCACTTCTCTACAATTGGCTTGGTTGGAATGAATGAGGCTTGTCTAAATGCTATTTGGATTGGCGAAGATTTGACTAGCAAAAAGGCACAAGAGTTCACTCAAAAAGTGCTTAACCATATGAGAGATAGACTTAGTGATTATCAAGAGAAATACGGCGACTTGTACAATTTGGAAGCAACTCCTGCAGAGAGTACTTCGTTTAGACTAGCCAAACACGATAGAGAAAGATATCCAGATATTATTACTGCATCTCAAGATGATAATGTTCCATATTACACCAATAGTTCACATTTGCCAGTTGGTTTCACTTCTGACATCTTTGAGGCTTTGGATGTGCAAGACAACCTTCAAACCCTTTATACATCAGGTACAGTATTCCACGCGTTCTTGGGCGAAAAATTGGAAAATTGGAAAGTTACTATGAATTTGGTTAGAAAAATTGCTGAGAATTATAGACTTCCATATTATACAATTTCTCCTACATATTCTGTTTGCAAAACTCACGGATATATAGCAGGCGAACACTTTGAATGTCCAGAGTGTGGTGCTCCTGCCGAAGTTTATAGTAGAATTACTGGATATTATAGACCTGTTCAAAATTGGAATGATGGCAAAACTCAAGAATTCAAAGAAAGAAAAAATTATGATATAGCAACTAGCAAAATGAAAGAGAAATGCTCGGATGGAGTTTGTTGTTGCGAAGAAAAAGAAAAGGCAGAATTAAAAGACATTACATTATTTGCAACCAAGACTTGCCCTAATTGCAAAATGGCAAAAATGCTTTTGGACAAAGCAAAAATCAAATATGTAGTAGTTGATGCCGAAGAAAACAAAGAATTTACTGAGGCTTGTGGTGTCAAAAAAGCCCCAACACTATTAGTGCCAACCAAAGATGGTCTGCAGGTTTATGATAATGCTAGTGAAATTAGACGCTACATCGAGGGAAAATAATGTTTGATATAATAGTAATTGGTGGAGGTGTGGCAGGAATGACTGCCTGCCTCTATTCACTTAGAAATAACAAAAAGACTTTGCTAATAGAGGGTAGTAGTATAGGGGGGCAAATTGCACAATCTCCCAAGGTAGAAAATTATCCTACCCACAAACAAATTTCTGGTTTGCAACTCAGTGACCAATTGTTTGAGCAGATACAGGCTTTGGGTGTGGAATTTGAATGTGATTACATCCAAAGTATTCAAAAGCAAGATAATGTCTTTACGCTTAAAGGTGAATTTGGTGAGTATCAAGGATATAGCGTAATAATTGCTAATGGCGTCAAGCATCGCAAATTAAATATTGAAAATGAAGACAAGTTTTTGGGCAAAGGTTTGTATTATTGCGCAATATGTGATGGTCCATTCTATGCTGGTCAAGAGGTTACTCTTATTGGCGATGGCAATACGGCTTTGCAATATGCTTTGTATTTGAGTAGTGTTTGCTCCAAAGTTAATTTGGTTATAATGTTTGATAAGTTCTTTGGCGACGAAAACCTTGTAAAATTAGTAGAGGGCAAGGAAAATATTAATATTATTAGAAATGCCAAAACTGTAGCATTGGAAGGCGAAGACTCGCTAAACAAAATAGTTTTTGAGGATGTCAGTGGCAAGACTTTTGCGATAGAAAACACTCCGTTGTTTGTGGCAATTGGTCAAGTGGCAGACAACCAAAGGTTTGCCAATTTGGCAGACCTAGACTCGCAAGGATATTTCCTAGCAGACGAGACAACTCAGACCAAGACAGCAGGCTTGTTTGTCGCGGGGGATACTCGTAGTAAGGGTGTTAGACAGGTAACTACTGCTATGTGTGATGGTGCTGTTTCTGCAACATCTGCTTGCAATTATTTGCATACAATTAAATAAAAAAGAATTAAGAAGCGCTTTGAAGTGAATTTTTTAAAAGGTTTTTAACTTTTTGAAATCACTTCATTTTTTTTCTTAATTCCATTTTTTAATATCCTCTAAGTTTGGTGTTGGGGATAGAGTCTCTTAAGTATCCCAAAAACATATTTGCATCATCTTTGGGTACTTCTGTCAAATTGCTCTCCATACAATTGCCACTGTCTTCGAATTTTTGCAAGTAATATCTCTTGGCATTTCTTATCATTTTGGAGATTTTTTTGATGTCGTCAAAAGTATGCAATTGGCTAACAAGTGTGGTTCTAAATTCGTAATCAATACCACAATTCATTATATATTGTATAGATTGCTGGATGATGTCTATGTCATAATTTTTGCCTATGGTTTTTGAATAGTTATCATAACAATTTTTGATATCCATTGCTATATAGTCTATTAGTTTGTTCTCCACTAGATATTTTATCATATCGGGATTGGTGCCGTTGGTATCCAATTTTATCTCATAACCCATTTGCTTGACTTTGACTATAAACTGTGGCAAGTCGGCGTACAGTGTTGGCTCACCTCCACTAATACAAACACTATCCAAAAGTCCAAATCGGTGGCGTAGATATTCAAGTATTTCCTCTTGGTCAAGTTCGGGTTCGCTTCCTTTGACTAGTCCAGCATTGTGGCAGAAAGGACAAGCGAAATTGCAACCACTCACAAAAATTGTGGCACTTATGTGTCCGTCAAAGTCAACTAGGGATAATTTTTGAAATCCAGATATTTTCATAATTGTTTTTCCTTTTTAGCAAATATAATTAATATACGCACCATAAATTATTATCTATAATTAATGATATCAAAAAAAATAAGAAAAGTCATATATTTGAAAGAGGGATGTTTTCAAAAGGTGAAAATAATTGCTCTTTTTTGTTTCACAAAAATTATATTGTTTGATAAAATGTTAAATGGAATTAAAATATAATAGGATATAGTAATGAAAGAATATCACAATTGTTCAATTGAAGAAGTTTTGGAAAAGGTCAATTCTAGCGAAGAGGGCTTGATTCAAGAAGAAGTGGATGCTAGGCTTGCTAGATATGGCAAGAATACGCTTGATGAGGGAAAGTCCAAATCGTGGATGTCGAGATTTTGGTCGCAAATGAAAGACTTGATGATAATAGTTCTTTTGGTGGCAGCGGGAGTGTCGGCAATAATCGCTCTTATTGAGGGTGAGTATGTAGACCTTATAGACTCTGGCATAATACTGCTAATAGTAATAGTCAATGCTGTTATTGGCACTATACAAGAATCCAAAGCCGACCAAGCAATGAAAGAACTCACAAAGATGAATAAACCTAATGCCAAAGTGCTTAGGAATGGCGAAATAACCAAAGTTAAATGTGAAGATATAGTAATAGGCGACGTGGTGGTTCTTGAGGCTGGAGATGTGGTGCCTGCCGACTTGAGACTTATCTCGTCCAAATCTTTGAAAATTCAAGAGTCTACTCTCACTGGTGAAAGTGTGCCTGCTGAGAAAGATTGCAATGTGGAACTATCCAATGATACTCCACTTGGCGATAGAAAGAATATGGCATATAGCACGGGAGTTGTGTCTTATGGCAGAGGCAGTGGCGTAGTTGTGGCTACTGGAATGCAGACAGAAGTAGGCAAGATTGCAGGAATGTTGAATACCCAAGAAAAAAATGATACTCCACTCCAAAAGCAACTTGCCAAAACAGCCAAACTTTTGTCTATAATAGTTTTGGGAATAGCAGGAATAATTTTTGTCGCTGGTATTATCAATTCTCTTAGACTTGATTATTCTATACTAGATTCGATAGTAGATAGTTTTATGACGGCTGTAGCCATTGCAGTGGCTGCCATTCCAGAGGGGTTGCCGGCAGTAGTTACAATAGTGCTTGCAATTGGCGTCAAGAGAATGAGCGAAAGAAAGGCTATTGTCAAAAATTTGCCAGCAGTAGAGACACTTGGTTGTTGCGAAGTTATTTGTTCTGATAAGACGGGAACTTTGACACTAAACAAAATGACCGTCAAAGAATTTTATACTCCCTCAATGGGTTTATTTTACAAAGAAGAAAAAGTGCTTGACGATAGTGTCAATATGTTAATCGAGGGAATGGTTCTTTGTAATGACACCGAAGAAAAATTGGATGAAGAACTAATTGGTGACCCTACCGAGACGGCACTTGTGGCATATGCCAAAAAGATTGGGATAAACGTCAAGGAATTGAAAGCATTTGACCAGAGGATAGATGAGATACCTTTTGATAGCAAACGAAAATTGATGACAACAGTGCATACCAATGGCGAGGGCAAAAAAATATCTTATACCAAGGGTGCATTTGATATGCTTCTTAATCGTTGTACAAAGATATTGATTTTGAATAAAGAAAGAGACATTACAGACGAGGATAGGGCAGAACTTCGAAAAGCAAACAAAGAGATGGGCTCTAATGCTTTGAGAGTTCTAGGGCTTGCATACAAAAAGCATTATCTAAATGACCACGAGCATTTGGAAGAAGACCTTGTGTTTGTGGGGTTAGTGGGAATGATTGACCCTCCTAGGAAAGAAGTTGAGGGGGCTGTGGCTACTTGCAAAAAGGCAGGAATGACTGCTATTATGATAACTGGTGACCACTTGGATACTGCCGTGGCTATTGCTACCCAAATAGGAATTTATCGCAAAGGCGACAAAGCGATTACTGGTGCAGACCTAGACAAATTGACCGATGAGGAATTTTTGAGAGACCTAAGGTCGTACAAAGTATTCGCTAGAGTTAGTCCAGAAAACAAAGTAAGAATAGTCAATGCGTACAAGACCTTTAATATAATTGTGGCTATGACGGGAGATGGCGTCAATGACGCTCCGTCTATCAAGACAGCAGATATTGGAATAGGTATGGGAATTACTGGTACCGACGTTAGCAAAGGTGCTGCCGATATAGTGCTTGCCGATGACAATTTCGCGACAATCATCGCTGCCGTCGAAGAGGGCAGAAAGGTGTATTCCAATATCAAAAAAGCTGTGCAGTATTTGCTTTCTGCCAATATTGCCGAAGTATTGTGTTTATTTATCACCACAATATTCTTGAGAGTGGATTTCTTGAGTGCCGTTATGATACTATGGATTAATCTTGTTACAGATTCTTTGCCAGCACTGGCACTGGGTTGCGAAAAAGTGGAAAAAGATATAATGAACGACCCTCCTAGAAAGGCAAATTCGTCATTATTTGCAGGACATACGGGCAAAAATATTTTGATTCAGGGTATCGCACAAACCATACTTACAATGCTATCATTTATAATAGGTGGATACATCTTGAGTGACGGTGTGGCTAATCACCAAGTGGCAATGACAATGGCGTTTGTTACCCTTGCACTTATACAATTATTCCATTCATACAATAGCAGGTCGCAGAGACACTCATTATTCTCTTCCAATCCATTCAAAAACAAAGTCTTGAATTGGTCGTTTGTGGCAGGTGTAGCACTTACTGCTATCACATTCATCCCAGCATTCCAGACTTTCTTTGGCACAACTATGCTTAGTCTAGGCGAATTCGCTATTGCAATAGGTTGCGCTGTGGCAATAATTCCAGTGGTAGAAATTCAAAAAGGCATTGAACATATTGTCAAGAGGAAAAAGCAAAAAGAGATTGCTAAGTTCAATAAAGAAGAAGATATAGAAGTGGAAGGACAAAATTAATTTTTGATAAGTTTGAATATAAATGTCAAAATTAAAGTTGATATAATATTCAAACTTTTTTTGATGTGCAAATAGAGGTATTTATTTTGCAAATATCCTTGAGTGTGTTAAAATAGAGGAAGTATGAGGAGTAAGAAAATGGGATATATAGTAGTAATTGAAGGCACAGATGGCTGTGGCAAACAAACACAAGCAGAGAAATTGAGGGATAGACTAGTGAGTGAGGGGTATAATGTAAGGAAAGTTAGTTTTCCCAATTACTCTAGCCCTAGCGCGTCACCTGTCAAAATGTATCTAGGTGGAGAGTTTGGTGATAGCGACCAATCGCTTGACGCTTATCAAGCAAGTGTGCTATTTTCGGTAGATAGACTGTGTACTTATCAAAAGGACTTGAAAGAATTCTACGAAAACGGTGGCATTATAATATTCGATAGATATGTTGAGTCCAATATGCTCCATCAGGCTGGCAAATTGGCAAGGATAGATGAGATTAACGACTATTGCGATTGGCTTGATACGCTAGAATTCGACACTTTGAAATTGCCTAGACCCAATAGGGTAATATTTCTAGATGTGCCAGTAGATGTCTCAATTAGACTTGCTCACGAGAGGGGGGAATTAAAGGCACAAACCAAACAAGACGTTCACGAAAACAATCCCAATCACTTGCTTCACGCATATGAGTGTGGCAAATATATGATAGATAAGTATGGCTGGGATAGAGTAGATTGTGTAGAGGGCACAAGTTTGCGAAGTAGAGAAGATATAGCCGAAGAAGTGTACGGGCTTATCATAGGAGATTTGAAAAAATAAGACGTTGCATAAACAATGTAAATAATGTGGAGATTAAATAATATGGAAATAGAAATAATAGCAAGTACTCACGTGGGATATAATGCCGACAAAAATGATTTCGATATGTTCAGTGGCAAAATGGCAGGCATTTGCTATATGCCATCTACCTTTGATGATATCAAAAGGGAAGAAGAAGAGAAGACAAGAAAGAGAATGACGCTAACCAAAAATAACGGACACCATAGCGTGTACGACCACGAAAGCATTACTATGTATATAGAAGATATTCCAAAAATTCTTGCGATGATTATCAATAACGAACATCAATATACTACTAGCGAAAAGTCTGCTAGATATACAAAAATGAAGATGGGTGGCAAAGAAGAGACAATATACAATAAATGGCTAGAGATTTTCAAGTCTCGTATAGAAAAAAAGTACGCGAAAGACTACCCACAATTCTTCACACCCAATAGGATAGGCAAGTTGGCACAAGAGAATGCTAGATATGTGCTATCGGTTTTCACTCCTACCTCTATGGCGTATACCACATCATATAGACAATTGAATTATCTAATCGCTTTCTTAAATGACTTTGTGTCAAAGCCAAACAAAAATAGATTTGAAGAGAGATTAGCCGTAGATATAAGGGAACTTGTGGAGAAATTAAAAAACACCAAGTTTTATGACGAAAATCTATGTAAGAATGACAAAAATAGGCATTTGAGTTTGTTTGCAGATGGCGAGTGCGAAGAGTACTTTGGCGATGTGTATTCTACATCATATATGGCATCCTTTGCCGAACTTGCCCAAGCACAGAGACATCGCACAATCAATTATTCTATGCAGATGACTAGCGAATATTATGTGCCACAGATTATTGCAGATAATGAAGACCTAAAGGCTATTTGGCTAAGCGATTTGAATGCTCTAGCAGAGGGCTTCCCACAAGCCACAATGCTCAAAATTAACGAGATGGGTACAATGGATAATTTCATACTCAAGATGTATGAGAGGAAGTGCACATGTGCACAATTGGAAATAAATAAGATAACAGCCGAGACGGCGAAAAAGTACGAAAACGCTCTTAGAATCAAAGTCCACCCAAGAGCAGAAGAAATGAAAAAGTATATTGGTGGCAGTAGATGTACATTCCCCGCTTACAAATGTCCATCGCCTTGTGGCTTTCCACTAGGAATTAACGAAACTAGAGAAATATAAACAAAAAAACCTTAAACATTTGATAGTCTAAATTGTTTAAGGTTTTTTTGTTCGCTTTCGATAATTCAAATCTAGGCAATTAATTGTTTGTAATTTTCAAATTGTTTATCCGATATACTTAGAAATCGAAAGGATTGCTTCCACTAGGCTTGTTATTTGCATTGTTGCTACTACCACCTTGTGGGGCAGTCTTTCTAAGTACTTTTTGATTACGGATATGAATGTCGTAGTAAACTTCGCTCTCGTTTAATTGTTTAGGTAATTCGTTATTGTGAGGAGCAGGGGTCATATCGTACACATCGCATTTGTAACTAGGTGTAAATATGGCTCTGATTGGATTCCTCTGTAGGATTGATACGATACATTCACCACTATTAGGTTTAAGTGAGCCTAATTCAGCTGGATATATAAGTGGACGGGTGTCAAGCTGTACATTGACAGACTTGCTCTCTTTGGCACCTTCTTCGCCACCCTTGCTAATAGATGTGGTCTCGGTCTCAACAGAGATGTTTCCGCAACGCTTACTAAATTCTTCTTTGGTATTATCATCGTTACTAGCAATGAATATATGGATATTACAGTTGTCTTTGACAGTAGCACTTACTTCTTGACCATACTTAATAGTCAATTGCGCATATGATTGCAAAATAAGTGTGAAATAAATTCTTCTAGAACGAGCGACGGTAATGATGGTATCAAAGTTCTCAATCTTAGGCATATTACCAAATTCATCTAGCAAGAAATATACATCTCTAGGTAGTGCTCCGCCACGCTTGTTGGCTACATCAACTAGTATCTTGTACAATTGCGATACAAACATTGTGGCAATAGGGTGACGAGTAGTTTTCTCATCAGGGATTTTGATAAATATAGCGGTAGGCTGGTCGGTGAAAGTCTTCAAATCCATCTCGTTGACAGATGTACAGTAACATACACCCATATCACTAAACAAACCCATTCTATTGGCAACAATACCCATATAAGACATCTTGGTCTTGTCGGCGTTGGTGATTACTTGATTGGCAAGTTGTGTGGCTTTGCTATGCACATCTCTGCCTTGAAAGTATTCTGTAAGTGTCTTGAAAGGATTGTAAGGGTCGTTGTCTTTGAGTGCAAGTATTTGCGAAAGATTATAAAAATTAAATTTGTCTTTGGTCATCCCTAGCTCAGGATTCTCACTATCTTCTAGCATTGCAAGCATTGTGCCTAGCACTAGGTCTCTAGCACCTCTATCCCAAATAGGGTCGTTTTGAGACTCAATAGGGCATAGCACACTCGCCAAGTCTTTCAATTCATCAAAGGCATTGTCTTTGAGAATTTGCTTAAGCGACGCTTGGTGACTATTAAGAGTCTGTACATCGGCAAAGGCGAATCCGTCAAATTCGTACCACTCACCATAATATATCTGGCTGACACACTTTAGACTAAAGTCTCTAGGGTCGTCATTGTGGTGAATGATTACTTCGTCATTTAGATTCATCGCTCTTTGATTTAGTTCATACGCTCTAGTCATTGGGTTCCAACAAGCACTCTGAAAAGGCTCTTTTAGGTCGAATGTCAAAACTCTATAGCCGTTTTTCCTCAGTTTCTCACTATGTGCATCATAAATTTCGCCCTTAGGGTCAGTCACGACTAGACAAGGTTTGGCGTGCGACTCGCTAAGTATTTGCACAGTTGGGTTGATAAACTGAGTGGTTTTACCAGCACCAGTAGTACCTATTACTAGCGTGTGAATAGGCTTGTACATATTGACATTTAGCTTGTTGCCAACAAGCTCGGCTCTAATAGGTATGCCCACATTGTCTGAGCGGTGCAAGTCGTCATAGTAATGAAATTTAAAGTCGGGATTGCTCTTTAGCTCGTCAGTAGATATCCAATTGGTATCGTAATACTTCTTGATTCCGCCCTTGGTCTCTACTTTGGCTTTGGTCTCTCCATCCTTGAATTTGTGATTGCTTAGCGTTATTAGCATTGTGATTAGTGCTATGAAGAATACTAGCAAAAATACCGATTTAAAAGTCTCATTGTCAAACATCACTTCTATATCATCTAGCTTGAGTGTGCCAAAAGCCATATAACTACCAGCTACATATGCCAAAACTACTACTAGTGCAAATCCTAGAATAAATATAAGCAATATCTTTTTAAACTTTCCACCACCAGACGATTGTTTCTTTTCTTTTTTGTCTGCCATTATTTCACTCTTCCTTTTGGTCAATTTTCCCTTACTTTTCTTTAAGTATAATATATAATAGACATAAATCTATTAGTAGTATATTAAATTTTTGCATTACTGTCAAAAAAAATAACCTATCAAAAATAAATTCTAAAAAATATATCCTCCCCATTCTTTAGTTTTATCACTATTTGAGAAAAATCTAATATTTTTTATTTTTTTGCAAAAAATATAGTAATTTAGTTGACTAAAGTAATTTTTTCGACTAAACTTTGTGTAGTTAATAACTAAAAAATTAAAGGGGAAATAAGTATGAAAAAATTGTTTACAAGATTGGAAACTTCAAATCTTAGTGATGTAGCTGGCGCTTTTTCTAAAGTAATAAAGAATATTTTGTCACCAGTTCTTGGTATTATCGGTGTTTTGCTAGTTGTTTATGTTGTTTATCTAGGCGTAATGTATGCCAAAGCTGAGAGTGCTGATAAGAGAAAAGAAATTCAAAGTAGACTAATTGCTTCTATCGTCGGTGCTGTTATCGTTATTGCAGGTGCAACACTTTGCTTGACTCTTGATTGGACAAATATCTTTAAGAACTTTGCCAATGCTAATGATGCTAATATATCATAAATCTAGAACGATTTGGAGCGATTATCAAATCGCTTTGTCTGCAACTATTTTGTATATGGTTGTATGGAAGAGTACAAAACTCGCAAAATTTTTGCGAGTTTTTTCTTTTCTGTAGTCAAATTTGCTTGTAAAGATGAGGGAATATGTGTTAATATATTATATGAAAATGTAATTTTGAGGAGAAGTGGAATGCTTTCTAAATTATTAAATATAGGGATGTTGTTGTCGGGCTCAGGCACTACGGATAGGATTGTTGCTACTGCTGAGAAAGTCAACGAGGTTTTGAAGAGTATCGTAGCCCCTTGTTTGTCTGTGCTAGAGGGCTGTGCCGTTATATATATTGTTATCCTCGCTGTACAGTATGTCAAGTCTGAGAATGCAGACAAGAGAACTGAGGCCAAAAAGAGGATTGTCAATCTAGCAATAGGTGCTGTGATAATTCTTGTAATGCTTACTATGTGTTACCTTATCAAGTGGGATAAGTTGGTTCCAGAATTGTTTGGATATTTGGGGTCTGGACAGGCCTCTGGCGGTGGCGGTGGCGGTAACGCTGGCGGTGGTGCCGATAGCAAACCTACCAACAATAGATATGACGCACTCAATGCAATAAGGGCACTTCTATTTAGATAAATGGCGAAATCTCTAGGTTTTTTGTATGCCAAAGATTTTTGCCAAGTGAAAAATACAAAATTTGAAAATGTTTAAGAAAAACTCGCAAAGTAAATGCTATGGCGAGTTTTTTTGCTTTTCAAAAATACTATTGTTGTTATATGTCCTTGTTATATTCCAAAAAACAATTAAAGTTATTTATCAGTAACTTCGATATATACAAACATAATCTCATTCTATACGAAAATATGATGCCATCGTGTAGTTGATTTTAAATTCCACTTTGCATTATACAGAAATAAACCCATTATATATATAAATATATATAAAAATAATAAAATATATTAAATTATTTGTTTTTTTTGTCGAAATAGGTTAAGATAAGTATAGAATATTTAATTTTCTTTAGGAGAATGGAAAATGGGCGTTAATTCTTTGTTGGGAATCCTTTCGGGCTTAGGCGATATTTTAGGTAGCGTTTTTACAAGTATTTTTACGTGGGTTATCAATGCTTTGGTTGTGCCAGTTGTTAAATGTGCTATTAGAGTTGTAATAGTTATTATTCAATACTTTGGAGCTACTATTTTTTACGAGGTTTCCAAATTTTTGTTGGGATTAATAGACTTTGTAGAAGTTTTGTTTAGAGCTCTTGCTGGTTTGCAAGTTATTGGTGAAAATAATACTGGCGAAATGACTATCAGTATGCAGGTCAATAATTCTATGGGAAGTTCTGACTTGCTACTTCAAATGCTTACTTCTTCCGATGTAATACAAGCCTTTTATGCTACAGCCATTGTTGGATTGTTTTTGTTAATGATTACAACTATTTTCCAAATGATCAAGGTGGAATATACCACCGAAGGTGCTCAGAATAGCAAATCTGGCATTATTGGCAAATCTCTGAAATCTCTAAGCAATATGCTTATAATCCCACTACTATGTATCATGGGTGTATTTATAGGCAATCAAGTGCTAGGACTAATAGACACAGCCACTGGTGGTGGAGAAGGTACCAAAATCTCTAGACAATTGTGGGTAACGGCCGCCTCCACGGCAACGACAGCGACGGTAGGTGGTTTTAGTACGGCAATAGGCAAAGATATTGAAGATGGAGGTTACGGAATTGATGTTGATCATTTAGAAAATGAAGGAGGGATGTTAGGTACAGGTATGACAATCGCTTTGATCAAAGGCTTTAAAACAATAACTGATGATAAGGCGGCATCTACTCCTGTCTGTGCAATGTCGGATGCGGATAATGGTGCTGAGGCGGCATTTACGAGTGGTGATTGTAATTATGCTGAATTGAAGGACGTAATAGAATATTACAATCCATTCGAAATTAATTACTTGGTTTTGATATTTGGTGCAGTTATTATTATCAAATGCTTATTTTATACCTGTTTTGGACTCATCGATAGATTGTATCAATGTGTAGCCCTCTTTATAGTAATGCCAATGGTTGTAGGTATGTCACCAGTCAAAGATAGTCTGGGCTCGTGGCGAGGCAAGTTTATGCAAAAGGCACTCTCTGCATACGGCACGGTAATCTCACTCAACCTATTCTTTATTATTGTGAAAGTACTGCTTAATATTGATATTGTGATTACGAATAATACTTTGCCATTTCCAGATGTGCTTGTGAAAGGACTAATCAAATCCATAATGGTAATAGTAGGCTGTATGATGATAGAGAAACTTGCTGGTGACTTAGGTGGATACTTTGGTGCAGGCAACGCAATGGCAGAGGGCAAAGGCTTAGCCAAAGAGGCAACAGCTGGCATAGCCAAAGCGGCTACAGTAGGTATGGGAGTCGCAACTATGGCTGGAGGACTAGCTGTAAAAGGTATCAAAGCTACTGGTGGTATAGCAGGAAAAATTGGAAGTGGTGCTCATAAACTTGGAGACAAAGTATCGGGAGGAAGATTAACAAAATTTGAAGACAAAGCTAAATCTAAAGTTAAAGATGTTGCACATGCTGCAGGTGATAAAGTTTCCAATTTGAAGCCGGTTAAGGCTGTTACTGGTGTTGCCAAAGGGGTAGCCGGGGTAGCCAGTGGAGTAAAAAACTTTGTAGATGAAACAGCAGCTGGTGCAACTGGCGTCAACAAGGCCAAAAAGAATGCTGCAGAGAAAACGGCAACTTATGAAACTGCTCAAGCTCGTGCAGATGCACTAAAAAAGGAATATGAGAAACTCGGTAGTCATGATAATTTGATGGCGTGGTCAAATGCACAGAAAGATGCGAACGCGGCTAAAGAAGAGATGGATGCGGCAAATCAAGTAGTTAGCAATAATCAAAGCAAAGTAGATAAGCTTAGAGCTGATAGAAGTGAAAAAATACAACAAAAAACAGGAAACGCGGTTCGAAAAGTTGTTACTACCAAAAATGCTCTTGGACAATTGTATGAAAATAAATTTGGTGCAAAAGCAGTGTTTAATGCAGTTGCACCTAAAGGCGCACAAAACCTTCAAAAGGATTATCAGACCGCATTGAAAGAAGGTAATGATACTCCAGAAGGACAAGCAATGTTGGCTGCATTAGAGGAATCTAAAAAGAAGGCTAAAGAAGAATCTTATAATAAAAATGCACTTAATGCTCTTGGGATTGGAATGTTGAACTTGCAACAAACACAATTGATTTTGAATACAGCTAATGCCAAGCTTGCTCAAACCAATGCCGAAACTAATAAAGATTTGGAAAAATTAAATGAGACATTGAGGGATTTGATTGCTAAGTATAATAATACAAGTGATCAATCAGCCAAAAATATGTATGCCAACCAAATAAGTGCTGTGCAATCTAGTATGCAAGCCAAAAATAGCAAGATTGAATTTGGTGAGAACTTCGAAGTTAAGAATACTAGCGAATTGAAAGTTGACTTCAAGATGGATGGCGACTTTATGAAGAAAATGCAAGAGCAAATCAAAAAAGGCGTCAAGATGGACAAGATTATGGAGCAAATCAGCGAAGAATTCAAGAGAATGGGTATTACAGACAAAGATACTCTTGCCAAGATTTACAAAGCTTTGGAAGAACTTAAAAGTCAAACTGGCGGTAAATAATTAAAAAATATATTAAAAAAATAAGGTAATGAAAAATGAGATTTATTCCAAGAAAAACTAAGGTAAAGACCACCATATTTAGGAACTTTACTATATTAGATGTGGCAATAATATTGGTAGGATGTGTGATAGTAGTATTACTAGCCACATCCAACCTATTTAGCTATTGGATGTACAATTTGTGGGTAGCGCTGGGCGTAGGCGTGCTCTGGGCAGTGCTATTATTTGAGATGAGCGATGGTGTGAGAGTGTATTTCGCACTGGTACTTAGTTTCAAATACCTCGCCTACCACAAGAAGTATTCCAAAAAGGATACAGGCAATACTAATATCAAAAACATTATGCCATTTGATGATCTGAATACAGACAAATTCCTTAAGTTTGGTGAATATTATGGAATGGTTATAGAGATATTCCCAATGTCTTTTGGACTTCTTGCCGAAGACAGGCAGAATATGGTTATTAATTGCTTTAGCCAAGCGATACAGAGACTAAACTTGACACAACAGATGTCTATAGTCAAGACCAAGAAGCCAATGCTACTAGACAATA
>CAYPKM010000002.1:0-40305 GCA_964411325.1 uncultured Christensenella sp.
TTTTATATAATCAAGCCAATTCTATCTGGAACACCTCTTACTATTTGGGTTATAGCACCAATATACACCGTGCTTTTGGGTGGAATACTAGCAATACTTGAGGTAATCAGAAAGAAAAAGCAAAGCAAGACAGAGCACACAAAATAACACAACAAGCAAACGAAAAAACACATTAGCAAAATGTATTTTAAATACAAACTAATGTGTTTTTTTTGATTACTTATTTTTTGTCTTCTTTTGATATTTTGATTTTGCTTTTTCTATCTCTTTGACAATATGATTAATAACTTTGGATTTGTACATATAATAATCTCTACTCCAAACCCTCATAATATTCCAGCCACGAGATTGCAAGAATGCAGGACGGAAGACATCCCTTTCTAGCACAGATGGTGATGAAATATATGCACTATAATCACACTCTATGCCAAGCAAATATCTATCTAATTGTTTGTCATATACTGCCACACCAATCTTGTAATCTGTATTGCCTAGATTAGTCTCACATTTATAGCCTAGTTTCTCAAGTTCTGACTTAATATCTTTCTCAATATTGCCCAATTTCTCAGGTTTCTCGCCTAGTTCTGGCTTAATATTTAATTGTTCCAAGATAATTTTGGTTTCCAAACTATCACCAGAAGAGACTGCACGAACATACTTTAGATAATTTTTGAATATCTTAGGACCCATATTCTTGGTTCCATCTACATTTAATTCTTCAGGCTCAATACTTGTAATTACATAAATTTTCTCTTTGGCACGAGTAATAGCAACATTTAGTCTATTTTCTCCACCCTCCATACTTAGAGGTCCAAAATTAACAAGCACTCTGCCAAATTCATTCTTGGCATATCCAATGCTAAATATAATTATATCTCTCTCATCACCTTGTACATTTTCCAAGTTTTTGATAAACATACTTATATCTTCGCCATTTTCTTTCCTATTCTTCTCTTTCAAGATATGTTCTTTAAACTTTGGATTAGCATTACATTCTACGTCTATAGCGTCTTCAATGACAGATTCTTGCTCTGCATTGAAAGTTATGATTCCAATGGACTCATTATTTTTTCTAGTAGCAAATATTTTCTTCAAAACTTCAATTACAGCATCTGCCTCTACTACATTACTTCTATTAATCCATCTGCCATCTACCTTAATTCTCTCAATAGGCTTGGAATTTTTGTTCCTAGCAATATTAGGCGAAATTTGCAATTTCCCCTCATAAAAACTTTGGTTTGAGAAATTGATAAGTTCTTCATTTTTGCTACGATAATGATATGTAAGATTAGCACTCTTGTATCTGGTCATTGCCAAATCAAGTAGACTCTCTACCTCTAACGCTGCTTGTGTAGAATAATCCATTTTGTCATCAATGTCGCCACCTAAATATCTTTTCATAAATAATGCTGTTGGTCTAAGTTGTTTGCTATCCCCTGCTACAACGATATTTTTGCCACGATATATTACTGGCAAAGTATTCTCTATAAATACTTGAGATGCTTCATCAAAAAGTATTACATCAAACAAATTTTTAACAAGTGGCAAAATATTGCACACGCCTTCTGGCGAAAGCAACCAACAAGGGAACAATCTATACAAATATTCGCCATAGACTTCCATAAACTTACGCACAGCCCATTGATTTTGGGTTTTGTTTATTTGATACAAATAATCTTTGTTTGTATCATTTTTATTATAAAAAGTTTGATAATCTTCGGTGAATTTGTCCATACAAATTTCGCTTGAAATTTTGTTTAAATCTTTTTTAAGCGAAAGTATTCTATTTTTGATATTATCATAATCCAAAATATATGCTAATTGCTTTTTGTATTTATCTTCCAAAATGGTTATTTCGTGGTAAATACGGATATTTTTCATTTCTGCCAAAGTCTCCAAATACTTAGACTTGGTATCCGTCATTTTGTATGCAAATTTAAGGATGGTTTTCTCATCTTCGCTAAGGGTATTCAAATTAGCACTCAAATCCCTAAATTCTACATAATTATCCAAAGCCTTGAGCAAATACTTAGGATATTGCATATTACCATTTAGAACATTGTCTATCATCATACTATAGCCATTTGGAGTAAGGACGTCTCTTAGGAATTCATACTCTTGTGTATAATCCTTGATTTCTTCCAATGTCTTTGTGAATTCTTCTTTTATTTCCTTCTCCAATTTGTTTTTAGCACGCATTGAGAATGGCAAAGACTTGTATACATTAGGATAATTGGTCTTGCCCACAAAATTAACTAGTGAATCTATATTATCCGTTTTGAGATTATTATCCACCACAAAAGCCACTAATTGTCTAGAATTTGGATATTTGGACATATCAAATGGTGCAATTCTATTTTGCAAAACTTTCATAAGTTTGGATTTGGTCTCATTAACGATATGGAATTCCAAATCTTCTCTAATATTGCCAAGGAACGGATTTGCTTTCTTTTCTTCTACAAACTTATAATACAATTCATCCTTGTTTTTCTCATTGATTAGTCTCAAACTTTCATTTAGTCTAGGATAATCCAAAGCCATTAATTTGTCGTTTTTCAACATATTTTGATATATTACATACTCAAAACTCTTTTTGCCAATAATAGTAGATTTGGCATACATTTCGCCCAAAGATAGTCCAAATTCAGTAGGCACAAATAGAGCATTGCTAATTTCCTTTAGCAAATTCTCTTCTGCTTCCAATTTTCTCTTGGTCTCTTCGTACTTATCCCTATTTGAAGAAGTCTTTTGTTTCAATGTTTCTTCGTGTAATACTTTGACCCTTTCATAAAAAGTTCCTCTTTTCTTTTCGGCGTCTGTCAAAAACATTACTTTGGAATTAAGACTACCCAATCTATTGAATACAACGTCAAGCGCTGCCCTTTTTTGGGATACAACCAAAACCCTTTTGTGCTTGGCAATAGCATCAGTTATGATATTGACAATGGTTTGAGATTTACCAGTTCCCGGAGGCCCGTATATGACCATATTGCCATTATGATTAATGCTATCTATAGCATTCTCTTGAGCATAGTCAAGAGAACCTATTGTATATAGGTTTTCGTCAATTTTGGTATTGACTTTGATATTTTTGGAATAAATCAATTCGTCAATAGCATCATTGGTTAGACGCTTTTTCTCAAGCAAAGTGTAATCATTATATATAGAATTTGCTAGAGGATATTTTCCCAAAACGCACGCGTGTTTTACTTCCAATCCTTGACCATAAGGCACTTCTTTTAGTTTTTCATAGTCAAAAAGACCTTTTCTAGGGCTATAAGATAGTCTAATATTAAATCTACGCAAATAGTCTAGTAATTCTGGAATACCCTTGAATTTGCCCGACAAAGAGCCTTTGAATTCCATATCCAATTCATCAAAGTCTTTTAGACGATACTTTTGAGCATAAGCCAAAATCAAGACTTTGTTTAATTGAATATTTTCATTAGGTCGAAGTTCAATATTAACAGTTGTTTCATTGACGATATCAATAGTTACTGGAAATAGTACAAGTGGTGCCTTAACCTCAACATCTCTATTTAAGAAGCCTTGAACAAAAGGATATCCTACATAGAGTTCATATCTGCCCGTTTCCTTTTCAAACTCTTCTATTTCTCTTTTTAGACTCTTGACAGCATTCACTTGTCCTAGAATAGCACGCTTGGTCTCTTCCCTTTTCTTTCTCTCAAACTTAAGCGAGGCAGATGCTTTTTCTTTGCCTTCCAAATTTTCTAGTTCTGCCTTTTGCTTGATGAACTTTTGCTCTAGTCCTAGATTTTTAATAATTCTATCGGTATCTTCTTTGCAAACGATAGAAAAGGTGTATTTATTGCCTTTCCACAAAAAGTCAATCAAATCGGCAATAGCAGGATAATCACCATCGAAAAGTTTGCCGATATCAAAACTATTCTTTCGGCTAATCTTTTTGGAATACAAACTCCTATTCTTTCCACTAATTTCTACCAATCTTTCTTTGTAATACGTATATATACTCTTCATTTTTATTCTCCTATGACAAGAATAATTATATCAAAACTACAAAAATTTACAATATTTTTTATCAAATTTATATAAAAAATTTTATATAAACTATACTCAACCCCAAAACCATAAATATTTTATGCCAAACCTCCCCCAAAACTTTCTCCATCCTCACAAAAAAAACAAGCAATAATTAGAGGTTTGCCAATGTTTAACACATTTCTCATTTTGAATACCACCAAAACAAAAAAACGTTGCATATTTGCAACGAATTTCATTAATCTTTTGAGCATGGTCCTTCTATTTTATTGTTTTTACCATTTGTTAAATTATCAACTAATTTCATAAAGTTTTCAACAGCACTTTTTGCGTTCCACATTTCATGAATAGTCTTGTATGCTAATTTGCACTTTTGTTTTGTATCTTCATTCGTCATAGCATTATAAACACAATTCAAGAACTCTTTTTTGTTTTTATAAACATAACCATTTTCATTATTTAACATATATGGAACACTACCAATTTTTTTATTAGCAACAACACAACACGCATTGCCCATACTCTCATTTAATACTGCACCCCACCCTTCATTTTGGTCGGATGTAAACAAAAACACCTTAGAATTCTTCATTTTTTCTTGAACTTGATCATACGGCAACGCACCAATTACAGTTATGTCTTGCTCAAGATGTTTCTTAGATATCTTTGTTTTTATTTTTTCTAGTATTGGTCCATTTCCCACCATTGTAATATGAAAATCAACACCTTTCAGTTTAAGAAAACTTGCACATTCTATCGCAAGTTCAGGATGTTTCCAATCAAGAAATCTTCCACACCAAAGAATTTCTTTGCTCTTACATTTCTTTTCAATCACTTTTTCAAGAATGCTATCAAAATTCTCAACCTTAGGAAAATATCCCCACTTATAACACTTATCTTTAAACGCTCCATACCAATTATAGTCACCTTTTGAATAAGCACTTGAACACAACAAATAAAAATTATTATCTCTATATTTTCGATAGTTTTTATGATAAAACAAAATTGCTTTGGGATAAAACATTCTCAAAATTTTTTTGTTTTTAAACAATCTCTCAGAATAAGCAAAAGTTAATTTGTTACTCGCTATTCTTCCTCGAACCATAGATATCGGACAAGAACCATAGATTACAACATCTGCATTTTCAATCAAATCCATCGCCTTCTTATAATTTTTATCATTTTCATAAGAACACAACACAAAATCATATTCTTTATTCATATCCTTGTAACCAAATTTTATTCTTTCTGGATCTATAGGCTCAGTTGCAATAAAAGTATACTCTGCCTTACCCAAAAACTCTTTTGATATTTCCAATTGATGATGATTCATAAAATTACTTGCAAATACTATTTTCATAAAAAAACTCCTAATCCCTCGTATTTTCAATTTTTTTTGTCGTTTCTTCAACATAATTTACAGTCTCATTCATTTCGGCATTTGATAGAGAATTCTTCTCTTGTTTCTTTTTTAAACTAGACATCAGAGTTGAAAACAAATGTCTTACATCAACACCTATAAAAGCAATTGCTTGCAACATAACACTACCCATTTTTCTTGTGGATTTGAAAAATAAAGGACATAGCAAACAAACAAACATTTCAGATACGAGCGTAGCAAACGATGCACCAACAATATTCCATTTTGGTATAAAGATTGCATTTAATGTAATATTTAAGACAACAGTTAAAACAGAGAATAAGACAAGATGTTTTTGCCTTTTTTCACAAACAATTTGAACACCTCTCGCAACCCCCAAATAAGCAAAAACACTTGCCCACGTTAAGAAGATTGTTGGCAATATTGACTGACTATATACTTCCGTATATAACCAAGGAATAGCAAATGGTGCAACCAAAGACAAGCATAGTGAAATAAATGCACCAGAATAAAACACAATCCAATACAGTTGTTTTAAATGGCTCAAATATTCTTTTTCGTCTTTTTTGCCATAAGATTCATAAATAAGAGGCGTAAAAGAAAAAATAACTGCAGAAACAACAAAAACCCAACAGGTCGCCAAATTATGTGCTACATTATAATATCCTATCGTTTCTGTTCCTCCCAATATTGATTTCAACATTATCTTATCAACAGAAGCATAAATAACAGATATACAACCAGTTAATATAAAAGGAGCAGACTGTTTTATCAACGTTTTGAAAATTTCACGAGAAACTCTCCCTCCTTTTAATTCTTTTGTAGATTTGGATAGAATAAATAATAAAACTCCTGCTATAATTGTATCTAGTGAACTTGCAAGTGCAAAAAGCACTATATTCCCATCAAAAATCAAAATTAAGATTTTAAAAATTTGAGTTATAATATATGATACAAAAGAAAGAACAACTGTTTTTTTTGATTTTAATTGAGACTGGAAATAGTATGTAACCATTTCAAAACTATTAAAAATTAATAATAATGTTTGAACCAGCGAACAATAAAGCATTGTTTTATCGTTCAAATTAGTTACAAAAATTATCGCATTTATTATTACATAAGAAATAAAAGACGAGGCGATATTCATTACTATAGATGTTTTTAATATAGAAGATGTTTTTTCTTTGTTCTGCACATATTCTTTAACAATGACATTCCCCAATCCAAGATTTGAAATTGGAGTAAAAATTAATATAAATGTGCTTATATATCCTATAATTCCATAATTTGATGGCCCTAGATATCTTGCTGTGAAGATTCCTATAATAAATCCAATTATTGCTTTAATGACCTGGAACCCTATGAGCCAAAACATATTATTTACAACTTTATTATTCATTCGTATTTACCATATCCAATATCTTCTTTGTCATTGAAATATTATTTTTATTTTTTAATGCCCAGTTTTTCGCTTTGATTCCAAACAAATGAAGATTCTCTTTTCCCATTTTTAATATTTCTTCTAGTTTAATTTTTAATGTGTCCACATCATTATTATCCACAACAAAACAATGTTTGTTGTATTCTGATGGCATAGAGGGAAGTTTAGTTGTGAGCATTGGAGTTCCCGACGCCAAATACTCCATATTTTTCGAAGGAAAACTATATTTAACATACTCTTCATCTATAGGTCTTGGATTCACCAAAAGTATAGCCTTTGTTTGAGCCTTAACAACATCCAAATTATCTTTAACCCCAAAATATTTGATATTATTGTGTGTTTTACATAAACGCTGTAAATTTTCTTTCCAGTCACCATCACCATAAATATGAAGTTCAGAGTTTTTGACATTTAATGCCAAAAAAGCATCTACCAAATTAGATATCCCATACTTTTTGTGAATGGACCCAGAGTACATTATAACATTATTTTTGTCTTTATCTTCCAATCTATTATCAGAAGATTCCATCATCTTATCACAAAAGCCCTCAATCACAACATATGGCTTATCTTTTATGCCGAGTTTTTCTATCATAGGTTCTGCCAAAACGACAAAATAATCACAAGCCCTAATCATTTTGTTCCAAGTTTTAACTTTCGCCGATTGTTTACCTTCTAAAATCTCAGGCAGATCAGTAATAATTCCAACCAACTTAGCATTTTTTCTGCATTTAATTGCTGTTTTTAAAAGTGTAAAATTTAAAATATCACATACAATCAAATCATTGTTGTCTCTAACCCATTTTTTAATAAAACGCTTTGCATTTAAATACAATGAAAGAGGTCTCAAAAACTTGAAGTTTATAAAACTCAAATAATTAAAGCGAACACCATTCTCTTCATCTTTTTTCGACTTATAAACAAAAGTCTTACTAATATTCCTATTTATGGGTCTACTACTCAAAACTTCCACCCGACAATCATTAGCCACCAACCCTTCGGCAAAAAGTCTATTAAATTTAACACTTTGCCATGATACAGACTTTCCTATATCTTTTTTAAAAATGTTTGAGTATTCCTTTCTTGAACACATATTAGATAAGTATAGTATATTTTTCTCCATAGTAAACTTCTACTTCTTTTTTAATTTTTCATAAATTTCTATCAATTTTTCTTTATTAATCTTTTGATTATGAGTTACATTTGCATGTTTCTTCGCATTTTTAGAAAAAAATTCTTGTCTTTCTTGATTTTCAAACAAATAACAAATATAATAAGCCAACATATACGGTTCATCAAATGGATAAATTAGTCCATCCTCCCCATGTGTTAGCATGTTTTTCACGCCACCTACATCACTAGATATTGTCGGAACTCCCAAAAGCATTGCTTCACCAACAGAATTTGGAGAATTTTCAATTGACGATGCCGACACAAAAACATTTGCATTCAAATATGTTTTTATCATGTCTTCTTCGTTTAAAAAACCTTTAAAGACTATATGGCTTTGCAATTTATTCTTTTTAATAAATTTAATAATATGTTTTTGATAACTATTAAGTTTCAATTTGTCTTTAAAACTTAGATGTAACAAATCCTTGCCCGTTGTATAAACTTTCGCATTTGGATAAAATCGCAAGACCTCAATTAGAGCCTGCAAAACCATATGAAACCCCTTGATCGGATAACTTGATTGACTAACAAAGATTGAATGTTTTTCACATTTTTCATATTCCCATTCTTTTTTATAAAATCCATTTCTCAAAGTTTCATTACAAAAATAGTAATTTAAGTTTGGATTAATTAAATAACAGCAAGCTTTATCCCAATCCGTTCTTCCAATTACATTTTTTGCAATTTTTAACGCTTTTATTTCTTCTTTTCCACTATTTTTAAATCTGTGCTTTTGTCTTGTAATATTATCATTTTTTAGTAAATCTCTTACAGTCCAAGAATGAATAATCTTATTTGGCAAGTTTGCAAAATAATGAAATGAATATATGCTTTTCAATCCTTGAATACTGATAATCGCCCTATCAAGCAAATCTAATTTTTCACAAACTTGCATCATACTAAGAGTATGATGATACTCCGTTCCAAAAACGTGAATAACGTCAGGTTCAAATTCTTTTATCACATCTTCAAAAATCTGTTTTTGTTCATTTTTCTCTATAAATGATTTAAAACCGCAATTTGCAATCTCACCCGAACAAACATATCCATATGGGAAAAGCACAAACAACTCAACATTATCTTTTAGTAATTGTTCACTAATCCCATCAAGCCAGCCACCAGTAGTCACATTGTCTTTACTTATCTCTTGTTTGATTTTTAATGTTGGAACATTAGTCAACCATAAAATTTTCATATAACACCCTTTTTAATATATTTTCATATGTTTTACATATTCAAAACAACCCATCAGCATCAATTTATGCCACTCTAATTATTGTAACACCACTTATTAGTGCAAGATATAACTTTTTCGCAATTCTCGGTCAAAAATCAAACTACACTAATCTTATTATAATCAAAACAACCTCATTTGTAAATCTTTTTGAAATAGTTATAATATCAAATACAAATTTATTCCTCTTCCATATTTCTACACAAACCAATTTTAGTTTTTAAATAATATTTTCACACAAAAAAACATCAAGCAAAGGGATTGTCTCTTTGATTGATGTTTATCAATTTAATTATTTGTTTTGCTCTTGTGAAGCAATTCCAGTTTTGAAATCTGCAACTATCTTATTAGCATTCTCTTTGTAAGTTGCATAATCACTTTCAAACTTAGTAGTAAAGTCGGTAATAGCCGTAGTCAAATTGTCGCTTACTATATCCATAGAAGCACCAATTTTGGATACTTCAGTTACTACTAATTGATATGCCTCGGTAAGTGCATTCTTAACATAATCCATTGCATTCATTGCATTAGTGTAAGCACCTCTCAAAGCAGTTTCAAACGTGGAAACCACGCCATCAAGTCTATTTAATTCTGTCTTCATTTCTTCAGTTACATTCTCACTCTCGGCAATCTGATTTCTATAATTCAAATATTTAGCCTTAGCATCATTAAAATTCTTTAATGCCGTTTGATATGAACTAGTCTTAGACAAAAACACTTCTTCTCTCATTGCTTCAAGATTAGTTATTGCTGTTTGATATCCTCTTTCTACTCCCTCCAAGATAATTTTTTGATCAAGATTTGCTTGTTCTTTTATTTTCTCCAATTGAGCAAGTCTTAGAGCATCAGCCTTTGCTTGATAATACATTTCCTTTAGTGCTTGAGAATAGTATTCTTTGGTCTCAATTCTAGAATTTTTGATTTCCTTAACCAATTCTTCGTATTTCATTGCTTCAATTTGGGCTTTTTCCAAGTATGGAGAAACCTCTGCAACTACTTTTTCCAAATATTCTCTAGTCAAATTATCTAATTTTTCGATAGTTCCTGTAATATTTAATTCTTGCAATTTGGTCTCTACAGAAGATTTGACAGATTCGTATAGTTTATCTATCTCTTTGGTGCTTTCACCTGAAATTTGCACCTCCAATTTGTTCTTTTCTGTAGACACACTACCAGAAACCAAGTAGCCATTATCTTTGGAAATAGAAATAAATAATTGAACTGCCTCGTTTGCGTCTTTGTTTACAAACTCCCCACTAGAAATGATAATATTACCCTCTTCGTTTAGAGCATTAACCGACAAAACCTTGTTGTCTTTGTCCAAAACGAATTCAACCTCTGGATTCAAAGACACATTCATAACTTTTGCCTCAGCCTTATCTTTGCCACAAGCCGAAAGAGTAAGACCTCCTGTAAGTATTAATGCTGAAGCACATATAGTGCTTACAAGTTTCTTTTTCATAAACATTCCTCCCATATCTTAATTTATGATTATATTTTTATTTTAGTTATGGCAAAAGTGCTTGTCAAGTAATTTGATAAATATTTTTTAGACAACTATGCGTTTTTTGCAAAAAAATAGAAGAGGAAAAATCTCCACTTCTATTGCTTCTACATCGTTTTTTCGCCAAAAATCCTATCGAAATCAAGGTCAATTAACTTTGCCTCAAACTTGTCTACGGGGTCTTCTTTTCGATAATCTATTATTTTGCTTACAAATTCGTTAATATTCTCTATCTGGCATTCTTTCAAGATATTCTCAAGAGGTTTGTATCTATTACTCCCCTCGCTCCTCGCTCCATACAAAGATGTCATTTGGTCATAATACTCTGAATATTTGCTATTCTCGGTCTCAAAATCCAAATCTGATTTGGCTATAGCATAATTGATTGCCATATTATATTGCTTTTTGATATCTGCAGGGATATTAATCAAAGGCAAATCTTTGATTCTCATCAAATAATTGGTGATAATCCTAAGCGTTCTACCATTGCCATCAGCAAAAGGGTGAATTTGAATAAACCTAGCAGTAAACTCTGCCAAGTCTTCCACGACCCTATCTTTGTCTTTGAAATACCTATTATTGACATCGTCTATTAGTTCGGTCATCTTCTTATCTATATTGCCATAAGCACTTCTCTCAAGGTCTACACACTTCAACTTTTCATACTTTTCTAGTTCGTGATTGTATACAGACAAACAAACCAAATGTTCTTTTTTGTGAAAAGGGTCCACACCCATTGCTCTATAATCTCCAATCCCTGACTCGCCTAGTCTAAATCTCATAATATCCGCATTGATATCCTTGACAATGTCGTGATTCAAAATCTCACCCTCGCCACCATCTCTGCGATATTTCTCTGCCATCTCCAAAGATTCTATCAGTGCCACGAAATGTCCACCAATCTCACTAATCTTGACCGTCTCGTTGCTAGCATCATTGTGGATAAATACTTGATAATTACCCCTTCTGTCTTTCACAACATAAGTTTTGGTTGCGGGAGATTTCAAAAATTCAGATATTAACTTTCTATCTATCTCTCCATCAAAATTGCTTGTAACAATTTCGTCATTATATTGCAACCCCTCAATAAGTTCGCTATTATCTACGAAATGAAAGGCGTCATTTGATATTCTAAGTGGTTTTGTCATAATATTATCTCCTAATTATTATCTATTATACCACACAAGTTTGACTTTGTCACTACCCCTAGTCAAAATTTAATAATTGGGAAACACCCTTGCACAAATAACTGTCATATCGTCAATTGCTACTCCACCATTCAAACTTATTGCCTCATCGAGAATTTTCCTACTAAGAGTACGAGGATTAATAATATCAAGATGAGATATAAATTGACACAAATCAATCTTGCCCTCAAAACTATCGGTCACACCATCAGACACCATAACAACTATATCAAAGGGAGAAACAATCTTGCGTGTAATATGTGGATGAATTTCTTCAATCACACCTATTGGCAACCCACTACTCTCAATTATTTCACATTCACCTTTGTGTCTCTTCAAAAATCCAACAGTCGCTCCCAACTTGATAAAATCGTAAGTATTTTTGTAAGCATCAATAATACACAAATCAATTGTAGAAAAATTTTCTTCTTCGTTTATGCTCAAAAGTTTATTCACCGAATTAATTATTGTTTCATTATCAAAGCCTGCCACATAAAATTTCTCTATAAGCGAAATGGTAAGAGAACTAATACTACTAGCACTCTCACCACTCCCCATTCCATCACAAATAGAAAGCATATATTTGCCATTACCAATTTTCAAAAGAGATTTGCTATCGCCACAAAAGACTTTGCCAGTTTTTGTAATGCTAGAATATCCATATGCAACATCAAACTTAGGAGCAGGACACATTCTAATTAGACATGCATTAGGAATGTCAGACGCAACTATTTCGGAAATTTGCATAGGACATTTCAATGTTTTGCTTACAATTTTTTGGATGACATCTTTGTCCAAATTTACATTGCTAACAATCAAATTTACAAACACGAAAGAAATGTCTTTTTGATAAACAGCGACATCCAAACAAGTGATATTTTTAAACGCTAATTCCTCTTTGATTTTTTCATCAAAATTATTATTAAAGTCTAAGCCCACGTCAACCTCTTTTGAGAGAGTTTCAAGCAGTCTCGCAACCCCTCCCAATTGATTGGCAATAAGCAATCTACTACTATCAATATTGGTAATCACATTTGCATAATCTTTGTAACTAGCAACAAGCCTATTTACCACATTCAAAGCCTCACCCACACAAACACAATTAGTAGAAAAATATTGAGGCAAATCAACTAGCAAAACCTTGCCTCTTTCATATGCAATTGAGATGATTGTATCAATAGAATTTCCCATAAAATTATTGATAGCAAGATAGCAATTTTGATAGTTCTTGCACCCCACACAAACATCGTTTATGAACTCTTCTTTTAGCATTATTATCGCCTTGTTACTGGGAAGCACTCCTCTAACCATTCCCTTGTAAACAGACTCCATCTCAAAGAATATTTTGCTTAATTCTTCCGCTCTTCTAATAATTTGATTTTTCGCATTCCCCAGTACGTTTTTGACAGTAATTGTATATTTGTTGTCAAAAATTCCATTATATCTATCAATAAGTCTTTTAGGAAGAAAACAAAATAATACACTACCAATAGCCACAGACAAGACTTCACCAATAGAAATTCCAGCAGAAAAGATTAGCAAATACAATACATACAAAATAACAACAGCCACACTACTTAGCCATCTGTAATTACTCTTGAAAGCGAGGGATACAACAGACAATACAACAAATAGCGAAATGTAAATAGGAGACATCAAACTTAGCGAAAAGGAGGCACCCAAAAGAGCAGAAATTATAATGGTTGTACCACCACTAGATATATATGTACAAAGGAGAATTATGAGTGTAGAAAATAGCAACCCCAAACACACAATACCAACATACGAAAGAGACATTCCATATGTGAAAAGCACTAGTATTACAGCCCCACAAATTTTCTCATCAATGCACAATTTGCCAATGCCGATTTTGCTAAACAAACCACCAAAAAACACCATACAAGAATACAAAAAAAGTAAGGACAAAATCACTATAACAAAGAGCGCCAAATTCTCTTTTGCACTACCCAAATGAGTACAAATATAGACAGTCAAAGCAAACATCGCACACACAAAAGTTAACCATTTTTTTGGTTTGAAATTTTTCTTTTTTGTAATGAAAAAAAGGAAAGCCAAAACGACCCCAACATTCAAACTCTCAAGCACGCTAAATACAGTTAGCCCCGAAAGGGAATAAGCCGATACATATACAACTGACAGAACATATCCATTAATCCCCAAGCCCAAAAGAGAGAATACAATCCCCATACCAAAAGGAACTAGAGCACTGTCAAAAACCTTAACTTTTGATACTCCAAAGACAATCAAAAACACAAGTGAAAATATCAAAATATTCGTAATGATTTTGTTTCTTTTTTCTACATTCAAACTTTTCATCTTTACCTCAAAAAAAGTGGAAATTATTTCCACTTTCATTTTAGCAATGTCAAATGTTTTTCACACAACTAATACCTGCAATTAATATTAGTAATTTTGTTTTTTTATGTCTTATTTTTGACAATCCCCACACAAAATTAGTTTGTGCAAAGCCCTTGTCTCTGCGACATACAAAAGTCTCAAATCTAGCAAGTCTTCATCAAACATTTGCTTGTTGTAAATTATTACGCAATCAAACTCCAATCCTTTGGCAGTCTGAACGGTAAGTAACACTTTGGATTTTGTATCAAAATTCAAGTTTGATTCATCTATTACTGCCATATTCAAATCTTTCAAATTTTCGCAAGCATTATTCAAATCTTTTTCGTCTTTGCATATGACAGCAATTGTTTTGTATTCTTTCTCGTACTTTTCTATTAGACCTGCAATTGTTTGAATATCATTACTTGCATAATGCTCCACCTCACCTGCATTTCTAACTACATTTTGTGCAGATTGTTGTCCAAGCCTTTCCAAAATCTTATTGGCCTCAGCCATTATTTCTACCGAAGTACGATAGCACCTATTTAGATACAGCAACTGCGTATCACCTATTATATTTTGGATACTCTGCCAATTCTCTATCGACTGATAAGAATATATGCCTTGTTGCAAATCTCCGAATATCGCAAATGTAGCGTTTTTGAAAATCCTCTTTAGAGCATAATACATAAGCACAGACAGGTCTTGTGCCTCGTCAATCATCACACACTTTAGCCCATTATAATATGGATATATATCCATACAAGACATTATATACATTAATGGCGCCAAGTCATCAAACGCAAGCACTTTTGACTTTATATTTTTAAGTGTATATTTTTTGAGAATATCTACATCTTCAAAGTCGGTGTATTTGTCCAAATTGTTTATGAAATCAATATATATTTTTATCGGGTCTTTCTCTACTTTGAATAACTTCTTGACATATCCAAAATTTCCCGACCTAATAGTTTTTCTGGCATTTTCTTTTTTGGTGATATCCAGACTGGAATTGTTTATGTTTTTGAGTGCAATATTTTTTAGCCCCTCTTCATAATACAGTGCCAAGCCCAACTTTTTGCTACCCTGTTCGGCTATCTCGCTTATTGTTTTGTTTCCGGTGAAATATTTAAACACAATATCGCTACTCAAAACTTCTACACCATTTATTAGCAGTGGTTTTTTGAATGTCTTTTCTTTCAAATCTTCCATATATCTATCTATTATTCGTTTGAAGTTCTCATTGTTTTTGAAAGTCAAGTATTTGGTTGACACATTGTTTTTTTGCAAATATTCAAATTGCGAATGTTTATTAAGTATAGTATATTGCCCTATCAAATTGAGCACTACAGTATTGAGTGAATAACTATTGGATTTGTCGGCATCCAAATCAACAAGAATACTTGATATATAACTCATAAAAATTTCGTTTGGTGATATTATCAAGAATTCTTCGGGACGAATCTTGTTTTTGTAATTATACATTAGATAAGAAAGCCTATGAAGTGCGACGGTCGTTTTTCCGGAACCTGCAACACCTTGTACAATGCAATTTTGGAATAATGGCAATCTAATAATTTGGTTTTGCTCTGCTTGAATAGTTGCAACTATGCTTTTTAGTCTATTGTCTGCACCTTTTTTGAGAAAAGGCTTTAGGAACTCGTCACTACTTACAGCGTCTTCAAAGTCATAAATAGACTTGACATCATTATCTTCTATTTCTATCTGACGCTTTAATTGCAAATTTACATTATATTCTCTGCCATTTGCTAGATAAGAAGTATTCCCCAATCTGCCATTGTAATAGAGATCAGAAATTGGTGCTCGCCAATCAACCACTTTTGCATCATCTTTGGAAGATATCTCTCCCACACTTAGCCTGCCAATGTAACCATTAAACGTCTCACCATCGTCATTATCTGCAAATATTAATTTAGCAAAGTAGGGATCCTTTATATGTCTTTTCAAAATTTCCAATTTTTCATCAATGTCGTCTATCAGAGCCTCTCTTTCTACATTAAAGCCGTTATCCGTCTCGATAGGCATATCCAAGGCTATCAATCTATCGTGCAACAATTCATCTCTGTAACTATCAAACATCTCTTTCAAAACCTTGTATTTTTTCCTTTCATAATCCAAACTCATATTACACCTCCAAATATTTGATTCTTTGACTAGACAAACAAAAAGGCTGACACCTTAAAATCTATTAGATGTCAGCCTTGTTATTTATCATAATCTCGCTTATTATTTCTACATTATTAAGTTTTCTTTTGAAAAGATAATTTCTCATTTGCACCTCAAATTCAAGAAATAACAAAGTTAGATTAACATACAAAATCACACTTGTCAACAGTTTTTATCAAAAAAATTAATATTTGATAGACAAAACTTTGTATTTTTGCATTCCAGCAGGAGTAGCAACGTCTACTTCTTCACCCTTCTTTTTGCCTATCAAAGCCTTTCCCAAAGGACTTTCGTTGCTAATTTTGCCACTAAGAGGGTCACTTTCGATACTTCCCATAATCTTAAGAGTAATAGTCTCTTCAAAATCCATATCAAACAATTCAACATTGGCTCCAACACCTACTTTTGAAGTGTCATTAGCCGTTTTGGAAATAATTTGGGCATTACGCAAAGTCTCTTCGATTTGTGTAATCTCTTGTTCCAAAATAGCCTCTTCTTCCCTAGCAGCGTCATATTCGCTATTCTCGCTAATGTCTCCAAAAGACCTAGCAAAAGCGATTTTTTTGGCAACTTCTACCCTGCCATTACTCTTTAAATCTGCTAATTTATCTTCTAATTCCTTATATGCTTCCTTTGTCAAATAAACTTCAGCCATTTTTATTCTCCTTCAATTCACTTAAAAAATTAAAACCCGAATAATTACAAACCAATCATTCGAATTTTATTTTAATTTATTATTAATATGTACACCCAAAAAATGTACTTTATTTTATACAATAAACAAAATTATTTGTCAAGAGTTTTTGCAAATAATATTTATTATATTCCACAAAAAAATTTTTATTCAAAATATAATTTTTATTACTCTTTTATATGATTATTTTTTTGAAATATGTTACAATACATTTAATTGATTTTGGATTTGGAGGTCGAGATGGTTAAAATATTTGCCAAAACGATAGTTGGCGACAAGGTAAAGAAGACATATAAATACTCTTGCGATGACGACTTTGAAATAGACCACTTCTTTGATTATGTCAAAGATATTTGCGAACATTTCGATAGTCCCACACCTGTAATACTTGCCAAACACATTAGAGACTTTATTGTATTTAGCACCACAACCTTCAAAAGTGAAGACTTTGTAGAAAAAGTCTTTTTTGACAAACTAGTATTAGAATCATATAGCCGAATGCTATAATCTTTTGCTATTTGGAACAAATACCTGTCACTCCACTTATTAACCAAAGCAAATTAACATCACTTACTTTATATTATTTTTGACAAACTCAACTATTTTGTCTACCGTTATCCCACTTTCTTCTAGCAAAGTTTGGGGAACATATCTATCATAGAAATCTTTTTTCAAGCCATAATTTTTGACCTTGACATCTTGACAGCCACAAAAACTTGCAACTTTGCTACCAAAGCCACCATCAAGTATGCCATCTTCCATAGTAATAATCAATTGATGAGTTTGACACAAATTATTCAACAATTCTTCGTCCACACCCGATGCAAATCTCGGATTGATAAGCGTAGGAGAGAAATTTAATTCCTCTTCTATTTTTTTGCAAACTTTGTCTGCCAATTGAAAGAAATCTCCAAGCCCTAATATTGCTACCTTTTCGCCCTCTTTTTCTACAACAAATTTATTAAGACACTCAAAATCCCCTTTGACATTTCTTGTATCTACCTCATTGCCCGGCAAAAGAATAAGCACTGGATTTTCACGTTGAGAATTTGCCCATTCCAACATACCCAACAATTCCTCTTTGGCAGTTGGTGCCAAGACAACCAAATTTGGGATATTAGAAAATAACGAAATACCAAATATCCCTAGATGAGTAATATCCGTAAGCGAGGCAAAAGAGGAGTAATTAAGTAGTATTGTCACTGGACTATCATTAATGCAAACATCGTGAGATATCTGGTCATATGCTCTCTGCATAAATGTAGTATTGGTAACGACTAGTGGATTAAGCCCACCTTTGGCAAGCCCCGACGCCATAGCAACTGCCTGCTCTTCGGCAATACCCACGTCAATGTATTTATTTCCTAAAACACGTCTATCCTCAATACTTAATGCCATACTGCTAGGCATATTAGGTGTAACCACTACAAAAGACTCATCTTCTTTCGCCTTTTTCATAATGAAATCGTGAGCAATACTTCTATAAGTCTCGTTATCACCCAAAACCCTTTTGTTTCCCGTTTCTCTATCAAAAGGTGCAACGTAATGCCAACTCTCTCTACTTTCCTCGGCAAACTTGTAGCCCTTGCCCTTAATAGTATTAATATGCACAACTATAGGATGGTCTATATCTTTGACCTTTTCCAAAACTCTAATCAAACTCTCTATATCGTTTCCATTATTTTCGTAAACATAGTCTAGTCCAAACGCCTTGAAAATATTATTGGCAGAAGAGCCATTTGACTGTCTCAAATCTCTCAAACTCTTGTACAAACCACCGTGAGTTTCCGATATGGATTGTTGGTTGTCATTGATGAGAATTATTAGATTGGAATTAATCTCACTACCAGCCACATTCAAAGCCTCTAACGCTTCGCCTCCAGACAAAGACCCATCACCAATAAGAGCAATCACATTGTGATTCTCTCCTCTCTGGTCTCTCGCTTTTGCCATACCTGTAGCCAAAGACACAGATGTAGATGTATGTCCGATAGTAAACATATCGTGAGGACTCTCATTAGGATTGGAATAACCAGAGCCAAATGAAAATCTATTCTCATAAATATAACTATCACTTCTACCCGTCAACATTTTGTGAGGATATGTTTGGTGAGACACATCAAATATAAATTTGTCTATAGGAGAATTAAAGACATAGTGCATAGCAATCTCCAATTCTACCACACCAAAATTTGGGCCAAAATGTCCTCCCACTTTGGTAATTCTATTAAATAATCCCTCTCTAATGTCTGACGCCAAAATCTTTAATTGCTCAAGGCTTAATTTTTTGACATCATCAGGACCTTTGATGTTTTTCAAAATATCATACATAAATTACAATTCCTCTCATCATTTGCTTTTTATATATTATATTTAAGAAAGGCTTTTAAGTCAATCTTAATTGCAAACAAAAAAAACAGAGGAACAAATCCTCTGCAAATATTTCTAATTGTCAAATCGCTTGACAACATTTAAGGGGAAGGCACAAAGAAAAATATATATTATTAGAGAAAACCAAAATTAACAAGCAATACTTTTCTTTGTACACTTCATAATATTCTAATTATAAATATTTTGTGATATATGAAATGGAACTTACAAATTTCACTTCACATCTTCTCCCTCAATCAATTCTTGTATCAAGCATTTAAGTTTGTCGGCATCAGCCTTACCATTTGTATATCGCATTATTTGCCCTACACAAAAATTCAAAACTTTCTCTTTGCCTTTGAAATAATCTTCTTTCAAAAAAGCATTTCTCTCCAAAAATTCACAAACAAAAGTCTTAACGTCATCCTCGTCTGCAGAGCCTGTAACCCCCATCTCTGCGATTAACTTTTTGGCACTTTTGCCAGTGTTTATGATTTCTGCTATAATGTTTTTGGCATTATATCTAGACAATTTGCCACTTTCTGTCATTTGGATTACATAAGCAAATTCACCAAGAGGCAATAAATTTAGCAATATTTCCAAGTCGTATTCTTTCAGATACTTAAGGTAGTCAGCAAACATCCAATTGATGACCTCTCTAGGATTTTGAACAATATTATTGATTGTATCAAATACGTTTAGCAGACTTTTGTTGGCAAGAGTTTCTACTTCATCATCGGTTAGTCCCAGCCTTTTGTATTTGTCAAAAACATCGGTTATACTCTGAGGAAGTCTCTTAGAAATTCTCTGGATATCGCTAGGAGTAATTTCGATAGGCATAATGGAAGGGTCGGCAAAATATCTATAGTCATTTTCGCTCTCTTTGACTCTTAACAAAAAGGTTTCATTTGTATCATCATTCCAGCCCCTCGTTTCGCTTTTGACCTCTTCTCCATTTTCAAGCAAACTTAGTTGTCTTTGCTTTTCATATTCGATTACTTGAGCAATTGACTTGAGCGAACAAATATTTTTTAGTTCCACTCTAGTGCCCAATTTCTCGTCGTCACTTTTTCTAATAGAGATATTGACATCTATTCTAAATCCACCTTCTTCTATCTTGCAATTAGCCACTCCTATATGCACCAAGGTTTGCCTAAGTGTTGTCAAGAATTCAGTAACCTCTTCGCCATTATCAAAGTCTGGCTCTGTTACCATTTCAAGCAAGGGAATACCGCTTCTATTGAAATCTACAAAGGTACAATTAGCCTCGTCGTTATGAATTAATTTGCCAGCGTCTTCTTCCATATGTATTCTATTAAATCTGATAAACTTGCCTGTTGAGAGTAAGATTCCACCACCAGTGCATATTGGATGTGCTAATTGGCATATTTGATAAGATTTGGCAAGGTCTGGATAAAAATAATTTTTTCGCTCAAATATTATTTGATTATTAATATTACAGCCAAATGCTAGTCCTGCCATTATGGTTTGCTCTATAGCCTTTCTATTAACCATAGGTAGAGCACCGGGCATACCCAAACAAACAGGGCACACTTGTGTATTTGGAAGACCTCCAAATTCTGTGCTACAACTACAAAAAGCCTTGCTATTTGTCTTTAATTCCGCGTGTATTTCAAGTCCAATTGTTGTTAAATATTCTGACATAATCCACCTCTATTTCTCAAAATGAAATCTGCAAAATTAAACACTTCTTTTTCATTAAAATGAGAAGCAAGTATTTGCATTCCTATTGGCAAATTATTTTCGCCCAAGCCTATTGGAATACTCATAGATGGCACGCCTACAATATTGGCTGTAACGGTAAACATATCTTCTATGTACATACTTACTGGGTCGCCAGTCTTGGAGCCAATTTTGAATGCTTCGCCATATGTCGTTGGCATAAAGATTACATCACAATCCTTGAAAATTGTAATGAATGATTTTTTGATTGTGCTAGCAACCGACTTGGCTTTAAGATAATAATCTGAATATCTTTCGCTAGACAAAACAAAGTTGCCCAAAATAATTCTCCTTTTGACTTCACTGCCTAGCAAACTGGAACGAGTGCTTTTGTACAAATTATCAATATTTGATGCTTGTCCCATACTGCCCGTATATTTAATTCCATCAAATCTACCCATATTGGAGGATGCTTCGGCAAAGCCAATTGTGTAATATGCTGGCAAAACTTTTTCGTAATTGCTCACATTCTTGTGCACAATTATAGCACCGTTTTGTTTGCAAAATTCCATCACTTGTTTGTACATATCTTTGTATGGAGTTTTGTCTATAAGTTCTTGTACTTCGTCAATAACACCTATTCTTTTGCCAGCAATGCTATTTTTCAAATAAGATAAATAATTATCAACAGGCTCCCTTGAGGAAGTCATATCTTTCTCATCTCTGCCAGCCACAATTTCCAAAATGTACGCACTGTCTCTAGGCGTTTTTGTAAACAACCCGACAGTATCCAAAGAATCGGCAAAAGCACACAACCCATATCTACTTATTCTGCCATAAGTAACTTTCAAACCACAAATTCCATTGTATGATGCTGGCTGTCTAATGCTTCCACCCGTATCACTACCCAAAGCAAAAGCACACATATCCAAAGCCACTGCCACCGCACTGCCTCCACTACTGCCACCAGAAACACGGGTATCGTCATATGCATTTTTGCACGCACCAAATGCCGAATTTTCACAACTGCCACCCATAGCAAATTCATCCATATTGGTTCTCCCCAATATTACAACACCAGCCTCAAGAAGCCTATCTATAATAGTGGCATTATATGTTGCTCGAAAGCCCTCTAGCATTTTGGAGCCATTGGATGCAATTTTCCCTTTGAACAGTATATTGTCTTTGATAAGAATTGGCACGCCAATAAGAGGAGGCAACTCTCCCCCTTCGGCTATAATTCTATCGCATTCATCTGCTCTATCTAGACAATCATAAAAGACTTCCAAAACAGCATTCTTGTCTTTGTATTTCTCTATTTGTGTCAAATAATATTCGACGAGTTTCCTTGATGTCAATTCGCCATTTTTCAATTTTTCTACAATTTGCAATGTATTTAAATTTTCCAATTCCATTAGTCCACCACCTTGGGAACAACGAAATATCCATTGCTAGAATTAGGTGCATTCAAGAAGACATCTTCCCTTTTCATACTCTCACAAACTTTGTCTTCTCTAAGCCCCGTCAATTTTTCACTCAAAACAAACGCCTTGTCTTCTTTGACATCGGCAAGTTTGCCAAGCATATCGGTAATTGATTGTACTTCGCCCAGCAAAATCTCTTTATGTTCTTCGTCAAATTCCAGATAGGACAATTGACACAACTTTTCTATATCGCAGGTTTTAATCTCCGTCTTCATATGTTTTCCCTTTTTCATTTTTTAAGAGTAATTACTAATTGTATTTCAAAAAAGCAATTACCCTCATCTACATAGCCATTATATCATTTTTTAAAGAAAAGGCTAATTAAAATTGACACATTTTTGTTTTATACTTTCAAAAGACGGACATAGACTTTATATATTAAAAATATTATTGCCACCACAATTACTACACGAATTGCAATTATTTGGATAACAAGACCCTGTACTGCACAAATTCTCCATCGTTCTGCTATTATTCAAAACCAACAAAAGAAGCAATAAGAAATTGGTATTGCTAGCATAATCCACTTCTCCATTCTCATCAGTTGGCGATGACAAAATTGATAACAACAAAATTAATAAGACATCATTACTCATAATTTCCTTCCCCCAAAAAATCTCTTTTTTAGTTAATATGCTACAAAAAAATATTTTGTTAATATTTTCTCCTTTTAAATTTTATTGTTAAAATAAAAGTAGCAAAAAGGAGAGTAGAATGAAATCAACAATGTATATGGAAAATAATGTATCAAGTATTATAAAAGACAATATGCCGTCTGACCAAGTTGTTTCTAATTTGTCTTACTTTTATAGTATCTTTTCGGATAGTACTAGGCTTAAAATATTGATATCTCTTTTGCTTGGAGAGATGTGTGTAAACGATTTGTCAAAAGCCTTGAATATCAATCAAACAACAATTAGTCATCAATTAAAAATTCTCAAGACGAGTGGGGCTGTAATATCTACTAGAAAAAATAAATTTGTCTTTTACAAAGCAACAAACAAATTTGTAAATAATATTATGATTAATGGTGTAGACTTTTATTTGCACCACAAAAAAAGTGTATAAAATTTATACACTTTTTCCTTTTTATTGTCACAAAAAATATATTTTTGGTTATCATTTTTGTCGCATTGTTACGCTCGCAAAAAGATTTTTTGCAATCTTGCAAAATTCTATTTTGTCGGAAATAAACATATGCTTTTTCAAATTTTCAGTTGTTTATATACTAGCAATATCAACTCACAAATTGCCACTAGAAACACCCGTCACTTCGGTATCTCAAAATAGCAATCGCATCGTTTTTAGATATTCAATATTATTAGAAGTAGTCTTTTCTTTCGCCACAACTTTTGGCAAATTAACATCTTGTTCTCCACATACAAAAGGCTCATAGCCAAATTTAATCATCAAGTTGCGATTGTGTGTGTAACAAATTATATTCATAAGCAAAAATAGAACTGCACAAAGAGATGGGGAGTGCACCAAAAACTTGAATGGCAACAACCCACGATAAAGCACCACTTCTACACTTTCGTCCAAAGGAATTTTATCCAAAAATCCTTTGAGCATAAATATAGCATCTCTACTAAAGAAGAAAACAAAAACAAACCCTAATGCAAATGCTTGCAATAGAAGTATGGTTAATGTATTTACTTTCTTTTTTTGAAATATTTTCATATTTGCTCGAACACTTTTAGTATACACTTAATTATATAAAAAAAGAAATATCAAAGTCAAATAAAACTTTAAATATTTCTCTAAGTTAACCTAATTTTTAGTCTTAACAAGCCCTAATTTTTCATAAACTCTATTCAAGACTTCTTTTGCTTTGCTTTCTGCTTTTCTTCTACCCTTCTCCAAAACTTCATCCAAAAACGATTTGTCTTTCAAATAATTAAAGTATTTCTCTTGGATAGGCGATAGTGTTTGGATGACAGTTTCTGCCACCTCACTCTTTAGCACTCCATAATTCTTGCCATCAAAATGACTTTCAGCTTCTACAATTGAAATATTTTTGAGACAAGCATATATTGACAAAAGATTGCTCACACCCGGCTTATTCTCAACATCGTATTTAATTACATTTTCGCTATCGGTCACAGCCTTTTTGATTTTCTTGGTAATCTCCTCAGAACTATCTTCTATAAATATAGTACCGGTATCGCCATTTTCAGATTTACTCATCTTCTTGGTTGGATTATTAAGTCCACAAATCTTATAGCCCTCTTTTCGCAAATGCACATCTGGAATTTTGAAAGTCTCACCCATTTTGTGATTGAATCTAACAGCAATGTTTCTACACAATTCCACGTGTTGTTTTTGGTCATATCCAACTGGCACAATATCGGTATCGTACAACAAAATGTCGCCTGCCATAAGAATTGGATAATTAAGTATTCCCATATTAGTCTCTTTTGATTTGGCTTGATAATCTTTGAATTGAGTCATCCTTGTAGCCTCACCCAACATTGTAAAGTTGGAAAGTACCCAATTCAACTGGGAATGTTCATTTACTTGGCTTTGAAGATACAAAGTACATTTGTCGGGATCAATACCCAATGACAAATACAGAGCAAGCAATTTGTAGGTATTCTCTCTCAAAGCACTTGGCTCAGGATTAATTGTAAGAGCGTGCAAATCTGCAATGCAAATATATGCGTTATATTCTTCTGTCATCTTTTTTAATGATTGAGCAACACCTATAAATCCACCTAGTGTCAAAATTCCCGTTGGTTTAATTGCTGTATAAATAGTTTTCTTTTCCATACTTATTCCTCTATTTTTTTGCGAGTTTACAAAGTTATTCTTTCCAATTTTTCTTTTTGCTCGGCAATAGAAAGATTAGATATCAAATCATCCAAATCGCCATTCAAAAAACCCTCTAAATTGTAAGAAGTATAATTAATACGATGGTCGGTTAAACGACTTTGGGGATAATTGTAAGTTCTAATTCTCTCACTTCTATCTCCAGTACCTACTTGATTTCTTCTATTTCTAGCATATTCCTCATCAATTTGCATTTGATAATAATCATACAATTTGCTCTTTAAAATAGACATCGCTTTTTCTCTATTTTTTAGTTGCGACCTTTCGTCTTGACAAGCAACAACTATGCCAGTAGGAGTGTGTGTAATTCGAACGGCACTATCTGTAGTATTGACGTGCTGACCACCGGCACCACCCGAACGATACACATCTATCTCCAAATCCTTGTCATTGATTTCCACATCCACTTCTTGGTGTTCTGGCAATACTGCAACTGTAGCAGTGCTTGTATGGATTCTGCCCGAACTCTCTGTCTCTGGCACACGCTGTACTCTATGCACTCCACTTTCGTACTTGAATTTGCTATAAGCACCTTTGCCAGAAATTCTCAAATTGGCTTCTTTTACTCCACCTAATTCCGTTTCGTTGGCAGAAAGTATTTCCACTTTCCACCTTTTGCTCTCTGCATACATCGAATACATTCTAAGAAGAACTCCACCAAATAGGCTAGCTTCTTCGCCACCTGCCCCTGCTCTTATTTCCAAAATAACGTTTAGTTCGTCATTATTGTCTTTGGGCAAAAGCAAAATCTTGATGTGCTCATCCAAAGCCTCTATCTTTTTCTTACACTCTTCCAATTCGGCATTGAGCATAGAACGCATTTCGTTATCTGACTCGGTTTCAAGCAATTCATCGTCAGTTTTAATAGTATTAAGAACTGCCGAATAATCGTCATATGCCTTGCTAATTGGCTCAAGTTCGCTATATTCTTTGCAAAGTTCAGTATATTTTTTGCTATCTGCAATTATTTCTGGACGAAGCATTTCCTTCTCTATTTCCAAAAACTTTTCTTTTAAAAATCTAATCTTATTTAACATCTTTCTCTCTCTTAGTCGCTATTATAAATCTATCTATTCCTGCCAAATCTTTGACAACTTCTATATTTTTGAAATTCTTTTCTAGCATTTTTACAATTTTTTCGCTTTGATTAATTCCTATTTCCAAATACAATCTACCATTGCTATTCAAATATTTATGTGCAGTTTTGGCTATAACTTTGTAAAAATCCAATCCATCCTTGCCACCATCCAAAGCAATCTTTGGGTCAAAGTCTCTGACTTCAATCTCCAATTTGTTTAAATCTTGAGAACGAATATAAGGAGGGTTGCATACTATCACGTCAAAACGCCATTTGATGCTTTCAAACATATCCGAAAGCACAAAGTTTGGATTGATATTAGGCTTGCCTACTAGTTCCCTTTCTCTATTATTCAAATCGTTATTATCTCTAGCTATTTTGATAGCAGTCTTGTCTATATCGGCAAGCGTCACATTGGCACCTGTAGCACTTGCAATAGCAATACCCACACATCCACTGCCTGTACACAAATCTAGCACAGAAATCGGTGAAAATGGCAAATTCAGACGCACTTGGCTATAACTATTTTTGATATCTATCACCACTCTATCCACCAAAAGTTCCGTCTCGTATCTAGGAGTCAAAACATTTTTATTAAAAGGAATTTTGATATCATAAAAGTATTTGTATCCAATAATTTTGTCAAGAGGGATATGCTTGCTTCTGCTTTTAATCTTCTCCAAATACTTATCTGCATCATCCTGCGAAATATTGTCTAGTTTCAAAAGCTCAACATCGCTAATGCCAAGCGTATCAAGCAGTAATCTATGGCAACTCTCTTCCCAGTCTGGAATAGACGCTTCTATAAGCATATCTCTAGCAATAGCAATTAATTCATTCTTTTTCATATTCTCACTCCCAAATCTTTCCCTAGCAAAATCGTTTGTTAAAATCTATGTAGCAGCACAATTTTGTCGTACCATCATATAAAGTATATCAAAAAATCCTTTCAACAAAAAATGAATTATCATACAATTTTCACAAACTTTATTAAATTGGAAAAAAAATGAGCAAGAATGTATTCCTTGCTTCACTTTTTATTAATCTAAATTGTGTTTCTTCTTAAATTTCTCTACTCTTCCAGCAGTGTCTACCAATTTTTGCTTACCAGAATAGAATGGGTGACATTTATCACACACATCAATTCTAATTGTATCGCCTTTGATAGTAGACTTTGTTTTGAACTTAGAGCCACAAACACAAACAACTTCCACTTCGTGATAATCTGGATGTATGTCTTGTTTCATAAGTATTCACCTCTCATATAATAAAAAATTCGATTACAAGGGTTTAAAATCTAAATCAAATTTTAATTCCTTGTCAATTATACATCATCCACCACTCCAAAGTCAAGACTTTTAGTAATTAATTTGGATATTTTTGAGATATTTTATAGGTTAAACAAAGTTCTGAAGTTTTCTGCCAAATTACCTGCTCCCAAAATCAATATGCAATCATATTTCTTTTGCCTAATATTCTTTCCAATATCCAAATACATTTGACGATAATCATCAAAATATAGAATTTTCTTTTTCTCCTCATTATTTGCTATCAAATTTTCATACAAATCAACACATCTTCCATCCAAAATCTCTTTTTCTCTAGCAGGATAAGTCTCATACAAATACAAATCACTACCCTTCAAAACCTGCACAAATTCCGTCATCAAACTTTTGGTTCTACTATATGTATGAGGTTGAAATACCACAAGAGGATGAGAATAACAACTATTAATCCCTCCAATGCTACTGGCTATCTCTGTAGGATGATGAGCATAGTCAATTATAAAAGGAATGCCGGAAATCTCGCCGATTTTTTCATATCTCCTTTTAACTCCACCGAAGTTTTCCACCGACTTTCTGATTACTTCTGGGTCTACCCCCAAAAAGTCTGCAATGGTTATTGCAAAAAGTGCATTGACAACATTGTGCATTCCTATCATATTAAGTCTGAAAGTTCCCAAAGACTTGCCACCTATCATCACATCAAAGTTGTAACCATTATTTTCAAATTTGCAATTAGCAAAAGAAAAGTCTCTATTCATTATCAATTGGGCGTTCGGATAATCCCCATTAGACACGACGACTTCCGATTTCTTGGCAATTCTATCAAAGGCACCCTTAATATCGTCCAAATCTTTATAATAATCCAAATGGTCGGCATCAATATTAGTTATAGCCAAGATGTCCGGATTTAAAAACCTAAAACTCTCTCTATATTCGCAAGCCTCAAGTACCAAAATATCCGATTTCCCAATAATAGTATTATCTTTCAAATTGACGCTTTCTCCTCCCAAATGGATTGTAGGAGCAAGCCCTCCTGCTTGCAATATCTCGCCCAAAATGGCTGTCGTGGTGGTTTTGCCGTGAGTGCCAGATATTGCAATAACTTCTGTAAACGATGAGGCAAGAATCCCTAGAAACTCCGACCTTTCCATCAGTCTTATTCCTAGACTTTGGGCTTTAATTATCTCCACATTTTCTGAATGAATAGCCCCACTGTACACAATCAAATCTATAGATTTGTCTATATTATCCTCACTGTGGCTATGAAAAACCTTCACCCCCAACTTCTCAAGTTTGGCAGTTTCTTCATTAAAAGAGATATCGCTACCTAGCACTTCTATGCCATCAAGTTTGCACATTTTGCATAGCCCAGACATACTAATACCACCGATACCTATAAAAAATATCTTTTTAAAATTAAATTTTTTGCTCTTTTTCATAATATTTTATATGAAACATATGCAAAAAAGTTGTGATATTTGAAAAATTTATGTAAAATATAAGTAGCGTAAATGCTAAATATTATAAGGAAAAGGTACACTAAATTGAAAATTACAGACATTCGCATTCGTTTGATTCCTAATGGGGAGAGCAAACTAAAAGCTGTAGCAACAATCACTATTGATGAGTGCTTTGTTGTACACGACATCAAAGTTTTGGAGGGCAACCAAGGTTTATTTGTAAGTATGCCTAGCAGAAAAACACCTGAGGGTGAATACAAAGATGTTGCACATCCTATCAATACTCCTACTAGAGAAGAAATCAACAGATTAGTTCTAGCTAAATACGAAGAAGAACTAAAAGCAAACGCTTAAATATTAGTAATTAATATTAAAAAAAGATATTGGCAAATTTGATGTCAATATCTTTTTTTCGTATTCTATTAAATTAATTGATTAAAGTGAACTTTCAATCTTTAATGTAGCATAATCAGAAGTAATATTCCAAACAGAAGTACTGAAACCTTTGTTTGTGTAAGTAGAAGCAGTCTTCATTTCTTTGGTAGATTTCTTAGCATTTTGCAAATCTTTGCTAAAGATATTACCAGAATAGAAGTATTTGCCACCACCAACATCGCTATCAAATAGATAATTGAAACAGAATCCTGCTGGACGGCTATCTGTAGCCTTGCTATCTTTGTAATTATGAACATAAGTAGATGTTACAGCCCAATTAGCGCCTGTAGAATTGAATGTACAAGCATTGTAACAATCTTCTACAATACCTACATTGCCAGTGCCACCAGCATTAGTCATTCCACTACCCTCAATAGTACTAGCGAAACCACCTTTGATAGCATTTTTGTTTAATCCTTGCAAATAAGCACGAGAATAACAATTCTTAACAACGCCCGACTTAATTGTTCCAAACAATCCACCAACAGCCAAACCTTTGACATTTACATTTTCTTTGACAGCCACTTGTTGAACATTGGTTGTATAATTGGAATAGCTTACATCTTCTTTTCTATAACCTTTTTTGAAATCGGAGAAATCAATGGTTATTTTCTTGCTAACATTAAGCGCACCACCTATGCCACCTGCATAATATCCACTAATACTTGTATTTTTAACTACACCACTAGTAATATTTTTGGTTGTGTATCCAACGATACCACCAGCATAGTCATCATCGCTATCATTGGCGGTGATACTTACTTTTTGCACTGAAACCTTGCTAATAGCACCAGTTATATATCCTGCGATACCACCAGCATATCCATAGGTAGAAGAACCTAAAGATATGCTTCCTTGAATGCTTACTTGACAATTAGAAACGCTTGAATTATTAGCATTACCTACAATTCCACCTGCAAACTTAGTTTTGTTATGGCCACCAGAGATTGTAGATATTTCTGTACTTCCTGATACTTTGCAATTATCAAATGTAGATTTGCTAGATACTTGACCCGCAATACCACCAGTAGCGGTAATACCTGTCAATTCACTATTGGAAACGCTACATTTGCTGAATGCAGTACTTGTTGCACATCCTGCAACCGCACCTACATATGTGCCTGTAACACTAGCATTATTAATATTTATTTTGGAAATATTGGCACCATCTGTATTACCAAACAATCCAGCATAAGTATATCCACTACCCACTGTCATATTTGATATTGTATAACTTCCATTATTGGTGATTGTACCTGTGAATGGAGAGGAGATATCTCCAATTGGAATCCAATTCCAACCAGTCAAATCTATATTGGCAGCGATAATGAAATCTTTGGACAAATGATATCTAACAGCATTCAATTGTGTAGCATTGTAGATGTATTTGCTATATGCATTAGGGTCGTTGGCAAGTATTGTAGCAGTAGCAGATACTGTACCACATTTAGCAGTAACTGTAATACTGCCAGCCTTATTCATTTTTACTTTGAAAGTATTGCCACTCTCACTAACCTTGCTTGCAATTGAATTGCTATCCGACATAGACCAAGTAATTTTGTCGCTTGCGTCGCCATTCTTTAGAGTAGCTATCAATTCAACAGTTTCACCCACATTAACTGTAGATGATGTAGGAGAAATAGTTATAGTCTTTTGTGCTTTCTCCATAACCACTACTTGGCAATATGCATATGAATATTGTCCGTTGTCATTAATGATATAAGCACTAATTTCGGTTGTACCTTTCTTTTTGGCATTAACCACACCAGCACTTGAAACTGTTGCAATAGAGCTATCTTCTGATGAATATATTGGATATTTAGCTGTTCCTTTTGTGATAAGAGTGAACGATTGTCCTACATATAGATTGTAATTTGTAACATTGAAATAAATATTATCAATTTTTACAACTGGTTCATCTGGCTCTTCTGGAGTCACTGGAGTATCCACAACTTTCTTGTAAGAATTAATTGTAAATCCTGCAGTACCTAGATAATAATTGCCTTCAGCCTTGATTGTAATATAAGCTTTTCCAACACCATTAATGTAGTATTTGCCTGTGCTATCTATAGTCAAAACACTTGTATTGCTAGATGCAAATGTGATATTGACATTAGATTTTACATTGCTTCCTTGATACATAACAGATGCTACTGTTACCTGTCCAGAAATGGTAGAATTAGCATATTCTTTGTCTACGGTAGTACCATTGTTAAGTGAAGTAGAATTGTCTTTGAAATTAATTGTAACAACTTTGGTAGAAGTGTCTTTTGTTACATTAACTTTGACTTTCTCAGAGATATTTCCAACAAACACATAGATTTCTGCTGAGCCTTCACTAACTGCTGTAATTACGCCATTGCTATCTACAGTGGCAACTGCTGTATTGTAAGACTTGTATGTTGCAGTAGTATAATCAGGAGTAATTGTAGGATTAAGAGCGTATTGCTCGCCTTCCTTTAGATTGACTTCCTCTGGCAATCCAGTAATTGAGTATGTCTTGCAAGAATTAATTGTAAATCCTGCAGTGCCTAGATAATAATTACCCTCAGCTTTGATTGTAATATACGCCTTTCCAGCACCATTGATATAATATTTACCAGTATTATCTATAGTCAAAATATTGGTATTGCTAGAAGTAAATGTGATGTTGACGTCAGATTTAACATTGCTTCCTTGATACATAACAGATGTTACTGTTACTTGTCCAGAAATGGTAGAATTAGCATATTCTTTGTCTACGGTAGTACCATTACCAACCACTGTAGAATTGTCTTTGAAATTAATTGTAACAACTTTGGTAGAAGTATCTTTAATTACATTAACTTTAACCTTTTCGGCAGAATCTCCAGCAAACACATATACATATGCCGAGCCTTCACTGACTGCTGTAATTGTACCATCAGCAGACACTACAGCAATATCTTGGTTATAAGATTTAAAAGTAGCAGTAGCATTATTAGGAGTAATTGTAGGATTAAGTTTATATTGCTCGCCTTCCTTTAGGTTGATTTCCTTTGGCAACCCAGTGATTGAATAAGGAGCAGATGTAACTATTACTGTTACACTATCTGAAATACCACTATTATTAGATACAATAATTGTAGCACGCCCCTCTTTCATAGCATAAATCTTGCCATTGCCATCAACAGAAACGACACTTTCGTCACTTGATTTCCAATTGAACTTAATACCAGCAGGAGTCACTTTGATATTGTATGTTTGTCCTTCTTGTAGAGATATAATACCATTTGTACCGCTAGTAATTTTAGGAGAAGTTTCCACCTCTGCCCTTTCAAACATATAAATGTTTCCATTTTTGATTACTGGAGTACCAGCAGTAATCAAGTCATTAGGAATATATATTAATTGATAATTAAGATATGGTTTGCCATCATTATTGTCGTTGTCCAAAGCCCAAACTGAGCCAAACAACCAAGTAATATCGGTCTCAACCAAACCCTTTGAATTACCCTCTTCATCAAATTCAAGTTCATAAGTTTTGTGAGAAACGAAATTGTCGCCAACTTTCATTTCTTCTTCTGTAAGTCCATAAACGATTGTCTTTTCATCTACAAAAGAAATTTTCTTGCCATTATTATACTCAAATTGAGCAATTCCAATGTATCCTTTGGTAATGCCATCTTGAGGAGCATTCAAATTGTCTTTGTTGTAATAAATTCCAACTAAGTAATTTTGAACAACCTCTTCATTGGATTTTTCTGGATATGTCTTTTCTGAATAATCTTGATTGATAGCGATTGCACCAGCAAATCTGCTATTTGAATTGGTAGAATTAGTATCAAAGTTTGTTTTCAAATCAGAATAACAGTCTTTGATATTTCCACCTTGATATTTTGAGGTATATTTAAGTTCGCCACCAAACTTGGTAAATGTAGAATATGTATTTTTGCCAACAAGTCCACCATAGATAATAGCTTCATTTGCGTCGCTACCGAATGCAACTTCGCCTTTTGAATACGAATATACGATTATTCCGCCTTGATTGATACCAACAAGTCCACCAACGGTTCCATTAATTCCTTTGATATATTCATTGTCTTCAACTATCTTTTTGCCTGTAGTCATATTAATGCTACATCTATCAATTCTGGCAATACGTCTAACGTATGAGTCGCTTTCGCCTTCTTCCACGTCAGAAATATTGTTTGCAACAAGACCTCCAAGCACTTTGCTCTCAACACTCAAGTATGCGTCTTTGACTTCAATTCTCTCAATTACGCCTCTGTTTTCGGCAGTGATAACACCAAAGTTATCATAAATGCCCTCTGCATAAACATTGGATAATTTGAAATTGTAAACAGAGCCTGTAGCACCAATCTTTTGGAACATACCCACATTATTTTTGACAAATAGATTTGGGTCATAGCCTGTAGTATCGGCAAATTGAGCAGTGTAAGCATCTCTATTGATATTCATATTATAAATAGTAAAGCCATTACCATCAAATCTACCAGTGAATTCTCTAAGAGGAATCCAAAAGCCCTCATTGATATCCTTTAGGTCTATATCGTTGACTAGTTTGTAGCACTTGTCAGAAGAATATTTAGCATATTTTTCGTCATATGTAGTAGAACCTTGATATACACCATTGCTATCCTCTATCTCAAGCCCCATACCAATAGACGCCAATTGCTCTGGAGTAGATATGTAATATGGAGATTCCATAGTTCCATCACCAACTATTACATCACACCACAAATTTCTGTATTTAGCATTGGATGTTCTAAAGTTAATTCTAGCAACGCCACCTTTTTCTGCATTGAATGTATTTGTTTCTTTATTGTAAGAAACAACATTTGCATTACTAGTAGAAACAGTAATTGTAGTATACGACTTCTTATTTTGATGATTGACATCTATTTGGAAAGGCTCACCAGCGTCTTTGTAAATAGACGCACTAGAGATAGAGATAACTTCGTCATCTCTAACCAAATAGAATACTCCAAAGCCCAAAGATACTGCAAGTACTATTATTAGCAAATAAACAATAAACTTCTTCATTTTCCCCCCAATTCACAAAAGGTGCACAATTTACACTCTTTGTGCATAATTTTAGTTACTAATATGATACAATAATATGCAAAATTTGTCAATACCCGCACAATTAAAATATTAAGACATTTACACAAATAGTGACGAGTATTTTTTTGTACAATATCTCACAAATTGCAAGACTAGTCATTATTATTTTGCCAAATAATCAAATAAATAATATAAAATTAAAAAAAATAGCAAAAAGGTCTTTAATTTTCTATAAATATTTGCTATACTAATTAGAGTTTAATAATTAAATAAAAAAGGAGAAAATATGAAAAAGTTGTGGGCTGAATTCAAAGCCTTTATAGCCAAAGGAAATGTTGTAGATTTAGCTATTGCCGTTATTATTGGTAATGCTTTCAACAAAATAGTATCTAGTCTAGTAAATGACGTAATAATGCCACTAATATCTTTCGCAATTGGTGGTGCCGATGTTAGCGATTGGAAATGGGTTATAACCCCAGCAGAATATGACGCTACTGGCAACGTTATTACTGCTGAAAGTGCTCTAAAATATGGTAACTTTATCCAAACGATTATCGACTTTTTGATTATTGCTCTTACACTATTTATTATGTTCAAAGTATTTACTTATTCCAAAAACAAATTGAGCAAATTTGGTGAGACAATAGTAGAAGAATCGCACAAGCTAAAGGAGAAATCCAAAAAGAAGAAAAAGAAAGGTGAGCCAGAAGTAGTAGAGCAAGCCGAAACAGTCAAAGTAGAAGAAAAGACTGAGGCAAAAGAAGAGAAGGAAGAAAAACCTGCTGAGCCTGAAACCCCTGCCCCTATATCTTCTACAACCAAAGAAGATTTGATGATAACTTTGCTTCAAGACATTAGAGATAGTTTAAAGACCAAAAACTAATACACAAAAAAACACAGATTGAAATTTAATCCAACCTGTGTTTTTTTGTTTTTAATAATCTTCTTCGTCGTCGTCCTCGTCTTCGTCTTCTTCATCTTCGTCGTCGTCAAAATCTTCGTCATCATCTACAACGTCAAAGTCGTCGTCAAAGTCTTCACTTTCTTCTTCAGATTCTTCATCCAAATCATCCTCAAACTCATTCTCCAAATCTTTGGCGAAAGCACCTTCCAACTCTTCGTCGATTTCATCATCTTCTTCTACTGGCAACAAATCCAATTCTTCATCTTCGTCATCAGTCTTGTCTACAAAACCTCTCCAATCTGGTTCGTCATCCTTATTGGCACTTCCCTCTGTTTGCTCTTCCATACAAGAAGTACACATAGTTTCGCCTTCTTGGATATAATTTACTTTGCAGATAGGGCAAAGTTCCAAGCCCTCATCCAATTCGTCAAATTCATTCTCTTCCAATATCCCTGCTTTCATTTCGCTTTTGCAAACATCACAAAATTTGTCTTTCTTCAATATATAATTAAGTTCGCATCTAGGACATTTGATATATTGTACTGGTTTACTCATAATTACTCCAAATCAATGTTAAATTTTAAAACTACTCTAGTTTATCTAAGTATTATGAAAATGTAAACTGTTTTTATACATATTTTTCAAAAAAACAAAAAAGATTTTTAAGCCCCTTCTATGAGCATTTTGTCGGCAACTAATGCTATAAATTCGCCATTGGTCGGTTTTTCGTTATTTCCGTACACCCTTATTCCAAATAGATTGTTGATATTCTCTATCTTTCCCCTATTCCAAGCAACTTCTATTGCGTGGCGTATAGCACGCTCAACCTTGCTTGCTGATGTGTCAAATTTGCTAGCAATAGAAGGATACAACCTTTTGGTAATAGAATTAATGATATCTGGGCTATCTATCGCCATTTTGATAGCTTCACGCAAAAATTGATAGCCTTTGATATGTGCAGGAATGCCAACAGTGATAAATATATTGGTAATCCTCTCATCCAATTGCTTATTCTTTGGCTTGTTTTGATTTGTTATAGGCTCAATCTTGCTTTTGTTTTCCAAAAATTCGTCTTTGGCAATATCTACAAGTCTGCTTTCCAAAAGTTCGTAATTGACTGGTTTGAGCATATAGTAAGAAGCACCCATACTAAACGCTTTTTGGATAAATCCTTCGCCTTGCAAAGCACTTACAATTACAAATTTTGGTGTTTTTTGCAAACCCAAAGATTTAATCTCGCTTATTAAATCATAACCATCAGCATTTGGCAAAACAATATCTGTAATCACAATATCCACATTGTTATCACTTATGTATTCTACGGCATCTACCAATTTCCCAAAACTGGCAACCACTCTTAAATTTTGTCTGCTTTCCAAAAAGAAATCCTTTAGACCTTGGCAATAAGCGTCGTTTGAATCGACTACTACTATTTTTGAAATTTTATTTTCCATATTCATTCTCCTAAATTAATTTAATTAACACTAAAAATATATCATTTAAAATGTTATTTTGCAAATTATTACAATTAGAGAAAATGGCTTAAACACTCACTTTTTTGAATATAATTTTCTTATTTGTCGAATAATTGGTTATTTGATTTTGAATATGGATTTTTTATAAAAAAACATTAAAAAAAGAAGAACATAAATTTCAAGATGTTCTTCTCAATTATTTAATTAGTCGATTCTAGGTATCCAAGATACACTTTCGTCTGTACCATAATCTTCGTCTTGTTCTGGCTCTGCTGGCAAATCGTCATCTTCGAATACTCCTACAAATCTCTCGCTATCACCCTCGATATAATTCAAATAATAACATTCGTCATTGGTGTATTCGGTGTAAACATATACTCTTTGATTGTCAAAGTCCCAGAATTTGGAATTGGTAATCAAATGGGTTTTGTCTTCATCTTTGGTCATTTGTTCAATAGGTATTTCACCGTCTTCCAAAGCATCTCTAACGTTAAATTTAAACAAAACATTGTCTACAACATAATAAGCGTCATCACCATTCATACCGATAACTGTCTTTTGTGAAGAAGAGATTTTGGTTACAGTGCCTTCTTCCAAAACATAAGTGCCGTTTCCATCATCTGCTATAATCATATCTATACCAAATTTGCAAATATAATAATTGGTATATGTCATATCAGATAGTTTCACCTCATTAGCATTTACCCAAGATGATTGAGACAAGTCTCTCTGATGAAGTATACTCTGTCTATTGTCGCCAGTAGCATTAGTCTTTGTGTAATAAATCTTGTCTGTAGTAACGCCCACTATCGAATAAGTGCATTCTTTATCACCAGGATAGGTGTCAATATCACCTGTAGCCACATTGATTCTACACATCATATTGCCTTTGTAATTACCACTAAGACCGTCTTCTGAAGTAACTGCTCTGGTGTAATAGATGTAATTTTGGAATACACTATTTCTAGCATTATTTGTAGCATAATCAGTCTCGTGCAAGAATGAATATGATGTACTATTTTCTACAGTCTTGACATCTTTTTTGTTGTCAGTATTAACAATTACAATTTTGCTATTAACATAAGTTACGATATAAACAGTTCCATTGGATTTGTATACTGTCCAATCAAGATTATCTTCGCCTTGCTCAGTCACATACAAAGTCTTGTCTTTTGTTCCATTGATATTTACTTTGTGGAATTCTACTCTACTACTTTGCAAAGTTCCTTCCCTGTCGTACTTCATATAAGGTGTAGCGTAATAGATGTAATCATCGATTATAAAAAATCCACCATTGTCAAACCCGACAACTTTGGATACTACAACGTCTGAATTAGTAAGGAAACCATCTTTGTCTTTTTGAATTTTGCCATCAACCAATTTGGTTCTATAGATAGCCGACCTGATTACCTTGCCTTGTTCATTGTCGTATCCGTCAAGGGTGCTATCATCAACATAGCCATTGACGAAATACAAATAGTTATCTTTGACAACAGTCATTCCACCATTGCTTACAACGTTGGCGTCAGTAGGAGGATTGTCAGCAAGTCCCTTTGGAGAACATCCTACAAAAAACACTGACACAGCCATAACGCACATAATTATTAGAGAAAGTAATTTTTTCTTCATATTCTGCTCCAATTGTTTATATAAATAATCTACAAAAAGCTACTAATTTATACCATTTTTTGAAGACTTATCAATACATTTGTATACATTTTAGTTTAGCAAATAAATAATAATTCGTCAATGAATTTGTATTAAGTTTTAACGACTACATTCAATATCATTTTCATTAGTTAACGAAAGATTTTGAGATTGCTTATTATATTCATCAAAGATGGTTTTGAGATTGTATTTGATTCTATCCTCACGTTTTTTGAAAAGTGATGGGTTTTTGATGGCAGAAAGGAAAACATTGTGAAGTCCTTTTGTCTCGAACTTGTTGTTTTTCAAAAATTTAGATTTTAAGTTTTCCACAAAATTGATTGTTTCGTCTGGATAATTATCAAGCAAATATTGTAGATTGTGCTTAGTTGCAAATTCCATATCTTTTCTAGTTCTAAAAGTCATTATAAACTCATAATCATTGGCAGGTGCCAATTGCATATTCTTTTTCCCTTCATTATCTTCTATAATGTAATTTATATTTCTAGGCTTGAAATCGGCATCATCACAAATCATATTTCTAAACATATAATGAGGAATAAAGTCTTTGACAAACTTATCTTGCATCATTTGCAATTCTTCATCGCCATATTCATATTCTTTCATAATCTTATGCACTTTGTCTCTCAAATAAACATCCCAATCCTTAAACAAAGAAAAGTCGTCAATTGGAACCCTCACAAAAGTCCCTTCTAGCACATCAATTTCTTGTCCTTCTTTGACAAAGTCAACAGAGATGGTGTAATTCTCGTGCTCCATCATCACTCTCTCATTGTACACGGTAGGCACTCCCAAATAATTGGCAAGTCTACTGCCCAAGACATCGCTTGTAATATGATAATCGTCCCCATATATTCTTTCTTTTTTGAACAAAACTGAAATATATTTAAGTGGAATATTTTCTTGTTCTTCATTAATGTATTCTTTTATAAAGTCATCTATATATGTCACATAAGAATTATTAGGGTCGCGTTTCGCATCAAAAAACTCTTTCAAAACCTTATTATCTATTCGTATAAACCTTTTTGACATTGTTCCGCCAATAGAATCATTGCAAGTATAATTATCATACTCTTCAAAGTCTTTTTCGTTTATTATTTTCATTATTTATAATCCTTTTTCTTTTTTCAATATTTGAATACTACAAACATTCAAAAATTTCGTATAAAAATTTTTAACTATTTTGGAAAATTTTACATTATTTATCGATTTATTATTTGAATAATCAAAAATATTAAAGATATTAATAAAACTCCCAATATATCTTATTATATTATATCACAAAACAATTGGAAGTACAATATCGAATTGTCATTTTCTTAAATTGTCAAGACAAGAAAAAAAAGAATTGCATTTACAATTCTCTTTCGTTATCTTTATATCTTTTTAAAAGACCAAAATGTTCATA
>CAYPKM010000003.1:0-37369 GCA_964411325.1 uncultured Christensenella sp.
AATACGGAGAATTTTCTAAAATGTCTAAAACAACAATAAAAGCATTAAGATATTATGAAAAAGAGGGACTATTAAAGCCAGTTTTTATAGACCCATATACAAATTATAGATATTATGAAAGTAGTCAACTAGTAGATATTTCAAAAATAATACATTTAAGACAAGTGGGATTATCAATTAAAGATATTAAAAAAGTTTTAGATGGATACAATATGGTAGACATACTTAAAAATAGAAAAAAAGAAATAGAAAAAAATCTTGAAAATTACAATATCGAACTTTCTAAAATCAATTATTTATTAGAAGGAGACAATATGAAAAACGAGATTTTTATAAAAGAAATTCCAGAGTATATTATTTATTATCGTGATGGAGTTATAGCAGATTTTAGCAAAATTTCAGAATTTGCTTATGCAACAGGGACAGAATGTTCAAGAATAAATCCAAACTTGAAATGTGCAATGCCAAATTATTGTTATATTAGTTATTTGGACGGAGAATACAAGGAAGAAAATATAAAAATAAGATATGCTGAAGCAATTGAAAAGTTTGGAAAAGAAACCGATGAAATAAAATTTATGAAATCAGCACCTATAACAGCAGTATGTATTTATCACAAAGGTTCTTATGATAATTTACGAGATTCATATAATATAATTTTGAAATACATAGAAGAAAACGGATATGAAATAATTGACAATGCTAGAGAATGTTATATTGATGGCTGTTGGAATAAAGAGAACGAAAAAGATTATTTGACAGAAATAGAATTCCCAGTTAAGAAAAAGTAACTTAAATAATAAAGCAAAAGTATTATAGAAAAACAAATATAGATATTCCCATTTGTCTAAAAATGTATTACAAAATGTCTAATAAACTTAGACAATTTTAGAAAATATTATTTAACACGATACAACACAACTTTTCCTTGTAAAATAAGGGATTTTTAGGGATAGAGTGATACGAAAAATCACTAAATAACAAGCCTTTTTTATTCCTCTTAATCAGTGGGTCCATCAAACTATTTCTCTTTTAATTTATCTTCAATGTTTTTTGTTTCTCTTATATATATTATGAAGTGTTCGAGTCTCCGAGGAAGCACCCAAAAAAAATTGTATCTCTTTTTGATACAATTTTTTATTTTAGTCATAAGACGTGATATCGTCACCAATCATTGTGTAGTGTATCTAATTAATTTCTAAAAAGATATTTATTATTTTCAATTTGAAAACCTTAATCGCCCATACTTCTTGATTTTACTTCTTCAAATGGATTGCCATACAAATCTTCCGTCATACAAAATCTACTTATGTCTATATTTTCTTTGTATTTTTCCGGCTTGAATTTATTGAAATCCTGTGCCGTCAAATAGCCTGCAATATCCACTTTGAATTTCTTATTATCCACCTCTATAATATTGTAATAATGCCTGATTTTCTTGATGTCATTAGTTTCTATCTCATTAAACTCAACATCTGTTCCACTAAACCTGTCATAACAATCTACACCCTCGGGCGTTTCAATAATTTCGCATTTAATACCTAAATTTGACATAATTCTCATTATCTCATTTGCAAAAATTATACAAGTACCCTGTTTTAAAGCGTATACTGTAGGATAAATTTTGGGTTTACCCGCTACTTCAACATCTACATCTGCACAAGTCATAGTTGTCCCAAAACCTTGAGGATATCTAATTCTCTCTTGTAATCTAGGGAATGGAGTATCGTTCCCCCTCACAAAGCTATAATCATACGAAAAATCCACCACATCTTTTTCATAAACACTATCTATATCTGCCACAACATCTTTTGGTAAATTATTAGTGAAATAATCTACCACAAATTTGGCTTTTTCAATATCCGAATCAAGACTTGATGCTTTATTCAAAAATTTTATTCTCCTAAGATTATTAAAAACATAAATTTTTTGCATATCGTAAAAACTCATTCCATAATATGACATAAATAACCACCTGTATATTTTTATGTATTATATCATAATCAATCAAAGAAATCAATACAATTATATTTTATAATAAGGCCAAATACACCTTGATTTTAACTAATTTTTGTGCTAAAATTATTATAATGAAAAATTTGATTTTTGCCTTTTCATAACCACAAAAAATTGGGAGATAATTTTCTATGAGTTCAAAAATTAATAGACTTCTTCAATTAAGAAAAAACAATGATTTAAATAATTACTTCCATGCACTAGACAAAAAATACCCTCAATACAATCTTGGTGCAAATACACCTATTTTGAATCATCATTTGCAGACTGAGAACAATTTTCAAAATGTTCCAGCTACACTCTTTTTTAGCGAAAAAGCGTCAGCAGGACTTGACTACATTAGACATTTGGCACAAAAAAAATCTACTTATAGACTAGATAGAGGCAAAGATGATTCCCCATTGGAATTCTTTTGTTTGGGTTATCAAGACTTTGATGGAGATATCATTGTAGAAAGCATAGAATTTCCAGCATATAGTTTTGCAAGAATCAATAGCTCAACAACAGCAGAAATTAACAATAAGTTATTTAATAATAAAACAGATGAATACACAAAAATCGAGGGATTTTCGACATATTTTGATTATCTTCGCAATGCAAGTTTTAAACGCAAAAATCTTCAAGGCAATAAACCAGTAGCATTTTACGGTACAACAAGACCTCTTATTAAATGTTCCGACAATACCGAAAATTGTATTCGAATTGGAGAACTTGCCAAATCTGTAGTACCAGGTGACATTGATTTTGGAGATATTATGACGGGAGTAATATCTGTCTCCCCATACACAATTATCCAAACCAAAGATGGATTAAAATATAAAGAAGGCAGTCTAGAAGCAATATTGACCACTTACAAATCAAACAAAAAAGGCCATTTAACACCTTCAAATATCACAAGCATAACCAATTGTATGTCCATTTCCAAAGACAAGCCAGCAAAAATAATTGAGATTGCCAATTCTCAACAACCATACTGGGATTTCCCCAAAATTTCTTCAGAAAATATTAAGTGCAAATAATTAATATTTCATCAAAAAAAGAGATATTGTAAAATCAATATCTCTTTTTTTACTTACAAAAGAATACAAATTACTCCACCTTTTCCCTCGTTTACAATCCTTCCCAATGTTCTTCTCATTTTTTTCTGAACTTCTTGTGGCATCACAAGCAATTTATTCTGCAAATCCTCATTAACTAAAGAATATAAGCTCCTCCCAAATACTTTGGTATCCCAAATATCTTTTGGATTGTTTTCAAATTCGCCCATTAGAGATTTTACCAATTCTTCCGATTGTTGTTCATTCCCAACCATAGAATTGACTTCTGTCTGAATATCTACTTGCATTATATGCAAACTTGGGGCGCTAGCTTTCAATTTAACACCGAATTTGCCACCTTGTTTATACATTTTAGGCTCTTCCAATGTTAAATCTTCCAAATCTGGTCTCACTACACCATATCCAGTAGTTTTAACTTGCTCTATAGCATCTTTGAATTTATCATATTGAACTTTTGCTATAGACAGTTGCTTAATATATGATATTAAATGATATTCATTTTTTATATCATATCCGCATTCACTACTCAAAATCCTATAATACAAGTCTGGCTTGGGTTGTAATTTCAAAGTAAGTTTTCCCTCTCCCAAATTCAAACTTTTTTCTATAATAGGCTCAAAGTCTTGTGAATTTTCACTTAAAGTCAAAGTTTCTGGAATATTATCAACCTTGTCTATAACTCCTAACAAATCTTTAATATTAGAAATAATATTTTTGATAATGTCGCTAGTATAATCCAAAATTTGCAACCATTCGGGGAATTTAATTGCTACTTTGCTTACTGGAAATTCGTGTAAAACTCCCTCAAAGACTTCATTAATATCTTTCTCGTCAGCACCATCAACATCTAGAGGAATAACCTTTGTTTCATACTTATTTGCAAGAGATTTAGCCAAATTAATAGTCTCGGGATTTTTTGGGTGAGTAGAATTAAGTACAATGACAAAAGGTTTTTTGCAAGATTTTAATTCTCCCACAACTCTTTCTTCCGCCTTAATGTAACTATCTCTATCTAAATCAGTAATACTCCCGTCCGTAGTTACCACAATACCTATAGTAGAATGATTGGTTATTACCTTATTAGTCCCTATTTCTGCGGCTTTTTCAAAAGGCATTTCTTTATCGTCCCAAGGCGTAGATACCATTCTAGGCTTGTCGTTTTCTTCGTGACCAATAGCCCCTTCTACAAGATATCCAACACAATCAATTAGACGCATATTAAAATTTATATCATTATTTAGGCTTACTTTTACAGCTTCGCTTGGAATAAATTTCGGCTGAGTTGTCATAATACTTTTGCCATCACCACTCTGTGGCATTTCATCTTTTGTCATTTCTTTGCTATATCCATCTGCAATATTAGGCAAAATTAATTTTTCCATAACTTTGGTTATAAATGTAGATTTACCCGTTCTTACAGGGCCTACCACACCAACATAAATATCACCCTTAGTCCTATGGGCAATATCTTTGTATACATTATATTCAGTCATAATATCCTCCGATAATTTCAAAACTTTTCAAAAAATATACTTTTTATTTTACTTTTCAAAGTTTCTAAATTATATGTTGCAAATTTGACATATATGCAAAAAGAAAAAAAGAGAACAAAATTTTTGCACTCTTTTCATTATTTACTCATTATTCTCTAGAGTTTCTTTTTTATGTTTTACCTTTGGAGATGTATTAGTATCTACATTTGCTTTGGAAGTTTTTAAAACTTTATTTTCTTTCATATTTTCAAGTCTTTTCAATTTATTTGATACTTTCTCTTGTTTTTTATTTATCTTCTTCGCATATTTTTTTTCAATTTTATCTTGTCTAATAGAATTTTTCTCAAGTTTTTTCTCACGTTTGTTTTTTATCTTTTCTATATCTTTTTTCAATCCCTCTTGAATATCCGCAGGATTTTCTCTATTTTCTATTAATCTAATAATATTTTGCTTATGACAGCAAATATCTATAACAACCACCACGCACATTATGAGCAAAGCTATCCAATTACCTTGCATTTTTGTCCTAAACATCTGCTCAACCGCTTCGATAGTTATAAACAGAAGACTTACCAAACTTCCTATCTTAATAAAATAAAGAGTAACAAACATTATTCCAAATAATATAAGTGTGCATATAGGGTCAGCAACCATAAACATTCCAAATGTTGTAGCTATCCCCTTGCCACCTTTAAACTTGTAATAAATAGGGAAAATATGCCCAAGAACAGCACACAATCCAAAAGCATATATTGCAATATATCCCATTTCTACACCATAAATTTCACCAAAATAAAGCAAACCAAATAGTGATGGAATAGCCCCTTTTAGAGCATCGCAAAAAAGTGTAAACAGCCCCATTCCCATTCCGTGAGTTCTAAGCATATTCATAGTCCCAGGATTGCCACTCCCGACATTTGCAATATTATCTTCTTTTTTGTTCGTCACAAGCCTAGCTACACTTATTCCTCCCAAAAGATAACTAAGTATGCACACTCCAACAAATACAAGTATATCAATAATTTCCATTAGTTTTCCTCCTTGTCAGACTTGCTTCTAAGTATAATCCTAATAGGTGTACCTTTAAAATCTACAGCATTTCGTATACAATTTTCTAGATATCTCACATACGAGAAATGCATTAAATTTTTATCATTGACAAAGACAATAAATGTCGGAGGAGCGACACTTGCTTGTGTCATATAATAAATCTTACAACGTTTACCCTTTTGTATAGGAGGCTCATTTACAGCCACAGCATTAGATATTATTTCATTAAGCATACTTGTGCCTATCCTATAATTAGATTTAGCATAAACATTTTCAACTTCAGTCATAATTTTATTTAGTCTTTGACCTGTAAGTGCAGAAACATATAGAGGTACAAAATAACTCATAAATTTCAAATCTTCACTCAAATCATCATTAAATTTATTCATTGAATAAGTGTCTTTTTTTATTAAATCCCACTTATTCATAACAACAATACTAGGCTTGCCTTCTTCGTGAATAAATCCTGCAATCCTCGTATCTTGCTCTGATAAACCTTCACTTGCATCAATCACAAGCATTACAACATCTGCCCTTCTTATAGCATCAAATGCTCTAAGTACACTATACAATTCAACACTTTCATTTGGCACAGACCTCTTGCGTCTAATTCCAGCAGTGTCTATAAGCAAATATTCCTTACCATTATAATTAAATGGTGTATCTATAGCATCTCTTGTAGTGCCAGCTACATTGCTAACCATTACTCTGTTTTCACCCAAAAGTTTATTAATAATCGAACTTTTGCCAGCATTTGGCTTACCTACCACAGCAATTTTGATTTTTTGCTTATCTTCTTCAACAGAAATTTTATCTTTGAAATATTTGACACATTCATCAAGAATTTCTCCCAAACCCTTATTATTTTCAGCACTACAAGCAAATGGCTCACCTAATCCCAAAGAATAAAATTCATAAGTTAAATCCACTTGATTTGCATCAAGTTTGTTTACCGCAAGCACCACAGGCACATTGTATTTTCTTAAAAAATTCGCAACATCATAATCAGCTGAAACCAAGCCCTCTCTGCCATCAACCATAAAAATTACAACATCTGCAAGTTCTACAGCAATCTCGGCCTGTCTAGTAATATTTGCCTGGAACTCATCTTTATTCTTTATATCCAAGCCACCAGTATCAACTATAGAAAAAGCATAGCCACACCATTCGGCATCACCATATATTCTATCTCTTGTTACTCCGGGCATATCTTTGACAATACTAATTCTTCTACCACATATTGTATTAAAAAACGTACTCTTGCCTACATTTGGCCTGCCAATCAATGCAACTAATGGTTTTCTCATAATATACTCCATATATCTTACTACACTATATACTTCCAAACACCATTGGTAATTATCTGCAAGTATTGTTTGAAATTAAAGATTATATCCACATCTAGAAATCTAGCAAATATAAAATTTACTACATATAGTTACTAATATATATTATATCATATCACCAAAAAAAACAACCCATTTATCCACTAATTTCTTTAAAAATTTCAAAATCAATTACTTCTATTCTTGTATTTTTTCCAAAAAACGCAAATAAGAGTAGAACAAAAAGAAGCAATTATTACTATTATTACACAGAAAACAAACAACCCCGTTTTTGCACTTTCCTTTTTATCAAGAGTTTCGTTAATAGTAATCTCGGTTTCTGTATCTTCACCATTAATAGTCAAGTCTCCACTTGAACTATTTACAGTAGTTTTATATAGAGATGTTGTTACAACTTCAGCTAATTCTTTCATACTCTCTATTTCCAAATCTTTTTCTATTAAATGAGAGCCCATTTCAAATAAAATAGCTTTGCTATCAATAGATTGATTATAATGCCCCTTGGCATAATAAATATCAGTAAATAACCAAGGATACATCTCATTACCTACCGCCATAAGATATGTGGCAAATTCCTCATTAAGAGCTTTGTTGGGATTTGCCTTGCCAATAACCATTCTCACCCTTCCTCTTTCTCTACCATCTACATTAGCAACGTAATATCCCCTACTTGCACCATCTCTATGAATGTCAAAGATTGCATCTGGCGAATATTGATTTTGCAGAGACTGAGCGGTTTTTAAACTTCTAGTATAAGCACTTGTGTCGTGAGGAATATGTAGAGTATCATCTAAATAGACATCTATAAAATTTTTCTCAAGTTCAGACTTAAAAGCCAGTGCTACATCTTTAATCCCGCCATTACCGTATATACTATCAACGCCATCACTAGGCACATAACTCTCATCATTATGCGTCATATACATAGCAATAACTCTCCTCTCCACCTTGATAGGGCTAGGAAGAGGAGAATAAGAAATATTCGGTTTTTCTCGTTGCTCTACAAATTTAGCAAATCCAATACCCCTGCTTTTGTCAACCGAATAAATTTCATAATACTTAAAGTCTTTTGATAGATAATTATCACCAATCTCCACATCTTCTCTTTCAAAAAGCAAATTCATATTGTCATCATAGACCTGATAGTTGTTACCAAAAATTTCTTCAGCAAAGACAGAAGCATTACCCATCTCACGAATAAAAATACTCTTAGCAATGCCACAACCAAAATTTAGTCCACAAAATAAAATAGCAAAAATAATCCAAACAGTGTTGAATATTTTTAATTTATGAGAAAGCATATTTTTTCTCCTCCATAAAACTTAAATTATTAAAAATAAGAAACTTATTCACACACAATAGAATATAAATAGCAAAAGCACTTAAAATCATATCAAAGTCAACCGTTGCAAATGTATACAAGTCAAATTCAAAAAAAACATTTGCAATTACAATTCCCATACAAGCAAGCAAACAACATAATGCCCCATCACTAAATCTCAAAAAAATACAACTAGCCAGAATTGGAATTAAAAAAATATACTCCTGCAATTGAATAGAATTATCAAAATTCTCTTTAACCCCATTAGCAACAAAATAGTAGAAAATTACCATAAACAAAGATAAACAAATAGGTTTAATCTTCGACTTGGAAACAATTAAAACAAATAACAAAATCATCAAAATCAAAAACAATTGAACACAATTAAAGTACACATCATAAATAAAAATATTATCACAGAAATAGCTTGCACATACAAGAAACAAAATACTACAGACAACAAGCCTATTGAACAATAATTTTATATTTATAAACTTAAATAAAATTAAAAAAAACAAGACACCACAAAGCACAAAAACTATTGGCACAATAATACCTCTAAATATAATTAATTTTATCTTTTGAAAAACATTTAAAAATTATTCAGAAAATTAAAATTTCACATATGTCAAAAAATGTAAAAATTTGGAATATTTTATACTCCAAAAACATAAAAATATATTAATGGAGAATAGTGTATGGAAATGAGTTTTTGCCAATTAAAAAACAAAGATGTAATCAATGTATGCGATGGAAAAAATTATGGCAAAATTATAGACCTAGTCTTTGATACCTGCTGTGGAAAAATACAAGGAATTATTGTCCCAGCAAACAAAAATTTTTTTGGATTATTTAAGTCTTCAAACGATATTCTCATACCCTACAATAGAATATGTAAAATTGGCAAAGACATAATTTTAGTAGACATAATTATGCAAAATAATTGCAACCAATTTAATAATATTAATATCTGTGCAGAAGACAATGAAAAATTAATTACAACACAATCAAAGCAAAAATTCAATATTCAAGACGTTTTGAACGATATTGACTTGAATAAATAATTATATATGTTTTTGTCAATTATTTATATGTTATTGTCATTATCATTGTATTTGAAGTCATCAATATAAATAATTCCATTATAAATAATTTATTAATAAATATAATCAATTTATATGAATTATCTTAAAAGTAAAATTTGTTTATATTTGACGTATCAAACAATATTGAAAAATAACATTTTTAACCAATTTAATATTTATTTATCATTTTGAATTTTTATACACATCGTTTTTTTTATTTTTGTCTTATAAAAATTCTCAATTTTTAATTAGAAAAACACAATCGCCTATCCTGTTTTTACACAATTAATATTTATTAAAGAGACCATTATGTCACACAATAATATATTTGATTTTTAATCAAAAAAAAGACATTGATATTAAGAATAATCCAATGTCTTTATATTTTATTTTTCTTTAGAATTTTTATCTATCTTTTACTTCTTGTTATCATAGTCTTGAATAAATTCTATAAAGTGTGTCAAGTCTGCAAATTTTCTATACACACTTGCAAATCTTATATAAGAAACCTCGTCAATCTTTTTTAAATTTTCCATAACCAATTCACCTATCTTTGAACTAGGTACTTCTTGGTCTAGAGAATTGTATAGGGTCTTTTCTATATTGTCTACAATCATATCAATCTGTGCCATTGATACAGGTCTCTTTTCGCAAGCTCTAATTATTCCCCTCTTCAGTTTTTCAGAATCAAAAGCTTGCCTGCTATTATCCGATTTGATTACAAGTAGAGGCGTAGTCTCTACAGTCTCATATGTTGTAAATCTTTTTCCACACGACAGACATTCCCTTCTTCTTCTAATAGCATTGGCATCATCAGAACTTCTGCTATCTAGAACTTTACTTTCAGTATTTCCACAATAAATGCATTTCATATCCTACTCCCCCACATTTTCTTCTTTTTATTCTAACCTATTATGAAAATTTTTTCAAGAAAAATTTACTTTATTTTTATTTTACATTTTATAATTATTTTGGTAAGATTATTGTAGTATATATATAAGTAGATATTGCATATTTTTATTTAATTTGTTTATCTTTACAATTTAAAAATCAAATGTCTTTATCTTACTTAAACAAAGGAGAATGAAAAATGAAAGCAATAGTTTTAGTTGCCGGATATGCAAGCAGATTATATCCACTTACATTAAATACCCCAAAAGCATTACTTACCCTGAACAATATAACCCTTCTAGATTTTCTTATGGGCAAAGTAGAAGAAATTGACGTTATTGACGAAGTAATTTTGGTCAGTAACGACAAATTCTATCACAACTTTATCGAATGGAAAGACACTTATACTGGTAGCAAAAAAATCACCATATTAAACGATGGCACTACTTCCAATGAGACTAGACTTGGCGCTATTGGAGATATCCAATACGCTATTGATAAATTGAATATAGATGATGAGATTATGGTACTTGTTAGCGATAATTACTTTACTTTCTCACTTAAAGACTTTTACAATTTCTACAAAGAGATACAATCCGATTGCATAATCGTTACCGAATTTGAAGACCTTGAGTATCTTGGCAAGAATTTCGCTTGTGTTAAACTTGATGAAAATAATAGAATTGTGGGAATGGTTGAGAAACCAGGCGGTATCCCAGATACAAATATCGGAGCTTATGCTAGTTATATATACAAAAAAGACACAGTCAAGATGATTAAACAATATTTAGACGAAGGAAACAATAAAGATGCTCCAGGCAATTTCCCTGCTTGGCTTTATACTAGAAAACCTGTTTACGCATATTCTTTTGAAGGAGAATGCTACGATATCGGCACAATCGAAGTATATAATAAATTAAATAACGAATTATCAAATAAATAATTACAATTCTCGTTATTTTTGATATAACAACATTTATTGTTCAAATAATATTTACACTATTATTCACTATTTGTCACTCGCCTATATGTTTTGAACAATCCAAATTTTGTTATTCAATGCGTTTTTATCACAGTTTATTCAAAATTCAATTGATTTAATTAAATTAAAACTTAAAAAAAAAATTCCTAGACGATAATCTAGGAATTTTTTACCTTATAAAACTTCCAAATTTTTACCAAATGCTTTTTTAAATTCGCTACCACATAACATTGCATAACTAATTTCAAAAGAAGCTTCATTCTCAACTATTGTCTTCATAATTACGCTATCACCCAAAATATCACAGCTAATATCTACCACATTCCCAAAGCCTGTAATATCCAAAGCTTCAGCAATCTTCAAAATAACAGCCAATTTCTTTACGGCGATTAAATCATCTTCACTAACACACTCTTTGTATCTAACCCACTCGCTCAAATTGAAATTATCCAAATTCTTACCTAAAGCCACAAAACTAGCTAGTATAATATCATGATGTGTTACCCCGAAGATTTCACTATTTTTGATTACATCATAAGCAATTTTATCGCAATTATCCTCATTTATTCTATATCCACTATTTATCAAATAACTAGCAATTCTCAAAACTTTTACATATGGACGAGGTAATTTGTGCAAAACTTTTAATTGTTTAAACAAAATCATACTTATCTCATATATATGCTGAGAATTATTAGGCTTTTTATCATAATAGTCATTCAATACTTGCAAACTATATCCCAATGTATCACTTATTGGCTTTTCAATTGTAAGCGGTAATACATTGTGGAAAAGTATTCCATCTATAGCATCTAGACTACTTATAGCAAATTCTTTATTGTCAAAACAACTAAGTATTGCTCTAGCAATAGCAAGACCACTAGGGAAATATTTACTATTGTTAAGAGTCAACCCCTTGATTTTAGTTGTATTACTTACATCTAAACCTTTTACAAGAGAATACACTTTTTCAAAATCATCACTATTTGATACAAAATTATGTATTAAGTCTAGAGGATATTTCTTTGCTTTTCTACATACAACACCATAATCTTTGAAAATATCTCCAGTTCCAATAATATCATATTCTTCTGGCAATTCATCATCAAAGTCACATTCTATCATCTTTTGTTTTATCTCAGAACTAATCTTCTCTTCCAATTTTTCAAAAGAAATGTCATTCATTGTATCATATACTTTTACAGCACCATAAGGAATAGTTATTTTTCTAAGTATGTTTCTTCTATTATAAAGTACCAATTCTGAATTATAATCGGAAATATTTATTACAATGCCTTTTGGTCTATTAAAACTATTTATGACAGCAGTATACACATCTTCTATCTCAGTTTCTGGCGAAAATACTTGAAAATTAAAACCATTCGATACACTGAATTCATTTAATATCCCATTCAAATTTTTGGCTTCACTTAAGCAATCTGTCGCCAAACATATAGTCTCTGTGCATTCATACTGCTCAATAATTTTCTTATATACGCTCAAAATTGAATTAATTTCTTTGATTACTGTAGTTTTTACAAACATATCAGAATACAAGTCTTTAGTTAAATTTATAGGCATTTCAATAGTTTTATACTTATGATAATATTTATTTCTACAAACATCTACAATTTGCAATTTTACACAAGTTGTTTTTAGTTCTATTACTGCTATTTTTTCCAACATAGTCTCCTTTAATTATCTGCAATTAAATTTGGGCAGAATTTCCCATCGTCTTGATTATATCATATAATTTTTGAATTGTACACAAATTTTTTTAAAAAAATATTTGTTTTTAAATAAAAAAAGTCATCATTTATGTACTAATAGACACATTTGATGACTTATAAAAATTATTCTTCAATAGCGCTTACTGGACAAACTCCAATACAAGTTCCGCAGTGGATACAAACTTCTTGATTAATCTCAGCCTTGCCATCTACCATAGTAATTGCAGAAACAGGACAACTATCAATACAAGTTCCACAACCAACGCATACTTCTTTATTAACTATCATCTTTCTCCTTCGTCAAAAAAATTATTTGACTTTTGATTGAATTTTATTGAGAAATTTTATCTCAATAATGTATATATACTAGCACAAATATTTTTTTTAATCAAGCAAAAAGCCCGTTCATAGTCATTTTATTTAATATACATCTTAAATTTAATTTTATTGAATTTTGGCTTGCTTTTTGACTTTTTTAGAGAAATAATGGTCTGAACTCCTTGATTTACTCCCACAATCAACAAAAAGACTGCAAATATTTTTTGCAAAATATTATTACTAAGAATGCTGGCTAAATATGACCCCAGAATTGAAAATATTACACCACTTATTACAATAGGAATTCCCACCTTGAAGTCTACAAGTTTATTCTTAATATGAATAAAAAGTGCAAACAAAGACATTGGTATGAATACCAATAAATTTATAGCTTGTGCATTTTTTTGTTTGAATGATAAGAAAATTGTAAGTATAGGTATTAGAAGAGTCCCTCCTCCCATTCCCATTCCTCCTACAACCCCACTCACAAGCCCTGCAATAAACAAATATAAAAAATCTATCATATAAGCAATTTTATCCCACCAGCAATTATTATAATACTAAAAATTATCCCCAGCCACACATTACTTATAAATTTAAGTATTACAGCACCTATTACGCCTCCGACAATGAATCCCGCACCTATTTTTAATGCGTTAATTATTTCTAAATTCCCACTCAACAAATATACACACAAACTCGCAATACTTAGCGGAAGCATAATAAGCAATGTTGTGGCGTGAGCCTTTTTCTCGGGCAGTTTAATTATTTGCATCAAAAGTGGCACACAAATCATTCCACCACCGCCTCCCCAAAAACCATTAACAAAGCCAATCAATGACCCTGTCAATATTTTAATAAAAATATTGTTTTTGCTTTCTTTATTCTGAGGCTGGTAATCAAATTCAATTTCCGTTCCTCCGAAATTTGTGTTTTTCCTTATATTAAACGAACTTTCTTTCATATTTAATTTTTTACTAAAAATAGAAATTAATTCTTGCAAATTAATGAATTAAAATTAATTTTCGTTGCATACTACTAAAAATTGGAAAAATTTTCCAGTAAAAACATTGTAGCAAATCTATCAATTTTTAAATAAAAATATTAATTTCAGACGACAATCACGTGAAAATTGCTTGAATATAAACAAAAAATGATGTATACTTAACAAGTGTAATAATAAATAAATTAAATAAAAGGTGAACTATCTATGTTAAAGACTAGAAACAAAAAATCAAAAACCATATTTTTTAGCTTGATACTTTGTATTGCTATGATAATATCAGCTTTTACAGGTCTTCACTTTGTTCCTCAAAGCAAAGTTATGGCTGCCAACTCAGATTTTATCTCAAAAGATGTATCTAGCGATTTGCTTAGCACTTATTATAATTTCTACACTACAAGCTCAGCAAAGCCTGCTACACCTAATGGTTGGTCAGAGATTACAGATAATCAAGTTAATGAAGATAATATCGTCAAAGGTATAGTAGATGTTACTGACGAATCAACTTTCAAAACATCGACTTATCACACCACTCGTCCAGTTATACATCAAGACGAAAGTTCTGACGAATCTTATTTCAAAAATTTGATGATCAATTCTTATTCTGGAGCTGGAAGATTTGGCTACAAAAGTAATTCTATATCCCTTGAAGCCAATAGTTTCTATGAAATCAATGTCAAACTTTATACTCATAGAACAGAGGCAACAGGAGATTTCGAAGAAACAGACCCTACTGCATCTATATATCTTACAAATCTAACAGATGACGAAGAATTTGCCAATCAAGTGAAATTTGAAAATATTAATACCCTTAAAAACTGGGAAACATACAGATTTTATATAGACACCAATGAGAGTGCCACAGTTAATTTGGAATTATGGTTAGGAAGCAAAACTTCTCAAGTGCAAGGTGCTGTATTCTTTAATAAAGTTCAAATTATTAGATATAGTGAAAGTTACTATTCAGAATTTATCAAAACACAAAATGATACCGATACAGATAAATTCAATATTATCAGTTTGTCCAAGGACCAAAATCTTTCCCCTGTAACAAATAGCGATTTTGAAACTTCTACACCTCTTGGCTGGAAAAATATTTCTAGTAGCACTACCAAATCAGAAAATCAATTTTATCAAATCGTAGACAACAAAAACTATAAATTAAAAGTTGATGACAATACAACCATAGAAGCACCTGGCTCTAATTATTCTGCCAATAATAGTCAATGCTTGTTTATGTACAACAAAAATGATGGTTATCAAGCTATAGAGAGTAGCAAAATAACTATCGACCCACTTTCTTATTACAAAATTTCATTCTTTGCCAAGAGTGATTGTAATGTTGGCAGTGGCGCTACAGTTATGCTTGTAGACAAAACAGACGATAATTCTACCCAAAGTGCTAGCCTTACTCTTGCAACTACATTTTCAAAAAATAACAATATTTATCGTAATGATTGGACAGAATATTCTTTTTATGTATATGGCGATAAATTGGAGACCAAAGAAGTCGTTATCCAAATTTGGCTTGGTACAAAATCAGCCAAGACTTCTGGATATATATTTATAGACGACTTTAGAATGGAAGATATATCTTACAATACTTTCTCTAATAACTCTAGTTCTTCCAATGCCACTGCACTAAATTTCAATAGCGATAGCGATTTGTTTGTTGTAACAAACTCAAATTTTGACAAAACCTCCAATACCGAAAGTACAAAAGTTTACCCTCTTACTCCTTCTGATTGGACAAAAGAAGGTAGCGACAATTCATATACTTTTAGCGGTGTTATCAATACAGACAAAGATCACTTCAATGCAAATGTAAGTAATTACAAACCAAGCACCTCCAACATCAATCTTGCCCCACCAGAAAATCACCCTTATGGAGACAATAATAATGTCTTGATGATAGGAAGTGTTAGCGAAAATGCTAGTCAAACATACAAAAGTAGTAGCATAACATTGAATGCAGACAGTTATTACAAATTGACTTATTTTGTATCAACTAATTATGACAAATCTACCAAAAATAATTATGGCGCAAGCGTATCTGTAACAACTAGTACAAAAACTCTATACGAATACCAAAATATTCACTTCACAGATAATAATTGGCATCAATTTGTAGTTTATTTCAAAACAGGTAAATCAAGCGAGACTGCCACAATCAATCTTACTTTCAAAAATTTAACCGGCTATGTCTTCTTTGACGATATTCGTTTGGAAACATCAAAAGAAGAAATCTACAATAACTATACAACATTACCAGAAATAACTTACACCAAAGTTGACCTAAGTTTCGAGAACTTTGATAATAGAACATTCAATACAAACAATTCTCTTTTGCAAACACCTAATAATTGGACTGCAACAGAACAAGATGTATCGGATAATAATTTCACGATTTCCCAAAAAGGAATTATCAATCTAAATAATTACTCAAGTATAGATATAGACAATACTCTTAGTGGCAATCAAAATGCCCTACTTATCCAAAGTTTGCACGATGTCAACTTCGCATATTCAACCAATGATTCTTACTCTTTTACAGCTCAGACTTATTACAAAATCACTGTAAATATTCTTACCGAAAATATAACTGCAGTAATAGACGGTCAAAATATCACAAACCCAGACAATCGTGGTGCAAGATTATCCCTAAACAACTCTTCAGAAATTTTAATTAAAAATATCAATACTTTGGGTGGCTGGAAAACATATACCATTTACCTAAGTTTAGAAGAAGATTTGAATTCCCAAATCACATTGGCTCTTGGAGATACAGATGAAAAAGTAAGTGGAACAGTTTTATTCGACAATCTAAAAATTGAAACCATTGACCTAGATACAATGAAAACAGAATTGAATACAGCCAATGAAGACACCGTTGCTAGATTCATTAATTATGTTGACGATTCTGATTCAGAAGATGATGAAACATCTACTTGGACAAATAATTTTGATTGGTTAATTCTTCCAAGCCTACTTACTGCCCTAGCATTAATAATTGCTGTTGTAGGATTCTATGTAAGAAAAATTAAATTTAATAGAAAACCAAAAATCAAAACTAAATACGATAGAAGAAAAACTCTTGACAAAGATATAGATAGAAGAGAAAGAATTGCTCTAAGACAACAAATTATTGATGAACTTAATGCAGAATTACAATCTATTGATGACGAAATTGCCGAATATACCAAGCTTGCAGAAGAACAATTAGAACAACTTAGAAATCAAATTTTGACCGAAAAAGAAGCAATTAAACGTCAAAAATTAGAGATAGAAATTAGAAAGAAAGAAGCAACTGCCGAAAGAGAAAAACAATTAAAAGCAAATCCAGACCTTGTCAGCAATACAAAAGCAGAAAAAGAATATGTCAAATTTATGGAAAAACTTGACAAACAAGAAATGCATTTGCAGAAACAATTAAATCTAAAAGATCTCAAATTGGAAAATACCAAAGAGGCAGACAAAACCAAAATTGCTAGATTCCTAGAAAGAAAAGAATTTATCAAAAATGAAATTGCAAAGATAGAAGCAGAAATTGAAAGTATTGCAAAAGAAGAAAAAGAAATGTGGGAAGAATACAAGAATGCCAAACTTGAAGCTAAGAAGAAAAAAGCAGAAAGCAAAGCACTTGCAAAACAATCCAAAGCAAAATCTTCTACTACCCCTACTAAAACAACACAAAGTAAACAAAATGCAAAAAATGACAATACTGACAATTCAAATAAATAACTAAAAAAAGAAGCTTTATGCTTCTTTTTTTAATTTTTATTTAAAAATAAATGGCTGTTATCACATATCAACAATTATCTAAGTGTCGATTTTACCCCTTTTATATTTCTCCCAATCAAGTCGCTGGTACTTCTTTTCACTATTGGGGTTTGAATATGTTTTTCTACAAGTTTTTTTTCAAAAATTCCTCTTGTCCTTACTTGTTCTAAATCAAAATTTTTGGACAAAATTTGTTTCTTTATTTCATTGTTTATCCAAGCATTTGTAAATACAGAATAATAGTTATCCATATGAAATTTGCTAGCAAGCACATCTCCAAATATGTCCATCACATCGCTCTGATACTTCTTGTCAACAGCAAGTAGGCTTATATCAAATTCATTCCTGTACGCACCACCAATTGTGTACATATTCTTTGAATTAATAACACTTCCTCTAGTGGTTTGCAAAGCCAAAGATGTATTGGCAGTTATAAGCATTACGCCGACTACATCATCGTTATTATTTAATAATATTACAAAATCATCTTTATCAAACAATTTATTAAGCATTTTCAAATAATTAATATAGACCTTGTCTTCTATTACCGAAGGGTGACCAGATATACTATTATCATATAGCAAATCGAATATCTGTCTGCCATATAGAGATATCTTGAGCTTTTTGCTCCCCTCTACAAATTTAAAATTATTCTTTGCAAGCAATTTATTTATATTTATTTGAGAATTGTCTATATCAAAATTATCTTTTAAAAATAATTGATATTCATATAATTTTTTTGTATTCACAAAGTCAGATGCCTTCAAAAGATTGGCATAATAATCAAAATTGTAGCGTTGTTGCAATGTTGACATTATAGGCAAAGCATTATTTAAAACTACACCACACTCCATCAAGTCATTGAAACCCAATTCACCTACAACAACTTCTGCATCAAGAGATTTTGCCCAATCGCACACTTTATCTAACAATGCTCCAGACACACTACTATCATTTATTGCATCAAAATGCGAAAATCTGACTATCTTATCTGTCATACATTCTATCCTATTTTTGGAACACATAATTCTACCCACCAGTCTTCCATCTTGATATGCAACCATTGCCATAGTTTCATTGGAAATCAAGCTAGGATTGTGTTTATGAGAAAACAACTTTTTTTCTCTTTTATGATAATATGGCACATATTCACTATTTTCTTTATAAAGGTTATCTGCAAACTTTATAAATTCTTTTTGTTGCTTTTTATTTTTTACAATTTTGATTTCAACCATTTATCCTACCCAAATATCAAATATCACACCATTATTTTACACCCAGTTGACACTTTTTGTCAATATATTGCATTTTAAATCCACAAAATTTGACCCACAAACAATTTATCCGTATTCAAATTATTATTAATAAGTATATCTTTTTCATCTATTCCAAATTTATTTGCTATACACGTAAGTGTTTCTAATGGAGCTACCACATATCTTATACTGCTTGGTTTTTGCAAGATTATTATATCTCCCTCTTGAATGTTTTCATTTGCATCTGTTTTAAAACCTCTTGCAAGTATATCTAAATAATTATCTTCTTTGCTTACCTTGTATACAAACATTGGCAAATAATTTTTGACAATTATTATATCATCTGCACCATTTTTCGTTATGACATATCTACAACCCAAAACTTTGTCTTGTGCCACTTCAACATTTTCAATATTACATTCTGTCATCGCCTTTTGGACACTATCTCCATTATTAAGCAAATAGATTTCTCTCATATTCACCCTCTCATAAATTATGATAATTTGTACAATATTTTCTAAATATTCTTATCATATATATTCTATGAGATTTTTTATTATTTAAGAACTCAACTTATAATATTTAAGAAATAATCATAGTTAAATTGAATTTTTTAGAATAACATCAAATTTGCAAAAATATAATTATCTTATACTACACTTTGTTTGAAAACAAAATAAAAAATATTAGTATTGGAGGTCTATCATCAAAAAAATAATCAAAGCAATGCTTATGCTTTCAATATTTAGTATTCTTACTAGATGTCTAGGTTTTATATTTAAAATATATTTAACGAAAATTATGACCACAACCGAGCTTGGCATATACAATCTTACATTATCTGTCTATATGGTGCTTATTACTATAGTTGGCTCTAGCATTCCTCTAACCATTTCCAAAATCACGGCTACAAACAAAAGAAATTCTCACAATTTCGAAACAAACTATAGTGTAACAAGTTCTCTTATCTTAACTACAACTATATCCATTTTTTTGTCAATATTATTACTTATATCCAAGCCCCTTCTCAATATAATCATTGGCTCTGAGATAGGATACTTTATAATTTTATCACTTATTCCGTCAATAATTTTTACAGCTATATATTCCCAAATTAGAGGATATTTGTGGGGACTAGAGAATTATTTTGCAGTAAGCATAGTTGAATTTGTAGAACAAATTTTGCGTATTGCTTTTTGTTTACTTTTTGGCTTGACCAATTGGTTTTCTTCTCCAATTATAGGTGTGGGCTTATCTCTAAGTATCGCGTGTGGCATTAGCACTACATACGGGATAATCTTATATTTCAAAAATGGTGGAAGATTCAAATACAAAAATGGATATTTTAAAAATATAGTCAAATCTAGCCTTCCTCTCACCCTTATGCGATTATTTGGTAGTTTACTACAACCACTAATAGCCATCATCTTGCCACTAAGATTATGTCATTTAGGTATGTCAAAAGAATTGGCACTCAGTGAACTAGGTATTGTTATGGGTATGACAATGCCATTACTATCTATCCCTTCTACAATTATTGGCGCTATGTGTATGATTCTAATTCCTAGAATCAATGGAGCAAATAATAGCGATGAACTTATGACTCAAATAAACAATTATTTAAAATTCACTATCACTTGTACTTTTTTGTTCATTCCTATATTTATAAGTCTAAGCGGAAGTATTTGTAATTATGTCTTCGGCAATACCCTCGCTGGCACTTATATGAGGAATTGTGCCTGGATAATTATCCCCCAAGGAATCTCTCAAATAACCAGTTCTATATTAAATGCACTAAGTGAAGAAAATACCTCGTTTGCTTATTATGTATTGAGTAGCATATTTTTGATAATTCTTATCTTTATACTCCCTTCATTTGTAGGAGTTCAAGCAATGATGATAGCTTGTGGTCTAAGTTCTATACTCCTATTAATTCTCAATTTACGCAATCTTTACAAAAAAACATCATTTAAACCACACTTACTTAAGCCTATTTTTTACCACATACTTGTCTCTATCCCGGTCATTTTGCTAAATAATTTCTGCTATAATATATTTATAAATTATACCAGCACATTCTTATCTATTGCCATAACCGGAATAATAAGTGTATTAGGATATATAAGCTTATTATTTGTTTTTGGCATAATGGATACCAAAATACTCAAAGAGTATTTGCTAAAATCTATTAAAATAAAGTCAAAAAACACTTAAATTAAATTGTTAAAATAAAAAAGATGATTAAATAAATAGCGAAATCGCTCACAAACTATTTAATCATCTTATTTTTTATTTATCAATCTTAGGAAGTATTGTCATACTAGAACAAACTAGTCCTATTGCCAAAAGAACAATCAGTGACCTAGTATCAACATTTTCGTTGATACAAAGTAATAATACTGTAAGTGCCATTACCATTGCTACAAATCTAAAAACCAAATCTAGGATTTTGCTTATTTTTTTGTTCTTTTGTTTACCATCTATTAATGCAATTATTCTCTCTTTTTCGGCTTTTTCTAGGGTTTTTGCTTCAGTTGTAAGATTTTTGATAACATTGATATCCACGCCTAGTTTTCTCGCACAATCGTCATCTGTCAGATGATTTTCTTCTTTAAATGTTTTTACTTTCTTTATAAAATCCATTATATTCATTATCCTTTATAAATAAATTATAATTATATTCAACTCCAAATAGTTTAGCATAAAATTATAATTTTACAAACAAATATAAGAATAATATTAAATGGTTTTTAATTTTTTATTCTTACACAAGAAAATTATTGTCCAAATAATCATAAAAATATCCATAGCAATAGAAAAATATGCTAGAGTAAAACAAGCAAATATTCCCCACAAAAATTTGGTTATAATCACCACAATCTTTATAAATACAATATTATCTTGCCATACCGAAAAACACACCAATATAGATGCTATTGCAGGGAAAATATCATACCATTCACCAAAAGTAATTATAGATATCACTATGCTTAAAAGTACAAAAAATATCAAAATGCATATATACAAAAATTTGTTATATCTCTCTTTAAATCTGTATACAATAAGCCTAACAATAGTCACAATGCATAGATAAAATGCAACCATTTTATTGAGAAATAAATATTGAATACCAGAGCATACATTTTGAGATAGATTGTAATATATATAATTTACTCTGCTTTTTTGTAGTACACTACATATAGATATAATAAATGCCAGAAATCCAAAAATCTGTGCCAATAAAAAATATTCGTTCCACATACTCCATTATATGAATGAATATCTATTTTGGCTAAAAACAAATTAATATTCGTCCAAAAAAGAATGATTTTCTTTATTCTTTTTGTAATTAATTACTTTGTCTAAATTTACATTACTTGCACTACTAAATATATTTTTCTCTACATTGTCATTATATTTATTAAGTTCTTTTATGAGTAATTTTGTAGCATATCTCTGAGAAGTCAAATTGTGCAAATCATCTTTTTCTATACTATCTGTAAGTTTACAAGCACATCTGATAAAATTTAAATTGCACGCTTCTTTCCACGCCAAAATATCTTTTTCTCTAATCAAATACATAGGTCTAATAAGTTCCATATTTTCAAAGTTGTCACTATGAAGTTTTGGCATCATTGTTTGAAAAGACCCCGCATTAAGTATATTGAGGAGAATAGTCTCTATTACATCATCATAATGATGTCCAAGTGCAATTTTGTTGCAACCTCTATCTTGAGCTAGACGATATAAAGCCCCTCTCCTCATTCTTGCACACATATAACAAGGATTGCCTTCCAATTTGTCTGTTACATCAAATATATCTGTATTTACTATCTCAGCATTTATATTTAAATACTGCAAATTGTGTTTAATTAAGTCTAGATTTTCTTGATTGTATCCAGGATTCATTACCAAATAAATTACTTCAAATTTATATTTTGAGTGTTTATGTAATTCTTCCATAAGCTTGGCTAGCAACATACTATCCTTGCCTCCAGATATACATACACAGACTTTGTCGCCTTCTTCCAAAAGTTTGTAATCATTAATTGCTTTTGTAAATTTGGACCATAGCCTAGACCTATAAGAAGTTATAATCAGTCTCTCTATTTCTTGATATTTTTCCATTGTTTTACCTTTCTTCTATCTTTATAAATCATATGATACCTCAAAATGTCTTTTAATTCAATCATTTTATCTAAATTTGTCTACAAATTCTCTATTGATATAGATTTATATATAGTATTTATTAATTATTTAATAATTCTTATTTAATTTAATATATTTAATCAATTTTGTGATATAATGTTTATATTAAATATTAAAAATATAATTACAATATATATGAAAGAAAAAATCAAACAAATATTCAATTTCTTATTGAAACCCAATTTAATATTTGTCATCATTAGTTATGTCCTTTTTCTGATATCAGCGGGACTAACTATTGTTTCTTTATTGCTGACAATCAGCCAGTCTGTTATGATTATTCTATATAGCATTATGGGTATAACATTCTTTTATTGCTGTTATCTTTTCATAGTTTATACTTGCCCAAAAATCAAAATTTGGTACAAAAATTTCAAAGATAAATTATGTAAAAAAAGCAAGTTCATAAATAATCTATACACCAATGCATACTTCCGCACAATGACAGCTACTTGTTTTTCACTTTTCTTAGGCTTTTGCTTTGTTGGATACAATGCTTTTGCAGGTATTTACTATCATTCTATCTGGAATGGAAGCATCTCTGTTTATTATATTTTTTTGGTAATAATTAGAATAATACTGCTTATAAATGAGTACAAGATACACAAATCAACTCTTGATGAAAAAGAAATATACTCCCAACGCCTCAAGATATTTCATCTAGAAGGTCAATTGCTCATCTGTGTAAATCTTGCACTCATTGCACCTATCACCCTTCTTGCCACTTCTCAAAAAATAGATAACCTGCCTTATTGGGTTGCAATTGCCAATGCAGGATATACCTTTTACAAAGTTTCTGCTTGTATATACTCATTTGTTAAAAGTAGGAACAATCCAAATTTAACTATCAAAGGCATTAAAAATTTAAATTTGACCAGTGCGTGTGTATCTCTTCTATCTCTAGAAAACACAATGATTATTACTTTTTCAGAAGATGCCGTCCATTCTATGCAAACTCTTATGATTTTGTCTTCACTAGCTTGTACTATCATCTGCAATTGGATTGCTATAGCCACACTGCTATCTAGCAAAAAATTACAAAGATACAAAGAAAATATATCTCTAGAAAAAGATACTTCTGATACAAATAATACCACAATTCAAGGAGAAAAATAATGTCTACCGAAAAAATTAATGAAAGTAATAGTAATATATCCCCCCAAAACACAATTGTAGACAATTTAAATATCGACTATCACCAATATGATACTCTAAATATATTTGCCAAAAAAGAAAAAACCGCCACAATAATCAATTGCTACGAGAGTTTTCACTGGGAACTTGTCCATAATGACGAAAATGAAATGTATTCCGATGCCAATGCATTAATTTTTATTCGTCCACACAAAATAAAAAACAAAGACTATCTCCAATACAATCAAATTGAAATGGAAAATATTTTGAATGATATTGGCAAATGCGAAACCAATAAACATTCCAAAAGTACTATATGGGGGCTATGCTTATCCTTAACAATTGTTTTGCTAATAATATTATCTTTGAGCCTATATTTTGATACAAAATTAAATTTCTTATTTACTTGTATTAGCATTGGGATACTGCTTATATTGGGAATAATATCAACCATTTTTATAGCAAAAGTTTACAAAAAAGAGAATAAGATTTTCGAGGCAAAGCTCATTTCCCTACACAAAAAATTAAATACCCTATGCACACAAGTTAGGGAAAAAGGAGATGAGTAAACAATGAGATACAAAACCGACAACAAATTATTTACCAATCCCAATTTTGACGTAATTAAGATAAAAACCGAATCAAATTATGGTGCTTTAAAAACTATAATTGTAGCATTACTTATAGTTTTGCAATTTGTATTTTTGATACTATCTTTCTTATATCTATATAAATTGTTTACTGGACTAATGATTTTTAGCCTAGTTATATCGATAATTTTCTGTGTTATTACATTATCTTCCAAAAGAACTGGTCAAACAAAGGCCATATGGATACTTTTTATGCTTGTATGTTTCACTTTTGGTTGGGTAGTATTCTTGCTTTCGAACGAGAAAATTATGTTTGGCAAAAACAAAAGAAAATACAAAAAAATATTTGAAAAATCCAAACTAGATACCACTACACAGACTTTAAATCATCTTGCCAAACCTATTGCAAACGACTGTAATTACTTTGCCAAGGCTGGAGATTTCCCTATATATTCCAATGCCGATTGCACATATTTTAGCAATGGAGCTTCGCTATATGATAGTCTTTTAGAAGATTTATCCCAAGCCAAAAAATTTATTTTTATGGAATATTTTATTATATCTGATGGCGTATTATTAAATAGAATTCTAGATGTTTTAGGCAAAAAAGCAGGCGAAGGATTGGACATTAGAATTATTTACGACGATCTAGGGTCTCACGCCATTCTCAAAAGAAAAACCCGCAAAAAAATCAAGAAATTGGGCATAAAATTACTATCATTCAATAAACTAGTACCAATATTCAATTTAGCATTAAATTTGCGTGACCACAGAAAAATTGTTGTAATAGACGACAAAATTGCATACACTGGCGGTGCTAATTTGTCTGACGAATACATAAATGAAAAAAGAACTCACGGTTATTGGAAAGATAGCGGAATTAAAATTAAAGGAGAATGTGTCAATACTTTTACCCTATCTATACTTAGACAATGGGAGTTTTTAACCAAAAAAAGTGAAAATCACTCCAAATACTTGAATAAAAATGTAGATAAATGCGACAAATCCACTCAAGAAGTATGTGTCCCATATGTCACTGGACCAGACTACTCAAACAATATCGCTAGAGATACTTACGAAAATATGATAGCAAGTGCAAACGAAAAAATTTACATTATGACACCATATTTCATTCCAGACGAGACAATGCTAAATATTCTCAAAAACAAAGCACAGAGCGGAGTTGATGTTCGCATAATTTTGCCAGAAATCCCCGACAAACGTTTTGTCTTCCTCATATCTCTAGATGGTGCAGAAACATTAACAGAATATGGCGTAAAATTATATTTAATGAAAAATAGCTTCGTCCATAGCAAAATAGTTCTCACCGAAAACGCTTGTGTCGTAGGCTCTATAAATATGGACCAAAGGTCTTTTTATCAGCAATTCGAAAGTGCAGTCTATACTAATTACTCCAATGTTTTGGCAAGTGTGAATGATGACTTTTCAAATACTTTTGATAGATGCCAAATACATACAAAAAATAAAAAAGGAATAATCAAAAATATCCTAGTACATATTTTAAGATTAATCTCCCCTCTTATGTAAAAAAGAAGATTTTAGCCTATGCTTTTTGATACTAAAAACAACAAATATTCCCCAGTTCAACTGGGGAATATTTGTTGTTTTGTTTGTTCATATAATTTAAGTAGAATTTTGAGTTGATTATTAATAATTATCTAAATATTTCTTATCTTCTACCAGGCATTCCACCGGGCTGATTTGGTGATGTCGAACTACCAACACTCGTGATTGTGTTTGAAATGGTAAAGGTAGCTAGTTGCGTATCTCCTCCATAAATCTTATAAGAACTATTTTTAACAAACTTGGGAATGCTTATTATTATTGACTGGCAAACTTTTTGCGTTTCTATGGAGAATAATACATTATTGTTTGAATCAACAATGGAAATATTCGTTCCAATAGAAATATTGTTTCTCTGCGCAAAAGATAAGATATATTGATGAGAATTCGTTGATGGTGTTTCAACCATACCTAGAGTCGAAGATGCAAACACGTACCCACCATTTATTACAATCCCCTTATCTGCATCAAGTCCTGCATCGGCACCACTTGTAGGACCATGGACTACAACCACAGTATCGTCTCCATCTATTAAGATACTGCCATTCGAATCTATTCCGTCTCCTGATGCATTTATTGTGACATTACCTCCAGATATTATTATATGTTCTGTAATGCCAGTATCGTCACTTGCAGCATTAATCCCATCATCTTGGGAAAGAATGTTTATAGTTCCCCCAGTTATTTCAACATAGGCTCCCTCTACACCCTCGTAACAATTCTGAATGTCATAAGTTCCACCACTGATAGTAAGTAGATTATCTGCACAAATTCCATCGTCAAGTGTATTAATCACAAAAGAACCATTGCTAAGTGTCGCATTACCACTATTAGTATGAATAGCATCATCATCTGAATTAATATTAAATTCACCGGATTTTATGATTATATAATAGTCGCCATCTGTTACTGTAACTTCATCGCCATTTGAATCCTCATATTTAATTTCTCCAACCTTGATTCCTTTGCTACTCTGAATCATAGCATAACGCATAGATGAGGTATTGGAGTCTGCAGCTATTCTTTTGTACCAATTGCCACTCGCAACATATTTAAAATCATCGCTAGTCAATCCATATTTTGTCATATTGCTGGTTGACTTAGATACAAAATTTGCAGTTGTGGATATATTGTATGTTCCACCATTTATATAAACCAAAGTATCTGCCTGAATTCCGTCACCCAAAACAGAACAAGTATACTCCACATTCTTTAGAGAAACATATCCCTCGTCCAAAGTAAATTCGGTGGTATCGTCATTGCATTCCGTCTGCAACCCATCTTTTAGGCAACTATCAATATTAACACTGCAATCTTCCATTACTATAGTTTGCGCCGTTATCCCGTGACTTTGCGAAGAGATAATATTAATATTGGAATCAACTACACATAAAGACTTGGATACTTTTATAGCGCTTTTACTATTGCTAGTCACATTTAAAGTCCCCTCACCATTAATACTCAAATTACCTTTGATGTGTATAGCATTAACATCATCACCACTATTTGAAACGGCATTATTTCCAATCAATGTTATTATTACACTTGATTTTTTATTTTGATTTTGAATTGCTATTCCATTACTATTTGAAATATTGGCATTTTTCAAAAAAATATGTACTGTTTCATTATCTCCGACTTTTATCGTAACACCCTCTGTATAATTGCCACTAAGCAAATAATCTCCGGCTGTAGTAATAGTTGAACTGGTATAAATATCATTTGCGTCGACAATTGAACTAGTTGTATTCAAATGCAAGTCTGACAAATCCGTACTAATAGTAGACACAATCTGACTTTCTTTACTGGAATTATCAATTTCTGTTGGGATAATACCCGTTCCACCTCCACCCAAATAGTCTCCGGGGTTTGTAAAGATATTTGATTTACAGGCATTCAATGTTACTGCTGAACAGGTTAATAAAGATAGTACACATAAACACTTAGTGATTTTATTTTTCATATTATCTCCTAAACTTATTAAAAAATTAATTATTATTATTTTATCAAATTTAGATTATTTTTAAAACTTAAAAATATACACTATTTAACAACACCCCTAAAAATTATGTCAAAATTTTGAATTATTTATGTGTCGGTCACATTAATAATACCATCTCTTTCATAACTAAATTATATTTTATCACCATCTCTTATGTTAAGAACTAAATCTCCTATAGTGCTGGAACACGCAACAATGTAGCAAAACACACAAACATTACGATTGTAAACAAATATAAAACAATTTTCGATTTTAATTTTTTCATTAGTTTTTTCTTTACACTTTATTTTAAAATATAATCATCTCTTAATAATTCGATTTCATCACACTCTTCCGAGTTCGTTGATAGATTATTCACAATTTCAAAATCAGCCTCTGATTCAAGTGTTTGTTGGTGTTCTATTTCAATTTTTCGATTTAGTTCATCTTGATTTAAGCCAATTCCCGCATCTTCACCAAAGGACAAAATTCTAATCATCTCTTTATCTGAAAGCATTTCAATCTTACCCTCTAATACAACCTCGTTCATAACCCTATCCATCTTTTGTTTCTTTATATATACTGCAATTAGAGATATTGCACCAAAAATCGAAACTGAGAAAATAAGCACTGAGCTCACGCTAGACATCATGGAATTTGTTACATACGCAATGGGAATATTATCCATTATATCCATCGGCTGTGGTCGTGAACCCTTGCCATTTCCGTCAAACTTGGGAAATGATACATCATCTGGGTTAGAAACAAAATCTTCGGGTGGAGACATTGTACCAAAATTAAATTTTGATATTTCTTTCTCGCTTTCAAAGATGTTTCGTTCCCCTGTTAGCAACGAACAAAAATCAATGAATATAGTTTTGTATTGGGATTTTTTGGCAAACCTTTTTGCCCCCTTAAATCCTCTATCTCCAACCATTTTCGAAACCTCAGTGGAATTAAAATTCTCAAAACTAGCATTGGTCGATTGTTTAAAAACGCTCGAGACACTACTGGCAAAAGCGATTACTATAATGATTAAAGCAAGGGCACTATCAAATTTGGAAAAATGAATATGATTGGACTTAACAACGCTTTTATTCATAGAATGCTCTGCCATTATACTTAAGAAAAATAATCCAACATACGCACTCATTATTAAAATAAGTAAAGGCGAATATACAAAATAAAATATAGGTATCAATAAAATAAGAGCAATTTTTATCATTATAAATGCTTTTGGAGATATTGTGAATTTCCATTTTTTTCTTGAAATTCCCAAGTTGTCTTGCATCTGCATTTGTTGCAATCTTTTCTTTTTGCTTTCACTTGCCATAAGTCCTCCCTACTCAGCCCTTAAAGCCTCAACAGGATCAAGGTCGGCAGCCTTGATTGCTGGAGAAATACCTGCAAGAATTCCTATAATAGTGCTAGCCAAAACACCTAGTAAATAATATCCTATATGATAACTGATAAGCGAATAACTAAGTGTTGCTAAACAAATTATATTTGTAATTAAAGATAATGCAAAGCATAAACCTACAGCAAGTATTCCTGAAATAAAGCCTATTGTTCCAGCTTCAAACATAAACATATTTCTAATATCTTTTTTCCTAGCACCAACTGCTCTCAAAATTCCTATTTCTTTCATTCTCTCATTAACACTAATATATAAAACAATAAATATCATAATTGCCGATACAATTAAAGACACTGCTCCAACAATAGACAGTAAACTAGTTCCCAAATCTAGATATTCCATAACGGAATCTAACGGACTCTCTTCTTGAGTAACATTAAATCCCAATGCCTCCAAATCTGTTTTTAAAGCAGATACATACGAACCTTCTTCTGCAATTACATAAAGAATATTAAAGTCTCCATCATCGGAGCCCACTAGTGTTTTTATTGCACTATGAGATATGTATGCCGAGACCTTGTCGCCTTCTACAATTCCACTCACTTGAAAAATCTGAGACCTAAGCCCAACTTTTACTGTAATATTCTCACCAACACTAGCAATCAAACTTTCACTATTTAATTTATAGGCAAAACCTTCTGAAATTACGATATATTTGGTTTCTCCATCTTCATTAATTTCCCCGTGTAAAAGTTCCGGTTCACAAATATCTACGAAATATGAGTTTAAACTAGCAATGGACTCTTCACTATTGGAATAAATATAACTAGCTTTACTTGAATAATAAGTTTCATAAACGCTAGAAACACCATCTAGTCCATTTATATTTTCTATTTGACTATCGCTAAATAATGTACCTCTATGATTTGTGACTACTAATTGTAAAGACTGCAAACTATCAGCATAAATATTATTAACATAATTTGAAAGCCCCGAACTCAAACATAGAATAAGAAGCACTGCCATTATACTAATTGCCATACCAATAGATACAAGCATATTTCTACTTTTTTGCTGTTTAATATTATTTGTTGAAAGATTTAATACATTTTTAACTTTTATATTTTTAGGTTTAATTTCCTTATCTCTAGTAGTGGCTATTTTAAATTTGTTTACCTTTGTATCAGAGACGATTTTGCCATTTTCCATTTTAACAATTCTGCCACATTGATTAGCAATTTTTGTACTATGTGTAACTATTATAACCAATTTGCCCGATTCTGCTATTTTTTTAAGTATTTGCATTACAACCTGTGAACTATTCTCATCTAATGCTCCCGTTGGCTCATCTGCAAGAATAATAGTTGGATTATTAGCCAACGCTCTAGCAATAGCAACCCTTTGCTTCTGACCACCAGATAACTGGTTTGGTAGCTTTTGTGCATAATTTCCCAGTCCCACCATTTTGAGCAAATCTAATGCTCGTTCTTCCCTAGTCTCTTTATCTATATCGCTTATTGTCATAGCAATTTCAATATTATCTTTTATAGACATATGTGGAATTAGATTATAGTTCTGAAAAATAAGGCCAACTCTTTTTTTTCTATAATCGTCCATCTGTTGCTCGGAAAAATCTCTAATAAATTCATTTTTGATTATTATACTACCTGTATAATCGGTATCCAATCCACCTAAGATATTAATAAGTGTGGATTTTCCACAACCACTTTCACCAAGCAATGCTATCAAATCCCCACTCTTGAACTCTATGTCTATACCCTTCAAAACCTCTTGCTTTTGAGTTGTTGTTATAGCATAAGATTTTTTTAAATTAGCCACCTTTAATAATGCCATTTTGCCCTCCATAAAAAAGCTCTAATCATTAAACGATTAGAGTTGCTGTTTTATTGGTATTTCATATAAATAATTAATAATAAAAATTAAGAGGAGGTGGTAATGTAAAGTTTTCATCAAAGAACATTGGCCTATTTTGAATATCATCACGCATCTTATCTAAATCATTAAAGTTATTATTAAATTCCATTCTGTTTTTAAAATCGGATATAGACATACAGCCTTTATCAATATTAATTTCTTCCAAGTTATGCTCTTGTAGATGTCTACTTAAGACTTTTTCAAAATTTTTAGTTTTTTCAAACGCAAAACTTTCCTTGTTATTTATAGCGAATAATACAATTCTTCGACTATAGTTTTCAAAATACCCCAAATCAACAGATGCATCTATAACCGACTTTAGTCCGTTATCAAGAGTGGCTCCCACAACACTTTCAAACCGATTATCACTAAGCAAAATATCCCCATCTGAACTTAAAGAGCAAATGGCAACAATATTATCAGACGAATCTGCAGTAATACATATTGTTGGGTTTATTTCTAATATATATGATGTCAATTCCGATGGCACTATAGATTGACTATTGAGAGTTGGAATTAAAGCCACTAGTATCAATGCGACACAAACAACCACCGTAAAAACTAATTTTAGAACTGGTCTTCTATTGTAATTATTAGATACAATCGGAGGTTTTCCTTGAATAGGAACTTCTGTAACTCTTGAAGAAATAGGTGGAACTTTTATGTTTTCATATTCGCTTTTTAACAAGTTTTTTATGTCTTTATTTTTCATCTGAAACCTCCTTTATTTTTTCTTTTAAAGTTTTCATTGCTTTATTGTATCTCCAGAGGACTGTGCCTATTGGAATATGCAAAAGCTCTGCAATTTCACGGTTTTTATAGCCGTGTAAAATATGTAAAATTACTATTTGTCTATCTTCTAAGGAAAGGTGTTTATTAATTAATTGATAGACAAATAGTTCTTTATTAGGAGTCGATTCTTCTGTATCTTGAAATATGTCCACATTGTCAATATGAATTATTCTATTATTCTTTTTTAAAAAGTCATATGCTGTATTTTTGGTTATTTGCAAAATCCAAGCCGACAAATTTCCACCAATAGTATAAGTCTGTGCAAAACGCCTAATTTTTATATACGTATCTTGCATTATATCTTCTGCATCATAGGTGTTTCCCACTATTGAGTAAGCAAAACTAAACACTCCCTTGCAAGTAGTATTGTAGAGTGTCGTAAAGGCAGTTTCATCACCATCTTGGATTTTCTTCATTAATATGTTTAGTTCTTTTTTGTTCACCTTTCCTCCAATTAATAAACGATTAACCTGCCATTTTTATTGGTATATTTTCTAGTATTATATCATAACCTTTATAAAAAAACATATAGTTTAACAAGAATTTAAAATAAGTAAAGGTTGATTATTCTGCACATAAACAAAAACTCCTAATAAAAATTAGAGTTTCGTATAATCATTTCGCTAGTTTCAAAATATACACCCTTTTATCTTCTTTTTTTACACTTGTTCTAGATTTTACATCAATATCAAATATATTCTTACCCATATTTTTAACAAAAACTTCTACAAAATATTTAAATTATTATCAAAAAACTGTTGACATTTATCCACCGTATGTGTAATATCTAATAGTGTTAGATATTTTATTTGAGGTGAATTATGGGAAAAACTGCTGAGGACTTTTATCAACTATTTAGCAATCATAAATTTAAAAAAGTAGCAGATACCTTGCAAGATGGATTTTCTGGAATGTACGTAGTACTCAAAATTATACAGGACGCAGAAAAAGAACTGTCTGCGGGAGATATTTCAGATATTTTTGGCGTAACGACAGCTAGAACAGCCGTTGTTTTAACAACTCTAGAAAAAAAAGAATATATAATCAAGTCAAAATCAGAAAACGATGCTAGAAAAACTATTGTAAAAATTACAGAAAAAGGCAATATTGCATTGGAAACAAGAAAAAATGAATTATTTTTTGCCATCAATGCTTTTCTAAATAAACTGAGTGAAGAAGAGAAAAATAATTTATACAAAATAGTAGAAAAATTACTAAATAATTAGAAAATTTATTAGCTTTTATACATTGCAAAAATATAAAAATAAGAGAGGAGAATATGTTACAATTAAAAGAAATCAAAAAAGATTATAATGTCGGTGACACCAAAGTCCACGCACTCAAAGATATAAGTATTACTTTTAGAGAGAGCGAATTTGTCTCTATATTAGGGCCCTCGGGCTGTGGCAAAACAACTATGCTCAATATCATAGGCGGACTAGACCACTACACTTCTGGTGACTTAATTATAGACAATGTCAGCACCAAGAATTATACAAATAGAGATTGGGATACCTATAGAAATCATAGAGTTGGATTTATATTCCAAAGTTACAATCTTATCCCCCACCAAACAATTTTGGAGAATGTTGAACTTGCTCTCAATATCTCTGGAATTGAGAAAAAAGAAAGAGTAAGACGTGCAAAAAAAGCCCTAGACAAAGTTGGACTAAAAAATCAATACACCAAAAAGCCTAATCAATTGTCTGGCGGACAATGTCAAAGAGTTGCTATTGCTAGAGCTTTGGTAAATGATCCCGAAATTTTACTAGCAGACGAGCCAACCGGTGCTTTGGATAGTGAAACAAGTGTACAAATAATGGATTTGATACAAGAGATAGCCAAAGAATGCTTGGTCATTATGGTTACACACAATCCCGAATTAGCAGATAAATACTCTACTAGGATAATAAAATTACTAGATGGCAAAGTTCTATCGGACTCAAACCCATACATTGAGCAAAAAGAAGAATTACTCCCTACAAATACAAAAGTACCCAACAAAAAATCCAAGAAAAAATCAAAATTATCATTTTGGTCGGCATTTAAACTTTCTGCCAAAAATTTATATTCCAAATTCAAAAGAACATTTATGGTTTGCCTAGCTGGCTCAATAGGTATAATTGGTGTTGCCACAGTTTTGGCTGTTTCTACAGGTGTACAAGGATATATCACCAATATGCAGAATGATATGTTATCTGGCAATCCTATCACCATCAGCGAAGAAGCATTGAATTTAAATGCTCTTATGTCGGCACGTGGTGACGCTATGACCAAAGAAGCTCTCAAAAAGTCTACAAAAGATGGATATATCAATGTAGATTTTATGATAGATTATTTGGTTGAACGTAGTGGCGATTTGACATCTCTTAAAGTTAATAATAATATAACCGATGATTATGTCAAATTTGTCAAATCTATGCCAAAAGAATATTATTCAGCTATTTCTTCTGACTATGGCTTAAATCTATCTAATAATATATACACCGACTATCAATTCAATAATCAAAGCAATAATAATTTATCTCTCTCCACCGCCCTACAAATCTATACAGAAATGCTCAATAAAACCGAGGGCTACGAGAGTTTTGCACAATACATTTCATTATACTCAAATAGCTTTATGCAAGCAATGGATAACAAAGACTTTATATTATCTCAATACAATATGATTGCTGGAGAAAAAATTGCTACAGAAAAAAATGAAATAATGATAGTCTTAAGCGACGACAATGCTCTAACAGACCTCCTTCTAGCCCAATTTGGATATTATTCCCAAGACCAATTTTTCAATATAGTATATCACGCAACAGATAGCAATCAATATAACGAACACTTGTGGAAAGACGATTTTTCTTACGACGAAATCCTCAATAAAACTTTCACTTGGTATCCAAACAATCAAGTATTTACATCTTCCCCTATCCCAAATAGTCCATTTACATATAGCGGATACGAGAACAATACCTGGGAAAACGGCATAGAATTAAAAATTACAGCTATTCTTACACCAAAAGAAGACATCTCATATGGCTGTTTGGAAAGCGGATTTTATTACACAGAGGCACTTGCAGAAGCCATTTTGCAAGATAGCCAAAATTCCGAAATTGTCAAATATTTTATGGACAACGACATCTCTTCTTTTGATAGCGTATATTTAAACGAAAGCACCTATAGTGGCATTACATACAAATATTCTTTTGAACTAAATGGCACTAATTATAATGACAATATTGGATTTGTAGGCAGTTCTTCTTCATTGAGCTTATTTGCAGGCACAATGTCAAATACAAAATCGTATTCTCTATCCCTAAGAGAAATTGGCGGAAAGAATATCCCTAGTACTATCAAAGTCTATCCAAAAGACTTCGACCTAAAAGATGAAGTGACAAATTATCTAACCCAATGGAACAAAGATACGACAATCATCATTGGTAACAAACCTATATCAAGCGAAGATAGACAAGATATTGAATACACCGACAATCTATCTATAGTCATAAACCTTGTAAACAATCTAGTAAATATTGTTACCACTGCACTAGTTGCATTCACCGCCCTATCACTAGTAGTATCGACAGTAATGGTAGCAATAATTACATACGTATCAGTAATGGAAAGAGTAAAAGAAATAGGTGTCATTCGTTCACTTGGTGGCAGAAAGAGAGATATCTCTAGCCTATTTATAGCAGAAACATTTATAATTGGCAGTATTTCCGGCATATTCGGTATTGCCATTACCTATGGAATATCTGCAATAATCAATCTAATTGTAGGCAATTTATTTGGCATATATACAATTGCTACATTACCTATCCCTACCGCATTGATAATGATAGCAATTAGCATTATTCTCACTCTAATTTCTGGATTGATACCTGCAAGCCTAGCAGCCAAAAAAGACCCAGTAGAAGCTTTGAGAAGCGAATAATCGGCTCCAACAAAAAATGACTAATCACGAAAAAAAGTTTGCACTTGAATATTGCAAACTTTTTTTGTCTTATCCCTATATTGCCCCTATATTATCTTTCTCTTTCGTCAAAATTTTTCTTCAAATCTTTCATTTTTCTTTCACGTTCTTCTCTTTTGTATTGTCTCTCGATATATCTACGAATTGACTCAGCACAAGACTTTTCTTTGCCCAAATCAGCATAGACATTCTTCTCATCGGTTTTACTCTCTAACCCTACAAACTCATCAATATTCACAACTTTCTTTTTCATAATATCCCCCATTTCTTTTTATACTTATATAATACCACTACCGACAGTAATTTTCAATAGCCAAAAAACAAAAAGAATATAAATTATCATTAATTCTCAAAAATATAAAAAAATTGTAGAAAAATTATTGACATAATCATACATTTTTGATATGATATTAAAGTTCAATAAAAAAGAACGAAATATGGGGGTATAGCTCAGTTGGCTAGAGCACCTGCCTTGCAAGCAGGGGGTC
>CAYPKM010000004.1:0-36290 GCA_964411325.1 uncultured Christensenella sp.
ATTTTACCGCCCTTTTTATGCCGTTTTTCTATTAGACTTCTGGTGCTATTAGGTGCAAATTTATTGGTCTATTGCCTATATTACAACCTCCTGGGTAGGCAACTTTTGCTTTGCGAAACCTACTAAGCAAAGGACCTAGCATAAAAATGCTTGAACGAATTTTTTTGGTAAATTCGTCCTTAATAATCCACCCACTTGCATTGCAAGAATTTATGTACAAATCATTATCATCAAAGACGGTATTCACTCCCAAACTTTCCAAAATTTTGGACATATACAAAACATCCGAAAACTTAGAAGTCTTGTGAATAACCACATCTTTTCCACTAATAATACTCCCTGCCATTATTGGCAAAAGTGCATTTTTGGCAGTTACAACTTCCAAACTGCCGACTAATTCTCTTCCCCCATTTATAAACAATGTCTCCATTTTTCACCTTTTCAAGAATTTTAAGAATTTTATCTTTGAATTAACAAAACTAATATACAAGCGAAGGGCAAAATTCCCATAGTCGCTTTGCTATATAATATACATTTTTCAAATTTTGTGTTCACAAAAAAAGTCAAAAAGGAGAAAACAATATTTTTATGTATTATTTATGCAAAAAAAATAAAAAGCGTGCTTAAGACACAGCAAAAGCACAACTTTTTTTATAAACTATAATCGTCCAATCCTTTCCCTTTGTCTTCCAAAAACTCAAAATCCCTAAAATTCGGATTGGAAGCAAAACAATCGGCACCAAAATCCCGCAAATTTGGAACTTCCAATTCGTAGGCAATCTCATTATCGTGAAAGAACCCATCATAACACCTTTCCAAACTTGGGAAAGATAATTCTGAAACAGTTCTATTATGAAAGCAAAAATTATCTCCACATTCTCTAAGTTTTGGCACGAATAGTTGTCTTAGGTTTCTATTGTAAAACAAGAAATTATCTCCACAATCTCTAAGATTTGGCAATGATAATTGCTTCAAGTTGTAATTCATACGCAAAAATCCCTCACCACACGACCCAAGCAAAGGAAGCCAAACATCGTCTATATCCATATTTGACAACAAAAATCCATCGCCACACGACTTTAGCCTAGAAAAATCAATTTCTTTCAAATTCAAATTAGTTTCCAAAAAATAATCTCCACAATACTTCAAACTAGACATCTCGACATTTTCCAAAACTTCATTTCCGCTCAAGAAGAAGTCTCCAACTCTTGTTATATTATTGTTCTTTAATCCTTTGATTCTGCCTCTATCATCCACATCAATTGTTACATCCTCGCCACCTGCGACACTTATAACAAAATGTTTGTCTTTGTATGAAATATTTTCAATTTCTCCTATTGTCCTAGGAAAAGTATCATACGAACACTCGTCAAACATCCCAATTTTCTTTTGGGGAACATCTACAACAAACCAATCCACCAAAATCTGATTTTGGGGCAATTTAATCACTTTTAATTCCCCCTGTCTATTGTCGATAATTACATTGTTGTCACAATAATAGACATCGTTCTTTAAGTAGTTATAATGATAATACTTGTCATCTATACAAACATAATTGGGCAAGTCAAAAGCATTTGAGCCGGGGGACAATCGATCTCGCACCCCAAAGTCTCTTTCAAATGCTTCTGTCAATCCCGGCACAATATTATCTAGATTATTATTAAAAGTACAATCTGGATTAAAAACTGTGTGATTATATCTATTCTTGATAGAAAGGCAATCATTCTTTCTAGCAAATTGTATACTAATAACACTTGTACCATATTCATCTTGTCTTTCTGGCAAAACAAAATCGGTTCTATCCAAATCCAATGCATTTTCTTTGACAGCAAACCACACCCTACAAGTATTTAATCTGCCACCCCTAAAAGTACACAATTCTTCCTTTCTTGCATAATACTTTTTAAAAGATTGTATTTCATCTTCTCTTTTACATTCTGGAAATAATATATATCCTTTGCTTGCAAGCAATTCTTTGGCACTCTTTAATTCTGAAGAGTGTACATATCCATCATCCAAATTTGTGAAAGAATAAATGTAATTTTTAAAATCATCCTCAGCACCATACTCTTTGACGTCTTCTGCAAAATGTCTGTTATGCACAATATGTTCTTCTAGCAATTTAGAAAGCAACCCTTCCTCTTCTAAAAGTATAGGGAACAATTCTCTACACAAATGCATCATTTCTTCGCCATAATGCTTCTTAATCCATTTCAAATCATCCATTAGCCGTAAACCCTCATTAGTGTAAAAATATCTTCTTTAGTCTTTAAAACAACCAAATCTGTATTATTTAATTTTTCAACATTCATAGGATTAATTGCAATTTTTTCAAAAGCATATGGTTGTGTATAATTTTCCCAATTCTTATCCAAAAGAACTTCTGCCATTCGCAATTCATCACCTTGTTTAGGATTGTCTATGCCATAAAATTCCATAACCAATACACACTCTTTGTTGCCGTATTGTATTTGATAAGCATTAAAATCCAAACATTTAGTTATTTTACAATTAATCATTTTTCTCCCTCTCTGCGATGTAGATTATCCATTTTTCATCCATCTTATTTAGATGTTTTCTTCATTTTTTAAATACATCAAAGCCTTTTCTTCTAATAATTTAAAATCACAAGTAACCGCATCATAATTAGGATATATGTTGCCAGTTGTTTTCATTTGATATAAAATATTAGCTTTGGTTCTAATCCTCTTTTCGTTATTTTTCAAAAATTCTTTTTGATTTATAATGATACGCTTATAAGACATATCTTCTTTTTTGTCGGTATCTCTTATTGTATAATCAACCGTCGTATAAACATTAGGAATAACTGGTATCATATTGTTAAGATTAACACCACCATACTTACAATTCTCTATTGGAAAAAATGTTGTATTTTCGTTTTTCGGATTTGAAAGCAATTTATCACCCTTGTGACTGGATGTCAATGGTGCAAAATATAAAAATCCTCTTATTTTGAATAAAACACCCACATAAGGTCTCGTATGAGCCCATTCCTTATTAAAACATACTCTATTATCAAATTCTCTTAAATAATTTATATATTCAGTATTTATTTGTACAATATCCATTATGTATTTTCTCCTAATAAACAAAAAATAACACAGGACTAAGCCCTGTGTCGTTTTTATAGTTCCTACTTACAGGCTAGGACTCTCCTAATTCTTGTTTGATTCCTACTTACAGGCTAGGACTCTCCTAATTCTTGTTTAGTTCCCACTTAACCTATCAAAGGGGGCTAGGACTTTCCCAATTGTTTTCCAAAAGAATTTTCTTTTGTTAATATTATTATACGCAAAAAATTCAAGAAAGTCAACACTAATATGCCATTTTTTTGTAATTCAAACAAATATTAGAACTTTTTGAAATGTTTGTTATCAATTGGCTGAAAATAAGTTTACAAATATCCTCATATTTTCAATAGTTCTTTTATTTTGTCAAAATTCTCTTCACTCAAAATATATGTTGGTAGTCCTATTTCTGGACGAATACCATCGCTACGATGAAAGTCAGAACCTATAGTGGATACAAAATTATTTTCTTTTGCTTGCCCATTCCAAAACTCACATTCATCAAAAGGTATATTTTTGCTATCAACATACAAATAATTGCCCTCTATCCCATCGGCATCAATGTCAAAAGCAACTTCCATAATCTCGTCTGTCAAAAGTTTGTCTTCGTGCACATACGCTACTGGATGAGCAAGCACAACCACCCCACCGGCATCACGAATAATTACACTCGCTTCTTTGGGAGTAATTCCAAATTTAGGAGTATATGCAGGACACCCTTCATTCATTATAGTCTCTATAAATTCACCTTTGTTTGGGATATATCCAAATGTTTTGATTAATTCTTCTTTGTTATTTGGATTCCCCACAATATTTGCACTTATATGACTCTTTGTAATTGATGGCAATGTTATCAACTTGTCAGTATCTACCACATAATTTAATTCTTTCAATTTCTTGGACACATCAAACAAATAATTCTTTCGCGAATTTTTTAGTTTGTCAACAGCCTCTTTTAGTAGGTTATTTTCCAAATCCACATTATACCCAAGTATATGAAAACCAACGCCTTTGAACTTAGTAGAAAATTCAATGCCTTTGATTAGAGTAATGCCACAATCACTCGCATATTGCATAAGTTCTGGCGTATAAGCCGAAATAGAATCGTGGTCAGTAATCGAAATAATTTTCACGCCATTTTCCACAGCCCTATCTATTATTTGTTTGGGAGAAAGCACCCCATCAGAACAAGTTGAATGCATATGCAAATCTATAATTCCCATCATCTCACCTCTTTAATAATCTTTATTTTCAAAAAACACATTTTTGGAAAACCAACATCTACCTTGTATCGTTTCCTTTGTAGCCGTTTATCCATCAAAAATAATCAATAATTACTTATCATTTAAAAAGATTTTATAATTATTCAATGTTTTTTTGATTATAACACATCCAATATCTATTATCTTTTTCGTCAAATGTCTCAAATCCCAATTTTTCATATAATTTTACAGCCCTAATATTATCTTTATAAACACACAAGTAAACACAATGTTCACATTTTAAAATACTCTTTATTACATCTGTCCCTATTCCCTTGTTTCGGTATTCCGGAAGCAAGAATATCTCATCCAACAAAATTCCATCTTGATAATCCCTAATCAAATAACACCCACATTTATTTTTATCTTTGACTATCATTTTAAAATCGTCTAAATATTTATCCAAATATTTATCTACATAATTTAATATTTTTAATTTTTCTTCATCTGAAACATCTTTTGCATATTCAAAAATATTAAATAACTTAGCATTCTTTACAAATTCAAAATCTTCAACACCAGCATTAATCAAACAAATATTCAAACAATTATTCTCCATAACATTCAACAATCCTTTTACCACTTATAGATTATCACAACTCAAAAAAAATGTATACTTTTAAAGCATACATATTATTATTCAAAGCAAAAAAGAGCAACTTTTTTAATTACATTGCTCTTTTCTATTTTTAACAATTATAAACCCAATCTGCAATTCAAATCCTTTAAATCAATAAAATCTTTTGAATCTGCTTCCATAAAGAAATCATCAACCGCCAAACATATTTGGTCAAATTCTTCCACGTTGATATTTTCGCCATTTGATTGTCTTATTGAATACTCAATTTCTTTTTTTTCATAATATTTAAATATTTTGTCAATATCTGTTTCTTGTATTTCGCTCGATATATTTAAATATTCTAGATTAGATTTCAAAAGTTCTATAGTACTATCTTTTACTTTTCTTAACATATTTATTCTTTCTCCTTATTAAGTTATAGTCTCTCATTTCTTTTTTGCTCACTCTCCTAGCTGTCGCAACAACGTTAGTATCTGGATTAATAGAAGTTGTCATTGTCTTCCCAATCCTATTATAAGACCTAAACGGCTTATCACCTTGCACATTGGAAATCGCATTAGGTTTGCTAAAAAGATTATCTACTAGTCCCCACTTTGTCAAATTCCTATCTTCTTGAACAATCCTGTTTTGTGCGTGTGAAGATACTTTGTACTTTCCCACTTTTACAGGTTTTGTATTTTTCTTAGCCATTTCTTTTTTTGATTTTAAGAACCAACTTAATATACTCATTATATCAATCTACCTCCTTTTTGTCAAATTTGTAATTATACACTAGATATATTATTTGTCGACAATTCAAGTATCTAAGTACACCATTATTATAAATTAAAAGAATTGTATTGGAAATACAAAATTTTGTGTAGATATTTCTATACAACTTTATCAAAAAAAATATGTTTGTTCCGTAGTTTTACTTAAAAAGATTAGGAAATTTGCTATACAAGTTGTATAATATATATATGAATACATTTCTAATTGACGGAACAAATTTTAATATTTCAAATACTTTATACGACACTCTATGTAGTGATTGTTATTATTTTGGCTACATAAAAAATGAGAAACCAAACATTAGTGGATTTCTCAATCATCTGATCCATCATCTTTCTCAATACAGAGAAGATTTACATAGTAATTTTTTAAAAACAAACAACAATAACGAAGAATTAGCATTAAACATAGAACAAAATATTTATAATGTCTATCTAAAAACATTTGATATATCAGACGACTCAAAAGTAAATATTCAATTAAGAATTAACAAACAACATTTGGATACCTTTATACAGATATTTGATAACCATTTAAACAAGTACAATATGGACTTTACAAATTATATCAGGACACTACTAATAGATTACGCGGCTCGACCAATTTATCAAAGGGAATACTTTTCGATATATAACTATAGTAAAATTATACTACAAGCACAAAAACAATCTAAGTTTATCAATATTAGAACAGAGAATGAAACGATACAAATGGTCCCTGTTGGATTAGAAAAATTCTATTTAAATGAACAATTTTACTTATGTGGATTCACAAAAAACAAAGAAGAAATTGTAATCATTAAATATTCACAAATCAAATCAGTCACCCCACTCGAAAACAAATTAATAATCAATGAAAAAGATTATGAAGCAATTATTGAAACAATTAATAATTATTTTTACAAATTAGAACATATGGAGAATTAATAAAATGTTTGGAACAAATAAATACAAAGAAGTAAAAACAACAAAATTCAAATCAGACAATGAACGAAAAAGATATTTCGCAATTAAAAATTATTACAAAAACCATCCCACATCAATTTATTCTAAACCCACAAAACCGACAAATACAAAATCAAAAAACAAATAAAATGTAATAAATTCTCCATCTAAAAATACATTTCACACAAAAGTTAATCTTTTTTTATTGACAAAAACAAAAACGCATACAAAATTTATATGCGTATATTTAATTATTCATACTAGCATTTTCATAATATTTTGTGTTAAATAAAAAAACTTTTAAAAACAAAAACTTTCTTTGAAATTTTAGTTGGCTATCTCCCCGCAATTGTTTTATAATTATCATAATGAGGTTAATTTTTAGTTTGACCAATCATTAAAGGGGAGTACTATGAAAAAAGGATTTGATAATGAACTTTATTTAAAATTACAAAAGGAAAACATTTTAAAACGCATTGAAATGTTTGAAAATAAGCTATATCTAGAAATGGGAGGCAAACTATTTGACGACTTGCACGCAAGCCGAATCTTGCCGGGGTTTGAAAGCGACATAAAAACCAAATTATTAATATCTCTTAAAGACAAATTAGAAATAGTTATTTGCATTAATGCTGGAGACATAGAAAAGAACCGCATTCGAGCAGATTCTGGATTGAGTTACGAAAATGAAGTTTTGAGGCTTGTAGATAATTTTCGTGACCTCGGACTTACCGTTTCCAACTTTGTAATTACGCTATTTAAAGGTCAGCCAAGTGCCGAAAAGTTTGCAACAAAACTAGAACGCAATGGCGAAAAGGTGTATTTTCACACCTACACCAAAGGTTACCCTAACGACACCGAAACCATTGTTTCGGACGAAGGTTACGGCAAAAACCCTTACATTGAGACCACTCGCCCACTTGTTGTAATAACGGCACCGGGACCAAGCAGTGGAAAACTCGCAACTTGCTTATCTCAACTATACCACGAATACAAACGAGGAGTAAACGCAGGATACGCAAAGTTTGAAACATTCCCCGTTTGGAATCTTCCATTAAAGCACCCTGTAAACATTGCTTATGAGGCTGCAACAGCAGACATTAAAGATATTAATATGTTAGATTTTTATCACCTAAACGCTTATGGCGAAAGTGCCGTTAATTACAACCGCGACCTTGAAGTCTTCCCCGTTGTAAAAAACATTCTAAAAAAAATAACCGGCAAGGAAATTTATAAGTCCCCTACCGATATGGGTGTAAATAAAATTGGCTTTGCCATAACCGATGACAACGAAGTACAAATCGCTTCCAAAAAGGAAGTTGTGCGAAGATATTACTCATATCTTGTTGCATACAAAAAAGGACAAACACCAAAGGAAACTGTGGATAAAGTTAAGTTTTTAATGAACGAATTGGAAGTGAATGACGATATTTTGCCTTGTATCGATTACTCTAGAAAAATTTTCAATCAAGACAAACTTAATTGTATTGCACTAGAACTTGAAAACGGAAAGTTGGTTTATGGCAAAAACAAAGACCTACTTTCTGCTCCTGCATCCGTCCTTTTAAACGCTCTAAAAAATCTTGCAAAAATTGACGATGATATAGAACTTCTTTCTGACACCGTTTTAAAGCCAATTTTAGAATTAAAACAAACAGGACTTAGATTAAAACACACTCGCCTTACCATATCAGATGTTTTAATAGCACTTTCAATATCCTCAGTCACCAATCCTCTAGCCAAAAAGTGTTTGCAAAAACTCTCCGAACTTAAAGGCAAAGATGCCCACAGCACCTACATTTTGCCACCCGAAGAAGAACACACCCTTAAGCAACTCGGAAGTTTCATCACATCCGAACCAAACTTTATTAACAACAATTTATTAGTTTAATGTGTTAGACTTACAAAACTAAAGATTAAAAAGTATACTATTTTTACTTAGTATACTTATTTTTGTTTCTCACAAATTACAACCATTGAATTATTAAAGCCACTAATTTCTGATGTGTTAAATTTATCAATAATAGAAAGTCTTGCATTTAATAGTTCTTTTTCAAAAGTATCCCAATTTACAATACGACAAGAAGTTCTTGCAACTTTAACTATCTTATCTCCAAATCGTCTTTCGACAATGTCAAATGCATTATTGAGATTATTGTCATTTTTTCTATCACTCCATTTCCCATCGTAGTTATCAAAGCCTTTCCATCACTTGTCAAATGAGAATAAATAAATTCCAAAAACTTATGTCTGTCTTCATCGCGAATCAACATATGCAAAGTAGAAACAGAATAAATAAAATCATATTTTTCTTGCAAATTATTATTGAGGATATCCATTACAAAAAAGTTATCTTCGACACCACTTTCTTTTGCTTTTTTCTTGCACCAATTTATGGCTTCATCAGACACATCGCCTGCATTTATCTTATACCCTTTTTTCATAAGAAAAATTGCATTTTGTCCCTCTCCACAACCAATCTCCAAAATGTTTGAATTTTTTGAAATTTTATATTTTTCTAAATAATCCACCAAAATCTCGCTAGGTTTATCTCCAGCCCATTGAGAATTTTCTTTCTCGTGAATTGTTTTATAACGATATTCGTACGCCTTATAGTATTCTTCCATAGATTATATCTCCTTCATAATACTCAAATCGTAAAAACGGCTATATATCTAAATGTTTTCTAAATAAGATAACACACTATCTCTTTACGCAAAAAGATAAACCATTCAAATATTTACTATTAATAAGAAGTTCTTTAATATTTGATGGCTTTAGGTCAATATTTTTCAATTCATCGACTGTAACCCACTTAAATTCCAAAAGTTTATCTTCACCCTTATCGTTTTCAATTCTCTCATAGTCTATTTGTTCCATTTGATCTTTAGGCTCAACAATATAATAAAACTCTATTCCGTGGCAATTTTTACCATTCCTTAACCAAAAATTTTCTTGTATTGCAAACAATGTTGTATTCTTTACTTCACATCCAATTTCTTCATTTATTTCTCTAATAACTGCATCTTTAGATGTTTCCCCAATTTCTATATGTCCACCCGGAATATGATAATAATCAGTTTTATTTACTCTCATAACAAGAAATTTTTCATTTTGTTTAATTATCCCACACGCCCTACAATGAAATTCTTCATTTTCAGTTTTAATTTTTATATCCATCTTATCCCCCCAACAATATATTAATTCTGCTTTATGTTATTACACCACAAGTATATCACAAAAAAATAAAAACACATACAAATTTGTATGCATTTTTGTTTTATTATTCATACCTCAAAAAAACGAATTATTTAATTCTCATTGACTTCACAAATGAGAATTATTTTCCATTCAATTATTTATAATTTTTCACAGTTCTTTTTTATAATTCATCAAATAGTTTACAGTTAAATTTGTTGTTCATTTTCCTTTTTTACAAACTTATTTCTCTTTACATTTCTCAAAAACTTAACATCTTCAAAAACCTGCTTTCTTTCGCCACTTTTCCCCACATTGCATAGCACGCCAATAGCACCCATAAACACACTAAGTGATGTGCCACCAGCAGATATAAATGGAAGAGGTATTCCTGTGGGTGGAATGGAACCTGTGACCACGGCGACATTAATTAAAAGTTGGATGGCTATAACAGATACAATTCCACTGGCTAGATATGCACCCAGCCTATCACTACTACCCAGTGCAATTTTGATGCCAAGCGCAATAATCAAAACATAAATCATTAGCACAAACACTGCACCCACAAAGCCCAATTCTTCACCAATAATTGCAAAGATAAAATCACTCTCAGCAAATGGCAAAAATAGATACTTTTGTCTGCTATTGAATAGTCCCACTCCAAACATTCCACCAGTACCCAAAGAATAGAGAGATTGAATTAATTGATACCCTTCCTCTTTGGGATTTGCCCAAGGATTGATAAAGGCTATGAGTCTATCAAAACGATAAGGCTCTATTACAATCAAAAGCACGACAAGTGCTAGTGCTGGCACTGCCAAAATTGCAAAATGTTTAAAAGAAATACCTCCTATTACAAGCATAGAAATCATCACAAGTCCTATACACATAGTGACACTCATATTGGGTTCCAACATTACAAGCACACATATAAGCCCTCCTGCTACAAGTACTGGAAGTATTCCTTTGAAAGTCTTGGTCTTCTCATAATTTTTGGATAAATAACAAGCAGAGAATATAACAAAACCAAATTTAGCAATCTCGCTACTTTGCAAGTTTATCCCTCCAAAGCCAATCCACCTTCTAGCACCATTAGCACTAATTCCAAGTCCCGGAACAAAGACCAATGCAAGCAAAACGAGCGAAAAACTAATAATCCAAAATCTCAATTTGTAATATTTGTGATAATCAAAAAAATATGTAATTGCAAAAAACACAAGACCCAAGACAAATCCAAAAATCTGCTTTTTGACAAAGTGCAATGAATCGCCATACAAAACCTCGCTAGAATAAGAACTAGCACTGTAAATCATCACCATTCCAAACAAGCACAAAAAAATCATCAAAACAAATATAATTACATTCTCTTTTTTAATTTTTTGCATTAGACAATTCCTTTATAATTTGTTCAAACCTTTCCCCTCTTTCTGCATAACTATTAAATTCATCAAAACTAGCACATGCAGGAGATAAAAGCACGGTGCCTTTTTGTTTGACAAGTGCATAAGCCGAAAGAACCCCCTCATAAAAAGTCTTGCAAATTTTAATTCTTTCAAATCCACAATTGTTTGCACTCTTCTCAATTTTCTTTCGCACTTTGCCAAACGCCACAACATAAGCAAGTTTGTCGCCATACTTTTTGAATATATCATCAAACACGAGATTTTTGTCAGAGCCACCAAGCATCAAAACAACATCACCACCAGTACTGCCAAGAGCATTGAGCGTACTATGAACATTAGTACTCTTGCTATCATCTATATAATCTACCCCATCTTTGGAATAAACTACTTGCATTCTGTGAGGCGACATTTTGAAATTCGTACACGCAAATTTTATCTTTTCAAAATCAATTTGCAAAAGTACCCCAACCAAGATACTCGCAAGCAAATCTTCCACAACATTTGATAGATATTGAAATTCATTAATATCCGCAAAGCAAATAGATTTGTTTTTTACATTTACAAAAATTTTCTCGTCCTGCAAATACACACCTTTGACCTTTTTGTATTTTGATATGTAATATTTTCTACATTTAATATTCTCTGTAGCACCCATCAAAATACGGTCATCATCATTTATTATCACAATAGATTTTTCGTTGCAATTTTTGATAAGCCCCAATTTACACTTCAAATAAGTTTCAAATGTTTTGTGCCTATCAATATGGTCTTCAGCAATATTCAAAAGTACAGATATGTATGGTTTAAAAGAATTGGTACTCTCCAATTGAAAAGAACTCACCTCGCACACGAGATAATCAAAAGACTTCTTGTATGCTTCACAAAGAGGTGTGCCAATATTGCCAAACGCATCACTTGAATAGGTAGTCCTGACTATATCATTAATTAGAGATGTTGTGGTCGTCTTGCCATTAGTACCCGTTATTCCAATCACAGGAGAAGAAGTAAACCAATAGCCAAACTCCAATTCTCCTACAATCTTAATCCCCATTCTCTCAGCCAAACAAATATACTTATTGTATATGCTAATGCCGGGAGACACAACAATTAGGTCAAATTTGGATATAATCTTCTTGCTAAGTTTGGAGAGATATCCCCCACCATTAACACCGTGTGATTTATCGTAAATTTTGTAATCAATATCCAAGTCTTTCAATATCTTTTCTACAGACTTTCCACTTCTCCCATAACCCATTATCAAAATATTCTTATAATCAAATTCCATATATAATCTCCTACAAATACAGACTTATTGTCAATATCCCTATAATTAATGTCACTATTGCGTACACTATTACCACTTTCGACTCGTGCACTGTCTGTTCAAAATGATGATGAAGTGGTGACATTTTGAATATTCTTTTGTGAGTAAGCTTGAAATAAGACACTTGCAAAATCACGCTCATAGTCGTAAGCACATACATAAAGCCAACAATCAAAATTATCAAGTAATTATTTGAAAATATAGTTAGACTTGCTATCAATCCTCCAATCGCAAGAGACCCCGTATCACCCATAAAGACTTTGGCAGGAAATGAATTAAACATTAGAAATCCAAGAACTGCTCCAGCCACACCCATAGCAGATATCACCATATTTTGACTCTCCACCAAAGCGACCCCATCTAGCGATGAATTAGTAATAGTAATCAAAACACACATCACGATAATCACAATAGACGAAACACTAGAACACAATCCATCAAGTCCATCAATCAAATTAACCGAATTGACTATTGCCAAGTATTCTACAATTACCAAAGGAATAATCCAAAAACCCAAATCTATTTTGATAGATGAAAAAGGAATATTGCAAAGAGTCCCCACCAAACTAGATTTGTATACAAAAATGGCAAGCACAATAGCAATTCCCAATTGTCCAAGAATCTTCTGATATGGCTTCAACCCCTCATTTTGTCTGTATTTAATTTTGATATAATCATCCAAAAAGCCAAGCAATCCAAAAAACAAGAAACTAAGCATCATTGTCGTTGACAACATATTGTGTTTGGAATAAAAAACAAAATACCCTACAAAGGATGCAATTATAAAAATAATCCCACCCATTGTAGCCGTGCCACTTTTTGATTTGTGCTTCTCGACATATATCAAAATGCTTTGTCCAAACTTTAACCTATGCAACCACTTAATTATAATTGGAGCAATCAAAACAACAATTATTAAACATAAACACAAATTTAATAAACCATATTTCATACATCAACCTTTCTTCAATTGCTCTATCGTTTCCAAATCACTATAATGAATTTTTTCATCGCCTATTTTTTGAAAATCTTCAGCACCTTTGCCAAGAACACACAAAATATCAGAATCATTCATTTGCCCAAAAGCAAATTCAATGGCACTCTTTCTATCTTCAATGCGAGACACTTTTGCACCGCTCACACCACCAACAATATCATCGCATATTTCACCAAAAGGAGTATTGCCACAATTATCTACAGTCAAAGTTATTTGCGAACAATATTTACTAGCAATAGCACCCATTGCCATTCTTTTAGCCTTATCACTATACCCCACACAACCAAAAACAATCAACATCTTCCCTTTGCAAAAAGAACTCACAAAACTCAAAGTCTTTTCAAAACTATCTGGTGTGTGCGCAAAGTCTACAACCACTATTTTTTTGCCAATCACAAACGTATTGAGTCTACCGGGAATAGAGGACATATTAGCAAGCCTACTCTCTATATCACTAGTAGCAACGCCCATCATCTTGGCAACTGTTACTCCAGCCAAAATATTATATACATTAAAGTCTCCTACAAGCACACTATCCACATCCAAAATTTCATCCAAAACATTGGCTGTAAATTTCAGATTTGAAATGGTAGACACAATATCTACTGCGAAAGAATTTGCAGGATTATTTATAGCATAACTCACACAAGGCACATTGGTCTTATAAGCAATTTCCATTCCATAAAAATCATCCACATTGACCACACACTCTTTCATATTTTGCAAGTCAAAAAAATCCATTTTCGTCCTTGCATAATTTTCCATACTTCCAAAGAAATCTAGATGCTCTTCTGATATGTTTGTAAATACGCAAATATCAAACTTTATTCCATACAATTTGTGCAAGAAAATCGCCTGTGCACTTACTTCCATAATAACAGTCTTAACGCCTAGCAACCTCATTTGGTAAAACACATAATGTAGTTCCAGAGGGTCGGGTGTAGTAAAATTATTATTCATCCTAATATTGCCAATAAATATGCCGTTTGTGCCAATAACACCAACACTATTGACATCTCTACTTATTAATTTGCTAATAATAAGCGATGTGGTAGTTTTGCCAGAAGTGCCAACAACACCTATTATTTTGAATTTATCACAACAGTTATTATAAAAACTTTTGGCAACAATACTCATAGCAATTCGTGCATTTTTTACTCTGATTACACAGACGCCAGTTAGCCTCAAATCCTGTTCAGTTATTATACATTTTGCACCTCGATTGATAGCGTCTAATACATAATCATTGCCATCAAAATTATTGCCTTTTATACATATAAAAATACTATCTTTTTCTACATCTTTTGAAATATGTGTAATTGTTTTTATATTATAATTCTTGTAATTTTTTATGTTACAAATATCCAAATTTTTAATAATCTTTTTTAGTCTCATTACACCCTCTTTTTTAGAAAAAATAATATTACTATTATTCTATAAAATCAAAGCCAAAAAAGAACCGACACGACATAATTTGACACGAATAATTATTATGATTTTTACAAATAACGACAAATAATTTTATTTAATTAAAAAAAGGGAGAACAAACAACAAAGTGTATTCTCCCAAGCATTTTTAATCTGTTTTTAGCACCACTATTCCATTCTTAATTACTTCACTTTCTGGCACTGGAAATTGCGATGTCACAATATCTTTTACTCCTTCTATTTCCACCTGCAAGCCTGCGTTTTCACACAAGAGCACTGCTCTATCCAAATCTTTGCCTACACAGTCTGGCATTATAACAGTTTCACTAGTTTTGATTATATCACTTATCAAATCACCACTAGGCATGTAATCTTTGTATTCTATAATATCTTCAATAATCATCTTGGCATAAGGCGTTGCAACAATACTTCCATAATAACTATCACCACCGGGTTCGTCTACTATTATCAATACCACATAGTCCGGATTGTCTGCAGGAAAAGTTCCCACAAATGACGCTATGTACTCTCCACTAAGTTTGTTGCCATCATATTTTTGACTAGTACCTGTCTTGCCTCCTACACGATATCCAGGAATGAAAGCATAATAGCCACTATACTGTTTGATAACGTCTTCCATCATCGTCTTCATAATTTCGCTTGTATTTTTGGAAATAGTCTGTTTAAGCACTTGCGAATTAGTCTCAGAAATGACATTTCCATTACAATCTTTTATACTTTTCACAAAGTATGGCTTGTATAGATTTCCACCATTCACAATGCTACAAATAGCCGAAATCAATTGTATTGGCGTCACTGCCACTGCTTGACCAAATCCCATTCTTGCCACATCTACAATTTTGGAATTATTATAATCCATAATAATTCCAGCGCTCTCTCCCAAAAAGTCTATGCCCAAAGTCTCACCAAATCCAAACTTCTCAAACATCTCATATATTCCGTCTTTGCCCAGTCTCAAAGCCAAATCCACAAACACACTATTGCAACTATTACAAAGCCCTTGACTCAAAGTTTGATGTCCGTGACCAGTCAATTTCCAACACCTAATTTTCTCACCATCGACAATTCTATATCCAGGGTCATAAAATGTATTTGACAAATTGGCAACACCCGTTTCAATAGCATTCGCCATTGTCACACATTTAAAAGTAGACCCCGGCTCATATACATCTACAATATTAATGTTTTTAACCGTTTCCATCAATTTGCTTACATCATCTCTAGGAATATTATTCAAATCAAAATTAGGATAAGTCGCCATTGATATAATTTCACCATTATTAGGATTCATCACAATAGCACTCGCTTTTTTAGGTTTTTGTTCTTCTATTAATTTGGCAAGAGCATTTTCGGTGAATTTTTGAATATTCACATCAATAGTTAATTCCAAATTAAGCCCCGCAATACTTGGGATGTAGGAAGAAAGCGTATTATCTATTTTTACACCCTTTACATCACTTTCTTCCAAAACATATCCATTTACACCAGTCAAATATTTATCATAATAAGCCTCTAGCCCTGCTTGACCAACATTATCAATTGTAGTGAATCCAAGCACTTGAGTAAGCATAGAATTATAAGGATAATATCTACTATTATTTTCACTAAAAAGCACACCTGTCAAATTTCTTTCTTTTATCTGTGAAACTTTTTCTTTGGACACTTGCAACTTTATCAAACACTCACTGAGTAGCCTATCAGAAACCTTGATATAAACATTGTCAAAATCCAAATCAAGAACATCAGACAATCCCAAAGCCACATCTTTGGCATCCTCTACCATACTAGGTCTCACATAAACATCATAAGTAGAATAATTAGTAGCGAGCACTACACCATTTCTATCTAGTATATCCCCACGCTTGGCATTAAGAGGCAATTCGCGTAGCCATTGGTCTTGCGCCTTTGCTTGCAACCACGACCCCTTTACAAACTGCACATACGCAAGCCTAGCAATTATAGCCAAAAAAACAAAAGACACTAGCATAAATACTGCTAGCAATCTTTTGGTTAATGAAAATATTGAATTATTTTTTTGCATCCAAACCTACCCAAAAATTCGGCTGAGAAAATTGCAAACTGAGTCAAACCAATTAGTTTGTCCTTGCAAATCAGTTACCTCCACACTTTCTGGTACACTTACAGCCACAATATTTGAAGAAGGAATTTCAGAATATCCCAACTCGGACAATTCATTTTTGATATTATCCGTGCTTGTCAAATTTTCGTATATGCCTTGAGCTTTGGTTAAATCATATTCTGCAGAAACAACTTCTTCTTGCAAATAATTTATGCCAGACGACATACCGTTTATGACAAAAATATTATATATACACAAAAATGCCAAAAGCACAGCAACTATCACTGTAGTCGTCATTGCTAGAACCACTCTAAATGGTACTTTTTTGGCAACAGCATTTGTTTTAATTTGCGTATACTCTTTAATTTTTTCTTGGTCAAGAGTAATCTTGTCAAATTCATTGTATAATTCTTGCAATTTTTCGTTAGTTGCATAATTATTATCAAATTTGCCAACTTGCTCATCAATGACCGAATTATTAGTTTCTTCATTTGTAACAATTTCGCTTGCTACGTCATCGTTTTCATTCAATAATACTTTCCCATAAGCACTCATACTCTTTCCCTCCATTTTTCATTTATTTCTTTTGCAAAACTCTAAGTTTCGCACAACTACTTCTGCTATTTTCTTCCAATTCTTGTTTGCTTGCCTCTATCGGCTTTTTATTAACAATTATTGCATCAGATTTGTGATTACATACGCAAAATGGCAATGTTTTGTCACAAATACAATCAATAGAATGTTCTTTGAATACATTCTTAACAATCCTGTCTTCCAAAGAATGAAAGGTGATTATAGCAATTCTTCCTTGAGGTGCTAGCATTTCAATCATTTCGTTGATTGCTTCTTCCAACCCCTCCAATTCGTGATTAACCTCTATCCTTATCGCTTGAAATGTCTTTTTTGCTACACTTCCCCTAGTCCAAAACTTTTTGGGAATAGCACTTTCAATCAAGCGTGTTAATTCACCAGTTGTCTCTATAGGTTTTTCATTCCTTGCTTCAATTATCTTTGAAACAATTGCTTTTGAAAAACTCTCTTCCCCATAATTATAAAGAATCCTAATTAAGTCTTCTTTTGAATAAGTATTTACCACTTCATATGCCGAAAGGCTACTATCTCTATCCATTCGCATATCCAATTTGCCATCAAAGCGATAGGAAAAACCTCTCTCGGCAGTATCAATTTGATAACTACTTACTCCTAAATCTAAAAGTATGCCGTCTACACTATCAATTCCCAAAGACTTGATATCTTTACACATATTTTTGAAATCATCTTTTATATAAATTATCTTGTCTTTGTATTTTTGCAATTTGATTTGAGTACTATCCAATGCATCTTGGTCTTTGTCAAAAGCGATTAGTTTGCCAGTGGTCAATCTCTTCAAGATCTCTCCACTATGCCCACCACCACCTAGCGTTCCATCGACATATATGCCATCGGGTTTAATATTTAGTGCAGTAAGACACTCATTTAGCAAAACGGGAGTGTGTTTAAATTTATTTTCAAATGTATCTTCCATTTATCTATCTCCATTGATTATTTTTGAGCATTTTCCATATATTAACACACTCATAATTTCTATGTATAAACACTCATTTTTTTCAAAGAGTATTCAAAAGCAAGACTAGTCAAGCAAAAATATTTTTAAACTCTTTACGTTTATAATTATACATTATAAGTCTATTTTTTCAAAATATTTTTATGCCATTTTTCAAAAATATAATCGCATTTTTGCATAAATACTCACAAGTTATCCACATTTGTGGATAACTTATTTTTTGCTATTTTTTCATAAAAACTGCCGTTTTTAGCAAGTAATTAATCAAATCGCGAACATTTGTTTTATGTTTGAATAAATATTTATACACAATTATATTTTTATAACCAAAGTTGATTTTTGCATATTTTTTATAAAAATTCATTATCCTCTTTGTGGATAGTATCATCAAATTTTATACAAAAATGAATATTTAATCACACAAAATTAGACAAAAAAAGCGAATACAATCATATATTCGCCTACTCTATTTCAACTAATTTATTATCCACCAAATCGCACGATGTCAGATAATATTTAATCCCATTTCGCACAAAGTGCATTTTTTGCTTCTTATCTTCATTATGCAAATGACCATAAACAACATCGCTTACGCCGTATTTTTCAAAAAGCGCCGTCATTTCGTTATCTTCTAGCCTATAATTGAAAGGAGGATAGTGTGTCATCACCACAATTTTGTCTCCATCACCTTTTAATGTCATTGCACTTTTCAGAGACAATTCCATTCTAATCAATTCTCTTTTGTAAATTTTCTCATCTTGTTCACTTTTGAAACCATTATCTGCCGGCATCCACCCTCTCGAGCCACAAATCACAAAATTGCCAAACTTCAAAGCATCATTTTGGATAGCATATGTGTCGTTGTGCAAATATTCTCTAAGTTCGCTAATTGAATTCCACCAATAATCGTGATTGCCCTTCAAAATAACCTTTTTGCCCTTCAAAGCACAAATATAATCCAAATCTGGCTTGGCTTCTTCAAACTTCATAGCCCATGATAAATCACCAGCAATCAAAACAATGTCTTCGTCATCAACTTTTCCCTTCCAATCCTCTTCTATCTTTTCCAGATACCCTTCCCAAACGGGTCCGAAAATATTCATAGGTTTAGAATTATTAATGCTTAGATGAAAATCACTCAGTGCAAATATCTTCATAAAATCTCCTATGGTATATTTTAACAAATACCCATCAAAATTTCAACAAATTTGTAGCACAATAAAAAAATCAACTACGGCAAACCCTTACCATAGTCGATTTTTCATTTAATTAATTATTGACATTTACTTGATTTGCGGGACACACTGGCTGTTGTGATGGATACAATGGCAAATCAAAATATCCACTGCAAACATCTTGTGTATAGTCTTGGCAAGGTGGAATTTGACAATATCCATATGTAGGAACTAGTAGTTCTGCATCTACAACCACTCTTAATATTAATGTAATACAAGAATTAATTGTGAATGTCGCATCCTCGACAAATGCACCACCCGAGCATATTGCACTAGCAAAAGCAGTCACTTGATAAGGAATTATTGATGGCTGTGGAACATACAAAACAACGTCAATTGGTACCGTAATTGTAGCCGTGCCACTACCGGCAGTGCCAGAATTATCAGTGTAATTAACAGTCACCGGAATGGCAACGCTCCCCGTCACTCTAGCAAAGCAAGGCTTATCTTCAAACCTATCCACCACCAAATTATTAATAGTTACATCATTAGAAACTGTTGTACACCCCACAAAAGTCAAAGGTGTAGTTGGACTTTCGGGTGTTTGATTGGTTAGAGTGACGCTCGCCCCATCCAATTGGATTTGTTTCATACAAGCATCGAAAACCTTTCTAGTCTGAATGCAGGCTTTTTCGCATAGTCCTTGCAAAGGATTTCCATTTATTGGTCCCGGATTACAACCTTGTCTATTTCCAGAAAAGAACGACATAATTTACCTCCTAAAAGATTGTATGTTAAATTATATGTTCTTAGTCCAAAAATTTGTGACAAAAAAACACCCTTGAATAAAAATTGCAAGGATGTATATAATTTTAGTTTTCTAAAAATTGGTCAAATTTATCCAATATTTCCAATCTTCCATATTTATTCTCGCTAGAACTTGGAAAAACATTTTCCTTCCCCAATCCTAAGAAATTGGCAATTTTTTGCATTTGTGGCTTTATCTGACTTTTGCCAAACTTATCACATTTGGTGGCAATAACCACAAAAGGGATTCTATAATAATTGAGAAACTTCATCATTTGCTTGTCTTGTGCTGTTGGTTCTATTCTACTATCCACTAGCATACATACACATTTCAAATTTTCATTTTCCACCAAATAAGGCTCAATCATAGATTGCCAGCCATCAATCTCTGTTTTGCTTGCTTTGGCAAAACCATATCCGGGCAAATCCACAAAATACACGTCGTCATTTATCAAAAAGTAATTAATCAACCTTGTTCTTCCGGGAGTAGAGCCTGTTTTGCAAAGTTTCGAATTCCCGACTAACATATTAATAAGCGAACTCTTGCCCACATTGCTTCTGCCTACAAACGCAATTTGGGGGAAATTTTCCAATTTATCCATATTTATTCGTGTCGCACTTGTCACAAATTTAGCACTTTTAATTTGCATTATTCCACTCCTTCTTTTGTAAATTACTTAGGCAGTTTTTTCTTCGTCTTTTTCTCCACTTTCTTTTTCTGCCACTTTTGTTTCTATTTTTTTGTGTTCAATTACTGGCAACTCACCACTCACTGTATCTTTGGTTACTGTCACTTTGGAAATCGTCCTATCATCAGGAGTAGCAAACATTATATCTAGCATTATATCTTCCATAATAGTTCTAAGTCCTCTAGCACCCGTCTTCAATTTCATTGCCTTTTTGGCAACAGCCTTCACTGCATCGTCTTCAATTTCCAAATCTACGCCGTCTATTTTAAACATAGTTTTATATTGTTTAACAATGGAGTTTTTAGGCTCGGTCATTATTCTAACTAGAGCATTCTCTGTCAATTCATCCAAACCAACAACAATAGGCAATCTGCCCACAAATTCTGGTATTAGTCCAAACTTTATCAAATCTTGTGGTTGGATTTCTTTGATTAATTCACTAGTTTTTCTTTGGGCAATTTCTTCATCGCTAAAGCCTAGTGACGATTTGTTTATACGTTTTTCAATAATTTTGTCTAGCCCCACAAATGCACCACCGCAAATAAACAAAATATTCTTGGTATCTATCTGCAAAAGTTCTTGTTGTGGATGTTTTCTACCACCTTGAGGAGGAACATTGGCAATAGTACTCTCTATTATTTTCAAAAGTGCTTGTTGCACTCCTTCGCCACTTACATCTCTAGTAATGCTTGGATTTTCTGACTTTCTGGTAATTTTATCGATTTCGTCAATATATATTATCCCTTGCTCAGCCTTTTTGATATCGTAATTAGCATTCTGTATTAATTTTAACAAAACATTTTCGACATCCTCACCCACATATCCAGCCTCTGTCAAAGTAGTAGCATCTGCTGTAGCAAAAGGAACCTCTAGTATTTTTGCCAAAATTCTAGCAAGCATAGTTTTTCCACTGCCAGTAGGGCCTATAAGCAAAACATTACTTTTGTCCAAGTCAAGTGCTTCATTTTCCTTATCAGAATTTTGCATATCTATATTGTAATTAATTCTCTTGTAATGATTGTAAACAGCCACCGACAAAACTCTTTTGGCTTCGTCTTGTCCCACAACATAATCGTCTAGCATCTTTTTTAATTCACTAGGTGTAGGAAGGGCTATTTTTGATTGCCCCATAGTCCTCTTGGTCTTGGCAAACATCTCTGTGCATATAGCCACGCAATCTTCGCATATAAAAGAAGAACCATCTGGACTAGTTATCATATTTTTGGTCTCTAATTGATTTCTTCCGCAAAATGAACATTCCATCATTATTTTGTCTATATCTTTATCCATAAATCTCCTTTACTCAAAAAGTACTATGCAAGAAAAATATATTTGCATAGTACAAAAAATCCAATAATTACTTTCCCCTAGTAATAACTTTGTCTACTAGTCCATAAGCAACTGCTTCATCTGCTGTCATAAAGTAATCTCTATCCACATCTTTTTCTACTTTTTTGATGCTTTGATTACAATTTTTAGCAAGCATTTCTATCATCTTTTTCTTGGTTTTCAAAATATGATTGGCAGTAATCTCAATATCGCTTGCTTGACCTTGAGCGCCACCTAGAGGCTGATGAATCATCACTTCGCTATTTGGCAAACAATATCTTTTGCCTTTGGTTCCTGCTGCAAGCAAGAAAGCACCCATAGAAGCAGCGAGACCGATGCAAATAGTAGAAACATCACACTTAACATATTTCATTGTGTCATAGATAGCCATACCTGCAGTAACACTACCACCCGGACTATTAATGTATACACAAATGTCTTTGTCAGGGTTCTTTGCTTCCAAATATATAAGTTCTGCCACAATTGTATTGGCACTAGCATCATCTATTTCTCCAGAGATAAATACAATTCTATCCTCTAGCAATCTACTATAGATATCATAACTTCTCTCTCCAGCACTTGTCTGGTCTACAACATAAGGTACTAACATACTTACTCCCATTATTTATTCTTTTCAACCAAAAATTCCAACAATTTATTCATAAGAATTTCATTTCTTATGTAATTCAATCTTTCATCAGTAAGGCTAGTTTTATACTCTTCAACCGATTTATTTACTCTATTTGCAATATTTTCGATATATTTATTCATATCTTCTTCTGTTATGTCAAATTTCTCGTTTTTGATAATCTCTTGAAGAGCAAGTCTAATCTTAACACTCTTTTCAGCATCTCCACGTCTTTCTTCTCTAAGTTTGTCAACAGTTGTGTTTAAATAACTAGCATATGCTTCCAAATTGGCACCTTGATACATTAGTCTATATTCCATATCTTGCATTATAGCATCAAGTTCTCTTTTTATCATAATTTCTGGAATTTCGCATTCCATAGTCTTAACGATTTCGTCCAAGATTTGGTTTTCTGTTTGAACTTTGGCATCTTCTTTTGCGTGTTCGCCCAAATGTTCTTTTATATGCTTTTTGTATTCTTCCAAAGTCTCAAATTCAGACACGTTGCTAGCAAGTTCATCATTGATTTCTGGCAATTCTTTCACTTTGACAGCATTAATTTTTACTTCAAACTTAGCATCTTTGCCTTTCAAATTCTCTGCTTGATAATTTTCTGGGAATTTAACCAAAACATCTTTTGTATCTCCAGCTTTCAAACCTACTAATTGGTCTTCGAAATTGTCGATAAAACTATGACTGCCTATCTCCAAATCAAAACCTTCTGCCGAGCCACCCTCGAAATATTCGCCATCTGTGCTACCTTTGAAGTCGATATTTGCCACATCGCCATTTTCAATAGCGCCATCTTTTTCTACAAGTCTTGTATTTTGAATTTGAACTCTCTTTAGTTCTTCTTCTACATCTTTGTCTGTAACTTCCTTAGGACTTACATTAATTTTTAGTCCAGTATATGCACCCAATTTAACTTCAGGTCTTACAGGAATTTCAGCCACAATAGTGATTCCGTTTTCGTCCAATTTCTCTACACTCAAATCTGGGCTATCAATAGGGTCGATAGTTTTGTCTTTCTCCAAAATATCACTGTAATGTTTATTAAAACCTTCTACAATAGCGTCTTCAAAGAAAATATGAGGACCATACATTTTCTCTATCATTTTCCTAGGCGCTTTGCCTGCTCTAAATCCCTCAACTTTGTATTTTGATTTGTTTTTATTATAAGACTCTTCAACCAAAGCCTCCCATTCTTTTCCATCCAATTCCAATTTCAATTGAAGATTTTTGTTTTCTAATTTTTGAATATCGTATTTCATTAAATTTCTCCTTAAACAATATACTCATTAAACTAAATTATTATACCATACAACTATGCTAATTGCAACCTAAAAACTTAGCAAACGCTAAAATAATGCAATAAAAATCAAAACAACTCCCATCATAATTATCATTAATCCCGTAAAGACATTGCTTCTCTTCGTTATTTTGTTTCTCTTCTGGGTCTTGTCCATATCAATCTCAACTATGTCGATTTTTTCCCAAATCTCTGTTTGCTGGTCCAATTTTTTGTTCCTTGTAAAAAAACTAATTCCCCAAAGAACAAAGAACACGCCCTCAAACACAAAAAACAATATTGTCGCTACTTGCCACGCTCTATTCAAGCACAAAAAAACCAATGCGAGACATTGCACTACAACCATTGAAATATTGAATTTACTTTTAAAAAAATCTTTAATTATTTTTTTCATTCGAATAAGTTTTCCGTTTCTATTTTTTTGCACTTGAAAAATATTAAATAATCAAAAAGACTACTATCAAAGCCACACAAACTGCCCAAATAACAAAGTATGTCCAATGTCTGCGATTATAGGCAAATGTAAAGGACGAGATAGCAACTATAAAGTATGCTAGGATATCAGAAATAAGTCTAAGAGAACTAGACAAATTCCCTCCACCGATTTTACCAATAGTTAGAGCAAGACCAATGCATACTACCGAAATAAACGCAAGCAAACTAAGAAAGCCTCTCCAACTCATACCACCTGTATTTTTAGCCATAATTATTCCTCCATATTTATTATAAACATTATACAATCATTCAATATTTTTGACAATCAATTTGATTAATATCCACATCAAACAAGTTTGGAATTCAAACTTCTCAAAACTTTCTTGAAATATTCGGGCAAATCACTCTCAAAAGTCATCATCTCTCCCGTCTTTGGATGAGTAAGAATTAATTTTTTGGCGTGTAATAATTGTCCATTCAAATTAAATTTGCATTTGTTGTTATTGTACAATTTGTCACCCACAATTGGATGATGAATGTATGCACTATGCACCCTTATTTGATGAGTTCTGCCAGTTTTTAGTTCAAATTCCACAAGGGTATAATTACCCAAGACTTCCAAGACTTTATATTTGGTTTCAGCCCATTTGCCTTTATCCAAAACTGCCATCTTTAGCCTATTTTTGGGGTCTCTACCCATAAATGTAGATATTTCGCCATCGCTTTTTAGTACGCCATCAACCAAGGCATAATATATCCTTTTGCATTCTTTTTGGGCGATTTGCTTACTCAAGCTTATATGAGCATTATCATTTTTGGCTATTACCAAAAGCCCCGAAGTCTCTTTGTCAAGTCTATGCACAATTCCCGGCCTAATCACTCCATTAATAGAACTCAAACTACTCAAATTAAACATAAGAGCATTGACAAGCGTTTGGTCATAATTGCCAACAGCAGGATGAACAACCATTCCTTGTGGTTTATTAATTATTGCAATGTCGTCATCTTCAAAAAGTATATCTATCGGAATATCTTGGGGTACGGCAGATATAACTTTTTCCTCAATTTCGCCTAATTCTATCTTGTCGTTTTCCCTTATTGAGTATCCCGCTTTCACCTTTTTCCCATTAACCAAGACATCGCCATTATCAATCCAGTGTTTAATGTGAGACCTTGTTTTGTCGGGATTTTTGTTTATCAAAAAGATATCCAGCCTTAACCCCACATCATCATTTTTTGCTATCCACTCCATTACCTTTTTCCTTCTTTTCTTTTGCTATAGAAATAACCAAGAATATTAAAAAACTAATTACTCCTATTGTTATAAACAAATCGGCAATATTAAATACAAAACTAAAAAGCCTGATGCTAATAAAATCCCTCACATAACCCAAAAATATTCTATCTACAACATTGCCAATAGCACCACTAATAATAAAGCCTACACCCAGTATATACCAAACATTACTGCTATGATTAAATATATCATATACGATGATTGCAATTATAAAGAGAATAGAAAGAATGGTTATCGCAAGGGTACTATCACCAAATATTCCATATGCAGCCCCAGTATTTTTGACAAAAGTAAAAATAAAGAAATTTGGGATAACGACAATGTCTGCGTTTCCACTCTCAAAATATTGTGCAAAAAAATGTTTGGATAACAAATCCAATATCAAACCCACAACTATTATACTAGCAATAACTATGTAACTCGTTCTTTTTTTCATTATCTTACCTGCAATTTCTTTTCATTAATTATACTACAAAATAGTCTTAGTTTTCAAACAAAACGATTATATTATTTAATATTTACGACAAAATCATCTCTAAAAATTTCTGTACAATGTATATTTTTCATACACAATACTAATTATGGAATTTTTGAGAGAATAATTGGTAGAAGAATTATCTATAGTTTTCAAAATAGAAAGATTTAAAATCTCATCAATTTTGGTCAAGCAATTAATTATTTGTTGCAAGTCATCGTTTTTCTCACTCATAAGACTTTGGATTGCAGAGATATGCACTTTGCACTCTCCTCGCATACTGCTAATGCCACTACATATAGCAAAGTTATTCATCTCGCCCTTGTCAAATTTAATGGAATAATCATACAAACTATCATAACATTCATCCACAAATTCAATCGCTTTTTTGATAGTGCTCACATCTTTATTTTCTAGACTATCAAATACTAGATTAATCTTGGGAAAAGAAACTTCTATAGTCTCAACGTCATAATTGCTTGAACTCAAATTTTTCTTGACAGCACTTGCATCATCAATTGACCCATAAACATTGCCTATTACGCAAAATGAATTATCCAAATCCCAAACAAAGCCACCTGCACCTTGAACCATTGCGCCTAGTGCCACTTTCTCAGCATCCACATAATTATCGTATTTGCCTAGCGATACCAAATACATTTGGTGCTTGCCGATATTTATCTCTTTCCCACCATAAACTATCGCCGTAGTTATATTGCCTATAGTCAATGCTCGACTCAAAAAAACAGAACAAAATATGGTGAAACCAAGCAAAAACACCATCCCAAAAGACAAAAATATTACCTTTAATTTGGCTTTAATTGGTCTTTTTATAATTTTTACATCTTCATAATAACAATTTTTTGGCATAAAATTTGATTTCCCCACCCTTGCGTATGTTATAACAAACTAGAAGTAGTTTCCAAAATACTTTTCGTTTAATTTTTAGTTTATTAGAATATATTAAACATCACAAAAAAATATACAAAACTTCACATAAGTTGACAAAAAACAAATATATAAAGTTTAGATAAACGACAAGAAATTTTGTAAACTAAAATAAAATAAAAGGAGCAAAAAAATGAAACTAAAACCATTGTTTGATAGAGTTGTTGTCAAAACATTGCCTATAAAGAAAGAAAAAATAGGCAATATTATTTTGCCCGAGATAGCCAAGCAACCAGAGATAAGCGAGGTGGTTTCTCTAGGCACTGGCAAGGTGGAAAATGAAAATTACTTGTTTGAAGTCAAAATTGGAGACAAAGTAATCTTCAACAAATTCAACGGGAATGAATTCAAAATAAACAACGAGACTTACACCATAATCAAAGAAAAAGATATCTTAGCAATAATAGAAGATAAATAAGGAGAAAAAAATGTCAAAACAAATATTAACAGGCTTCGATGCCATCAAAAAATTGGAAAATGGAGTCAAAAAACTAACAAACGCCGTAAAAATTACATTAGGCCCCAAAGGGAGAAATGTTGTTCTTGATAGAAAATTTGGAACACCACTTATTACAAACGATGGAGTGACTATAGCCAAAGAAATAACACTCCCCGACCCCTTTGAAAATATGGGTGCTAGCCTCATCAAAGAAGTAAGTATCAAAACCAATGAAGTAGCGGGCGACGGCACAACCACAGCCTGCATTCTTGCCGAAAGCATTGTAAGCGAAGGAATCAAAAACTACACAGCAGGAGCCAATCCTATTATACTTAGAAAAGGCATTCAAAAAGGAATAGAAGAAGTCACCAAACACCTAAGGGAAATCTCCACACCAGTTTCTAGTGCAAAAGAAATTTTCCAAATAGCATCAATTAGTGCTGGAGATGAGGAAATTGGAAAACTAATAGCCGAAGGGTTTGAAAAGGTTGGCAAAGATGGAGTAATTACAGTAGCCGAAAGCAAAACACTCAAAACAGAATTAAAAATTGTAGAGGGAATGCAATTTGATAGAGGTTATCTTTCCCCCTATATGATTACCGATACGAACAAAATGGAATGTATACTTACCGATAGTTATATTTTAATAACCGACAAAAAGATTAAAAATCTAAATGAAATATTAGGAATACTAGAGGCAGTTTCCCAAAGTGGCAAAAGTTTGCTTATAATTGCCGAAGACATAGAGACTGAGGCTCTAAGCACTCTAGTTTTGAACAAACTAAGAGGAGCATTAAATGTAGTGGCAGTCAAAGCACCGGGATATGCCGACAAGCGAAAAGCACTATGTGAAGACATTGCCGTACTTACTGGTGGGGCTTTCATATGCGACGAATTGGGATTTGAACTCAAAGATACAACTATTGAGAAATTGGGTTATGCTACAAATATCAAAGTCACCAAAGATAGTACAACAATCTCTGGTGGAGCCGGCAAAAAAGAAGCGATGGAAAATAGAATATCTGAGATAAAAGGACAGATTGACCAAGCCGATAATGAATTTGACAAAAATCGCTTGCAAGAAAGACTAGCCAAACTGGTAGGAGGCATTGCAATTATTTATGTCGGAAGTGCCACTGAGGTAGAAATGCAAGAGAAAAAATTGAGAATAGAAGACGCAATAGAAGCCACCAAAAGTGCAACACAAGAAGGCATTGTTTGTGGTGGAGGAATTGCACTTCTCAATTGTGTGGATAGCATCAAAAAATTATGTAAGACACTATCTGGAGATGAAAAAACAGGTGCCGAAATAGTCTTGAAAGCATTGTATTCCCCTATCAAAATGATAACACATAATGCAGGCATAGATGGAGGCGTTGTCATCAATAATATTCTGAACAACAATAAGAAAAATTATGGATACAATGCACTTACCAATGAATATGTTGATATGCTAGAAAGTGGAATTATTGACCCTACCAAAGTAACAATATCTGCAATAGAAAATGCAGGAAGCGTAGCATCAACACTACTTACCACCGAAGTTTTGATTTGTGACAAAGAAGAAAAAATTGACACACAAAATCCAAATGCACTTCCTAATGCATATGGAATGTATTAAAAAAACACATATTACTATGCAATATACAAAAAAGTGGGTTAAAACCCACTTTTTTTACATACCAAATTTTATTTAACAATATCTAGATTGAATACTTTCCAAGGAATTATATCTTCTGGTGGATAGCATTTAAAGGTCATATTCTCTTTGGTTGTAGGATGAACAAATTTTAGTTCGTATGCCCAAAGTGCTAGATTGTGACCTTTGGCAAGAGTATCCCCACCATATTTCACATCACCATATACGGGGCAACCAATATTCTTCATTTGCACCCTAATTTGATGACTTCTGCCAGTTAATAATTGAATGTCTACTAGAGACACTTTTTCTTTCGCATCCAAGACTTCGTATGTAAGTTCTGCTCTCTTAGCATTAGTTGTCAATTCTGGCACAACTTGTACCGTATTCGTTCTAGGATTTTTCAAAAGGAAATTAACAAGTCTACCTCTACTCTCTTTTGGTTTGCCAACTACTACAGCCAAATATCTTTTCTTGAAATCATCTGTATGCATTTCTTGAGTAAGTCTACTTGCAGCCTTGCTAGTCTTGGCAAAAACCATTACCCCACCAGTTGGTCTATCTAGTCTATGGACAAGCCCCACATAGACATTGCCCGGTTTATTCTCTTTCTCTTTGATATATTCTTTGACCATAGTCAGCAAATCTTTGTCTTTTGACTCGTCTTCTTGTGTAGGAATATTTTGAGGTTTGATAACCACAATAATATGATTGTCCTCATACACTACATTTAATTCTTCCATAGTTTTCTCCTATTATTTCTTGTACTCACTTACATCCACCCACCAAGAAGTCTTGCCAGTACTTTTGTTTTTCTCGCTTCTACAGTGTCCAGTAATGGTGATATTTGTGCCAGTAGATGGAATTTTCAAATCTTCATCAAATTTAACTTCAAAAGTCCAATTACAACAAGTATTATTCTCTTGTAGATAATAGTAACTACTACTGCCTTGAAATTTTCCCCTAACTTTGATGGTCTTGCCATTATAACTACTAGGTGCATTATCTATCTTGCCAATAGTTACTCTAGCAAAGTCATCACCACCAGAAACCAAATCCAAATTAATCTTGGTAATACTAGCATCAGATGAGCAAGCAGTGGTAATCAAACACATAAATAAACATACAAATACAAGAAGAAAACATTTCAAAATTCTTTTCATCTCTTTAAACCCTCTTCACATTATGCAAAATAATATCTATTAACCAACAAATAAAATATACAAAAATATTAAATATTACAATTGTTGCACCAATTGGGGTGCCCCAAAGCATTGATATTAGTATGCCTAGCACCGAATTAACAACACTAATTATACTTGAGAATATTATAACCATTTTGTAAGATTTAAACAACCGAATTGCACTAAGTGCTGGAAAAACTATAAGTGCAGATATAAGTAGCGAACCCACTAGTTTCATAGCAAGCACTATTACAACGCCTATAATTATCGCCATAACATTATTATAAATGCCTGTTTTGACTCCCGTAGATTTGGCAAAGTTTTCATCAAAAGTCATAGAAAATATTTTGTTGTGAAAAAATATAAAGTAAAATAGCACAACTACAGTTAGTATTACACACGTCCAAACATCTAGCGTGCTAAGAGTAAGTATTGATGTTGAACCAAAAAGTGTACTACAAACATCTCCACTGACATTGGCAGATGTCGAAAACAAATTAACTATCAGATATCCAAATGCAAGAGAACCAACGGAAAGCATTGCTATAGCACTATCGTTTTTTACCTTGCCTTTGTTTGTTAGTCTTACAAGCAATATTGCCACTAGTATAGTAATAGGCAACATTAGATACATATCTGCAATAGCCAAAACCATAGCAATTGTCATTGCCCCAAATGCCACGTGAGAAAGTCCATCACCTATCATCGCATATCTTTTTAGCACCAAAGTCACACCCAATATTGCACAACATAGAGAGATAAGCACTCCGACAATCAAAGCATATTTGACAAAGTCAAACTCCAAATAATATTTCAATTCTTCAAAAATATTCATACCCTTCTCCTACTTCAAAGACTTGGCGATGTCGCTTTTTTCAAATTCTTCTTTTTGACCACTAAACACCATCGTATCTTTTAGATACACAATATGGCTAGCATACTGCAAAACTTTGTCAATATTGTGCGAAACCATTACAATAGTCATTCCTTGCTTGTTTAGGTCTTCGATTAACGAATAAAATTTGTTTATAGACTTGGCATCCAAACCATTGGTTGGCTCGTCCAAAAACAAAATTTCGTCACTAGCACACAAAGCCCTAGCAAGTAGCACTCTCTGTTGTTGACCACCCGACAATTCTCTAAATGCTCGCGTGCCAAAATTTTCAAGCCCCAGATACTTCATTACTTCCAAAGCCTTTGCTTTCTCACTCTTTTTGTAGAATGGTCGCAAGCCCATCGACCTAACAAATCCCGACATTACTATCTCGTTTACAATTGCGGGGAAGTCTTTGGATATCTCATTTTGTTGAGGTAAATATCCTATCCTTTGAACCCCACTTTTTTTGTCAAATACAATCTTGCCCGACACTTGTTTTTGAATGCCCAAGATTGTCTTTAGCAGTGTGCTTTTGCCCGAACCATTCTCGCCTACTATACACACATATTGTCCCTTTTCTACAGCGAAATTTATATCTTTGCATACTACTTTGTCATCATAGCCAATTGTTAATTTTTTACACTCAAACAAACTCATTTTTTCAATACCTTTTTTATTACTTCCAAATTATTTTGCATAATACTTAGATATGATGTATTCCCTACATCTTTGCCACTAACAGACTGACAAGAATTAATTACTTCAATCCCAACACCAGCCTTACAACGCTCGTCACTTATAATACTATTTGCCAAACTCTGGTCTGACGTTTCCAAAACCAAAATTGTATCTACATTACACACATTTATCTTTTCTATCAAATTAGAAATAGTCTTGGCAGACGCTTCTGTTTCTGCAGAACAACCAGAGAAACAAGCAAAGTATTTGATATTATAATCTTTGGTCAAATACAAGAAAGGAAATCTATCTGCAATTATAATTGTGTCTTCTTTTCCCTCACAAACACTAGTATAATCTTTATCCAACTTCTCAAGTTTTTGGATATACGCATTTGCATTAATTTTGAATATCTCACTTCGCTCTGGAAAAACCAAACTCAATGACTTTCTAATCATATCCGTCATTTTGATGGCATTCTTTAGGCTAAGCCATATATGCTCATCAATCTCTACTTCTTCGTCTTCATCTGAGTGCTCTTCGTCCGAGTGATTATGTTCTTCGTCCGAGTGATTATGCTCTTCACCTTCTTGCAAAATTCCCTCATCACTCTCTTCTAATCCATCCACGCACGAAAGCAGACATAGAGTCCTAAGATTTGGATTTTCGCTAGACCTAAGTACATCGCCTACCCACTCATCACTCTCTCCACCAATATATATAAATAATTCGCTTTTGTGAATAGACATCATATCTGTAGGACTAGGAGAATAATTATGGATATCCACGCCCGTATCTTCAAGTAGCATCAAATCATCATCACTTCCCATTATCTCTCTAGCGATATCATATACTGGGAATATCGTGGCTATCACCTTTTTGTTTTCACTAGGCTTAGAAAAGAAATATATTGCATATCCTCCACCAAAGAGCATTAATACTATCAAAAGCGATGCCAAAATTACCTTTACTTTTCGCAAAATCAAAATCCTCCAAATGCGAATTATTCGCAATTACAAAAATAATATAATTTAATTTGTGCAAAATGTCAAGTCTAAATTTGACAAATTTGAAAAAACATAATAATATATAAATATAAATAAAAAAATTTTGTGAGATGGTTTAGTTATTGATATTTCCAAGGAATGCTTTTGTACTCGGATTATAACTATACAAAGTCACAAATATCAATGTTTTTTTGGAAAAAACCATCAAATCAAGGAGAACTTAGAAGTGAAAAACACAAAGACTAGGCAAAGAGTAAAAGATATTTTGTTGGATGCCAAATCTCCCCTTACCCCTGCTGAAATATACGCAAAACTAAAAGAAGAAGACATCACGCTATCTTCTATATATCGCACACTTGATACTTTCACAAAAGAAGGCATTGTTATCAAAGCCAATGACCAAAAAGGCACGGCAATATACACAATTAATGCCGACGACCATTGCCATTATTTAGAATGCAAAAATTGCCACGAAAAAATCAAACTTGACTATTGCCCTTATCACAATGTCAATTCCAAAATTTCCAAGCAGTACAATTTCGAATTGGAAGAAAGTAATGTGGTTTTGTATGGAATTTGCAATAATTGCTCTTCTTGCAAATCAAAACACAAATAATCAAAAAAGCACATTAAACATTGATTACAAATGTTTAATGTGCTTTTTTTACATCCCATCACTATATCCATCATCTGTTCTATCAGGAATATCTTTGCCATCAGGCGTGTTTATTAATGGTTGTGATTGAGTATTCATTTTATTTTCTTTTTTATTTCTCAAAAAAGACATAAAGTCCTCTTTATTAAAAATCTTAATATCATCATCCATTTCGTCTTCACTAGCCATTATCATATCTTTGGTACTTTCATTAAAGACGAATTTATTGCCATCTATTCTATGCTTTTTGCAAGCATTCACCATTTCCTTGCGTGCAAGTGCTACAAAATCTGTAGTACTTGCCATCACATCATCCACCATTCCCTTGATGGCTAAATCCAAAGTAGCAAGAGTTATTTTGCATTCCAATTTATCTTTTCCACAGACAATATCTTTTTTTAGATTCAAAATCTCATCCTCTTGACACTCGTCAATGTCTTCTTTCCAACGCCTATCACAAGAATTAGCAAAATAGTCTATAAGTTCGCTTGATTCTTCTTCTGTAATGTTTTCGCAAAAGCCTTTTATCTCTTCTCTCAAGACTTGTCTTTGGTTTTCATCCAAATTTGGATTGTTTGCAAAAACCTCATAAGTAACAACTTGGCTTAGAGAATTTTTTAATGCACTGCTCACATCAAAAGACATATCATTCTCGTCCAATTCACGCAATCTACGGGTCATAACCCTATCCATCGCTTCTTCTATAAGAACGGCTCGAATTTCGTTGTATGACGCCGTTCTCGACCTGCCATCAACCATATAGGTAATTTGTGGCTCATCGGCTATTCCCAGCCAATTATCATAATTCCCCATCACAATACTAGGCTTGCCACATTCCTTGGCAATCTTAGGGTGTTGTTCTTTAATATTTTCCAGAATATCGATATACTTGCCGAAGTTCTCATTATCTGAATACACAACTACTGTATCCACTCTTGATTGCTTGCCGATATCAAATTTGAAATAATAGGGCAAATTCTCTTCTTCGCACGCCTTTCTAAATTCATAAGCCAATTTGTATATATCTTCTCTCTTTGCCCCAATATAAATTCTATGCGAGATATCATCCAAATCAATTGCTTGCTTGTATCCAGTAATTTTGGACGACTGTATATGGTCAAAAGCCTTCCCTTGCCAATACTCTATGTCGTTTGAGGAAAAGACATCATTAGGAGAGTTTCGCAATTTTGCTATATCAGCCAAATTATTGACTTCCCCCACTTCCCCAAGCCTTTTAATTAATCCATCCAAATCTTTGTATTCGCTTTTTACTTTTTCCCTATCCTCTTTTGATAGAGCCAACATATTCTTTATCCAACTATTATACATATCTATTAGAAATGCTTGTTTGTCGCCATCTGAATAATTGCTGTTATCCACAGTCGTCGGACGAGTTATGCCATCATAAACACTATAAGGAGCCATTCTGCTATTAACGCTCTCAAAATTGTGCGACGTCCTACAAGATTTTTTGTATATATCTATCAAATCCATAATATTATTATCATTATTCAATGGATTTTCTATTTTTTCATACAAATCCTTTAATTGCATAAAGTCTCTCCCAGCCTCAACCTCTTTTTTTTCATTATATCAAATATCCCATCCAAAAAACAACCAAATTCGTCCCTTTTGTACCCACTTTGTAGTTTTTCGCTTGGTTAATTATCGTATAAACAAAAAACACCAAATATACAAATTTTGCATATTCGGTGTTTTTTTTATTAAATATCAAAGTGTTTTCATATCACAAAATTTCTTTAATCAAAAAATTTGGAAGATATACAAATTCAATCCCTTCATTATTCCCACTTGCAAGGGAATCCATTGTTACAATATATTTTTTGTAATTATCCCTTATATCTTTTAAAGGTTCAAGTTCTCTATTTAATGTGTCTTTATTTGCAATAGTATAAGATACTTGAACATATATCTTTTCATTTGGTTTTTCAGCAATAAAGTCTATTTCTTTTTCCCCTAATTTACCAACATAAACCTTGTATCCCCTTCTTTTTAGGTCATTGTAAACAATATTTTCCAAGACTTGCCCAATATACT
>CAYPKM010000005.1:0-2689 GCA_964411325.1 uncultured Christensenella sp.
TGTCGCTTGAACATCCTGCACTAATGTCGCCTAGCATTATTTCTTCGGCAATTCTGCCACCCATCATCATACAAATTCTATTATTTAGTTTAGTCAAATTGTAGTGGCTATCATCGTCGCTAGGACGGATATTTGTATATCCACCAGCCATACCCCTAGGAATAATGGAAACTTCGTGTACTGTATCTCCACAATCCATAAATTTGGCAATTATTGCGTGACCGCTCTCGTGATAAGCAGTAAGTTTTTTGTCATTTTCTGTTACAAGTCTACTCTTCTTTTGAGGTCCCATCAAAACTTTGTTGATACCCTCAGTGATATCTTCCATAGTAATAGTAAGTCTGTCATTTCTAGCAGCAAGTATAGCAGCCTCATTCAAGAAATTCTCTATATCAGCACCTGTAAATCCGCTAGTAAGTCTAGCGATATCTTTGAAATCAACGCCTTCTTCTATAGGTTTGTTGGCAGCGTGAATTTTAATAATACCCTCTCTGCCTCTAACGTCTGGAACATTAACATAAATTTGTCTATCAAATCTGCCCGGTCTAAGTAGCGCTGGATCCAAAACATCTGCTCTATTGGTTGCAGCAAGGATTATAATTCCTTGATTGCTATCAAAGCCATCCATTTCTACAAGCAATTGGTTAAGAGTTTGTTCTCTTTCGTCATTGCCACCACCAAGTCCTGCACCTCTCTGTCTACCTACAGCATCAATTTCGTCTATAAACACAATACAAGGAGCATTCTTCTTGGCTGTTTCAAACAAGTCTCTTACTCTGCTAGCACCTACACCTACATACAATTCAACAAAGTCACTACCACTAATGCTAAAGAAAGGAACATTGCTTTCTCCAGCAACCGCTTTGGCAAGTAGAGTTTTACCCGTTCCCGGATTGCCGACTAGCAAAATGCCTTTTGGAATTCTTGCACCCAATGCCTTGAACTTGGATGGGTCTTTCAAAAATTCTACAATTTCTTTGGTTTCTTCTTTTTCTTCTTCTGCACCAGCAATATCGCTAAATCTAACAGTACATTTCTCTACCATTTTGGCTCTATTTCTAGTAAATGAAGTGCTTCCATTTCCTTTGCCAGAAAACATTCTAAGTAGAATGAATACGGATATTCCAAGTACTACAAACATTACAATATAAGGCATTGCTGTTGACCAAAAACTCTCTTGAGGCACAACTTCTGTTATGCTTATCTTGCTAAGTTCGCTATATCCTGTAATATTTCTCTCTGTGCCATTATCGTCAAACACTGTTACGCCCGGATTAGACTTGGCGTACTCAACCATCTTGTTGAAAGTGCGGAAATATTCCAAAGATGGGTCATTGGTACGACTATAAGTAAAGTAATAATCTGCAAATTTTGGGAAACTCTTGTTTTCGCAAGAAGTCTTTTGAACCCTAACATATACAACACCACCAGATGCATACATATCTGTAACATAGCCAGTTTCTTTTGTCTCTGTTTTTACATTTCCCTCAGTATCTTTGGTTTCATACTCAAATTTGCCCTTAAAGACAATTTCTTCTATTTGTGTAGAATCAATTGCTGTACCCGGATTGCCTTTGCTTGCAAAGTAAAACATAAAGCCGAAAACAAGAATCAAAGCGAAAACGATTCCCCACATTTTTAGTTTGCTATTTTTATTATTCAATTCAACCTCCATATTCAAATTCGAATAATCACAATTTGAATTACTGCATATAATACAAAAAATTTTTGTAAATATATGATAACATACCGCCTAAATATTTTCAACTTTTTTTTGCCTTTTAATAAAAATAGTTTTATTTTGACCCGATATTTCTACATTATAAACCCTCACAACACCTCAAAAAGTCGGAAATAGTCGAAAATATTATAGTTTACAAAGATTTTTCTTTCTTTCCTTCTTCTCAAAAAGTAGTCTTTCGCACACAAAGGCCACCGATGTAGATATAAATTCTGCCAGTCTCATCACTCTACCAAGTCTAGTACAATTCAAATCAAACTTGGCACCTCGCTCCCCCACGACTCCCAGTATACTAATATCTCCTACTTTTTTGATAGGTATAGCCTTTCCCAAACCAGGAAATCCTCCTGTAGTAAGTTTCACCCTTTCTACATTTTCACCTACAGTTGCATCTATCAAAACAATTGGATTCCTAGGATGGATAGTTTCTATATACTTGACTGCACTCGTCAAATTATTTGCGTTTATATTGTAATCTAGCCCACCATAAACATAAGTCTGCACATTGTATTTTTTGGTCAGCGTTTCTGCTACAATAGGAGCCAAACTATCACAAACAAATTTGTCGCTACCCACACACAAAAATATAGGCATCTCTTTGCCTCGCAATTTATTAATCAGAGAATACACAAACTTTTTTTGTTCCTCTTCGTTCAATTGATACTCTTCCAAACCCAATCATCTCCACAAATCTTTTTTTGATTAATTATTTCCCAAAAACATACCAAATATCAATTTTTTGTCAGAAATTTAAGAGGTTTCAAAAAAGTGTCTACTTTTAGGGAAAATTTTTATATATCCTATTTTTTGACAAAAAGTCAGACCATCTCAAAAAAATATAAGCATATGCTTACTTTTTTGCAATTTAGTCAATAATAAAAACTATTCAAAATTTTTTTTAGAAACATATCTTACATTAAATGACAAAAAAAATTATATATGATATTA
>CAYPKM010000005.1:2789-34828 GCA_964411325.1 uncultured Christensenella sp.
TTTTTTTAGAAACATATCTTACATTAAATGACAAAAAAAATTATATATGATATTATTTAATATATGTGAAAAACGAAAGTAAACAGTTTTTCAAATAAGGAGAATTACATTATGTGGCCTTACATCATAGATGGAGTTTTGATATTAATCTTGGTCGTTTCGGTAATTGTCGGTATTGTCAAAGGGTTCTTTGATAGTCTACTTGGACTTATCGGTACAGGACTAGCTTTCTTAATAGCTATATTCACAGCCAAATATTTGTCTAATTTCTTAAATAAAATCATCGGCGTAGAAGATTTCGTTATAAACAAACTTGGTGCAATTGAAGGCAATGATGGAACAATACAATTTTTTGGGACCAGAACAAATTCCGAAGTCGCCAAATTTTGTTCTTGGATAGTCACGGTAATTGTTGTTTTCTTAATTATCAAACTTGTAATCTTCGTACTTTCCAAAATATTCGAAAGTGTTGTTCAAAACAGCCCTACTATTAGTGGTATTAATAGAGTTTTGGGATTGGTATTTGGATTTGCCAAAGGATGTACTTGGGTAGCAGTAATTTTGGGACTATGTAGTGCAGTTTCGCAAGTTCCTGTAATTGGCACTAGTATTACAAACAAAATTGCAGAAACTAAAGTAACCAAGAGCGTTTATAAATACGTAGACGACTTTGTAGATACTCAATTGACTCAAGAAAAAGTAAATGAGATTATCAATAAGCTAACTGGCAATGCAGACAGTGGCGAAAGTAGTAATTCAACCACCGAATAATTATCGGTGAAATACTATATACAATCATACTAAAAAATAAATTTATTAAGGTGAAAAGATGGAAGAAGAATCAATGGAACTTCGAGATTTGCCTGTAGATACTAGAAACTACACCATTATAGACAATATCACTGGCAAACCTATAGAACAATCAAATTATTCGCTAACAATAGACCCCGAAGTCATAAACAAACTTAATACATTGAAAAAAGTTAATGAAGAAAAAGTTAAACAAGCTACTCTTAGAGGTTTGTATCAAGACTTAAGCCTTGTTGATACATATACTCCTGAGGACAATTCTGTTTTCACGCCCGTTTATGATGGCGAATATATTAGCAGTAGCGACTTTAATTTCAAACCAGAAGTTTCAACTGAAATTGAGGTAGAAGAAACCACAGAAGAAATTACAGAAGACACGGAAGCCAATTTAGCCTCCACCGAAGTTCTACAACAAGACACAGTACTAGAAAGGGTAGTTGCTAGAGACCCTAGCACTGTTGTCAAAGAAGACTCTGAGGAAAATAGTGAGGAAAGCGGTGAGAATGGTAACGAAAACACAGCAAACAACGAGACTAGCGAAGCTTCGGAGCAAGCAGATAATAGCACTTTTTCTCCAGATACCAGTTTGAAACAAGCCAGCGAACAAATCGTCAAGATTGATACCAAAAAATTAGGGCCTGCCATTCGTCCTCCAAAGGACTCACGTCCTGCAACCAAAAAAATCAATTTGGATACAATGGAAATTAGAGAGGCAAAGGCTTATGCTTGGCTTGCATACATTCTATTTTTCTTGCCACTGCTTATCAATCGCAAAAATAGATTTGTAAGAGTTCACGCCAACGAGGGCTTGGAATTAAATATTATAGAGGTATTAGGTTGTTTACTACTTCTTCCATCCTTCCTATTTACAAGTGCTACTGGCACTATGTCCACTGTAATATTTGTTTTGTCACTAGCCGGCATCGTACTGCTTGGAATGTGCGTACTAACGATTATTCCAATGATTATATGTGCTATGCTTGGATTACAATTCCAAACACCTTGGCTATGGAAAAAGAGAATAATCAAAGTCAAAGAAACAAGAGAATAACCACAAAAAAAGACATATTAATTGGATAAAGAAAATCCAACAATATGTCTTTTTTTTTAAACATTAAATCTAAATAACATTACATCGCCATCTTTGACAACATAATCTTTACCCTCAATTCTAACAAGTCCCTTTTCTTTGGCAAGAGTATAACTGCCTAGACTGGTTAATTCTTCATAACTTATAACCTCGGCCTTTATAAAGCCCTTTTCAAAGTCAGTATGAATTTTTCCCGCTGCCCCCGGAGCTTTGGTGCCATTGGTTATAGTCCACGCCCTTACTTCTTGTTCACCAGCAGTTAGATAACTAATTAGTCCCAAAGCCTTGTATCCAGCAACTACAAGTTTGTCTAGTCCAAAACTATTAATGCCCAATTCTTCTTTGAACAATTCCTTTTCGTCATCATCCAATTCACACAATTCTTCTTCCATCTTGGCACTCACAACTATAGTCTCTGCATTTTCTTTGCTAGCCAATTCTTTAAGTCTTGCCACATTCTCAGCCTCATTGCTATTAGTATTGCCCACTTCAGAAATATTCGCACAATATATCACCGGCTTGCTTGTAATCAAGAAAAAGGATTTAATAAGCTCTTTCTCATCATCATTTGCCTCATATGCCCTTACTGGTTTCTCACTTTCTAGCAATTGCTTTAATTTTTGCAAAAGGTCGCACTCGGCTTGCAATTTTTTGTCGCCATTACGCACCGACTTGATAGACTTCTCCAGTCTTTTGTTAACACTTTCCAAGTCAGCTAGAATTAATTCCAAATTAATCTCTTCTACATCTCTAATAGGGTCAATACTCCCCTCTACGTGAATAATTTTGGCATTCTCAAAGCATCTAACCATATGGATAATAGCATCTACTTCTCTAATGTGACTCAAAAATTTATTTCCAAGCCCCTCACCTTTTGATGCTCCTTTGACAAGTCCGGCAATATCTACTACTTCCAAAATTGCTGGAGTAATCTTCCTAGTATTATACATTTTCCCCAAAACATCTAGCCTGCCATCTGGCACACCTACAATTGCCACATTGGGCTCAATTGTACAAAAAGGATAATTCTCGCTAGGTATTTTCTTTTTGGTTATAGCATTAAAAAGGGTACTCTTGCCAACATTAGGCAAACCCACTATTCCTACTTTCATAATTCTCTCCACTATTTGTATTATTTGCATATGTATTCTAGCACAAATAAATATTTTTTGATAGTGTTTTTGTTTATTTTTTATTTTATTATAATTAGAAAGTATCCAAACACCCTTGTTGACATCTGGTTAGTCAAAATTCACACTTGCAGTATCCCCCACAAAAAAACAATCGACATTCAATATTCTCACTTGCAAATCAATAGACTTCAAAACTCCTTTTTGATATAATTATAGAAAAATTATATGGAGAAAATTATGAGTGCTTTAGGGATTATTTTGATTTGTATTTGTGTTTGCCTTTCAATTGCATTTATTTTAGTAAGAACGCTAAACGGAGGACCTGTAGCATTCTTACTTAAAACTCTTGCGTCATTTTCGCTTGTAGCAAGTTGCTTTTTGTCTATTGCCTATAGTGATGCAAGTGGATATTTGAAAGTTGCAATCAGCCTTGTAGGCATAGGATTGCTTTTGGGATTAATAGGAGATATGCTACTAGACCTAAAGGTAATTTATGATAACGACAAAGTTTACTTAAATAGTGGAATGCTTAGTTTTGGATTGGGACATTTGGCTTATTTCTCAGCATTTAGCCTAGTTGCAATTGATTTGAGCATAGATTTATTCAACCCAATCCTTATTGCAATTGCTTGTGCGATTGTTCTAACATTTGCAATAATGCTATCTTCCAAAAAGATGAAATTAGAATTTGGGCAATTTACAATACAAACAATTATTTATACTTTTTTGCTTACATTTATGACCGTCTTCTCACTAATTCTTGCAATTATGAACCCATCGATGTGGATAGTCTTTGTAGGAATGCTATCTTTCTTCTTGAGCGACATAGTGCTATCTATGCAATACTTCGGAGGAAAACTAACAAGCAAACCACTAATCGCTATCAATCACACATTATATTATTTGGCTCAGATATTAATACTTGCTTTTGTTATATTAATATAACTATGCTTGGTTTTGTTTATTATTAAAAAACAAGATAATTAATTGCCAAGAATTGTAAATCAAATAATTGGTTTTTGACCAAACAATTGTTACTTACCAAAGCAAAGTGCATTGAGCAATTATTGAATCAATTAATAAAAAATGCCTTAATTAATAATTAATAAAAGATATCTTAATTAACAACTAAAGAAAAAGAATGATGTATTTAAAATAATCCTTATTTGAAGATTTTTTAAATTTTAATCATTCTTTTTTGTTTTTTTGCAATGTTTTTCAAATCAACACGAGGCATTTTTAATATTTCATTTTCATAGAGGCTATTAAAAATGTCTTTGCAATTAATTCAAGTTTAATTATTAAATTGACTTTCGTGACGTGCAAAAAAGTCGTATTTTGGTTCTATAAACTTTGGCTTGTAATGGTCTTTGTCTCTAACAAAATTATATATTGGTTCATTAATTGTTTCCCAATCAAAGACATTGTCGTTTAGACACAAATCATCCTTTAATTTTTCTATATTTGTAGGGCTAACTGGATGCAAAAGCACCATAGCAACTTTGCACATATGTAGGGTATCGGCAATGAGTTGAGCCAATTTTTCATCGTCGTCTTCGCAAGTCTTGATATTAGCCACCCAATATTTGTTTATATTCCTAATGTAACTATCCAATTCGTACATAACCATATGAAATTTGTTTTCAAACATTAATTTTTCATATTTTAGAATAGTCATTGTAGCATTCTTTAGCACTTCCTCACTTATCTCTCTACAAGGCACAAACCCATCAAACTTAGCCTGCCAAGTATAGAACAATGTTCTCAAGACTCTATTGTATACATTGCTAAGCAAATTGCCGTCTTTGGTTACAGGGTCGATATCTTCAGGTTTGGCATCTGGGTCAAAAGGTTTAGGCGTAAAGGAAGAAGAAGTATTTCCCACACTAAGTCCCAAAAAGTGCATCCTCAATTGCTCAACAGTATAGTATTTCAAAAGTTCATTAGGTTTAGGTGGTTTAACACTGCCCGAACTGCTTGCTTTATTACCCAAAAATAATGAGTGTTTGTTGACTATCAAATGCGACATCTGCAAGTCGCCATCTGGAATATCTAGCGATGGATTTTCCCCTTGAGTACATAGCCACATTGCGTGTTGAACTGGACCATAAAAATACATATTGTCCTCGCCCAAGATTTGATAAATATAACTATCTTTGTCGCACCAAAATTTTTTCCATTCATCTAGTTTTCCAATACTATTCAAGTATGCCTTTGTGAAACTGATAGGTGCCCACAAACTCTCTGGCCAACAATAGAAAGTCAAGTCTTTTAAGCCCTCTTTTTCTGGCACAGGCACGCCCCATTCAATATTGCCACTTAGTCTAAAAGGTGTAAGTGTTTTGCCATTTCGATATCTTATCCCCTCATCAGTCAACATCTGACAAGCACACTCTCTATCTTCCAATTTGTCAAATACCAAAACAAAACTTGCCTTGCTTTTCTCTTCTCTCAATTCAAAAGTTGGAAGCAAATATCTCACATTTTCAAACTTGTCCATCTGGTCTTTTTTAATATAAATCTCTGGCTTTTTCAAAAATTCTCTAATCTCTTTGACAACAAATGGTCTTAGTTCAGTTTTTTCCATTCTGTCTAACCAATCGTTTAGCAAAGGCAAACATTTGGGCATATCAAAATACCAATTGGTTATTTCTTTCAAAATTGGCTTTTTGCCACTCAATGTGCTTACAGGGTCGATAAGTTCTTTGGGCATATATTGGTGTCCCAAATCACACTCATCAGCATAACCCTTTTCGCTAGTACAATTTTCATACGGACATTTGCCTATTACCTGTCTGCCATTGAGGAAAGTCTTCTTTCCCTCATCAAAAAATTGCAAGGTAGACATCTTTTTCAAATATCCAAAATCATATAATTTATTAAAAATCTCTGCACTTGTAGCATTATGAAAAGGCACAGCCTCACCTATAGCGCTAGCACCAAAGAAATCAAGAGAAATTTCAAATTTCTTCAAATCTTCTTCTTGACGAAGATGGAATTCTTCCACCATATCTTGCATACTTCCCTTGTATCCCTCTTCGCACTTTTTCCTATAAGTTTCCATACTAGGCGAGCCGTAGCAATCTGTGCCAGACACAAAAATTACATTGTCTTTGCCTATTCTATCTCTCAAAAATCTCGCCATAAAGTCGGCATAAAGGAACATTCCTAGCACGTGACCATAATGCAAATCTTTGTTGCCATAAGGCATTCCACCAGTTAAAACTGCTCTTTTGGGAGCCTTAGGTCTATTCTCCAACATCCTTTTTAATCTTTCATCGCCAAAATCTTTCATATATACCTCTAAATATTTGTTTGCGAAAATGTTTAATTTTTATTAAACACATCTATTTATCAAGTTTGAGTATATCCTAAAATTAGTTTTTTGTAAAGAATATGTCACATTTATTTCCCAACTAATAATTCAAAAAACCTCCAAACATTTTATTTCCCCTTTTCATTTTATATTTTGTGCACAAAAAAACTCACAACCTATTCTCTTATGCAAAAATAATTGCATCTATTTGAATGTATTGTGAGTTTTTATTTTACTTTTTGTTTCTATTGGTAGTATTTACTATCAATTTTTCGCCTACAGCAAAAATCAAAATTGCAAATACATTGATAAGATAACTAAATAGTATTACTCTGAAGAATTTTTCGCTAATATCTAGTAGCAATCTACCACCTGTCGAATTAACAGCCATCACAATTAGGCTTAGCACAATAGTTGCCAATGTTAGCCCGTACAAGATAAATCCTGCAATGTACTTTTGACTATGCAAACAAGTGCAAATGATATCATAAACAACCATTCCCACAAGTAGCCCTGCTATCACGAAAAAGCATACCCTTTCCCACATAGACATATTTGCATTTACCAAAGATATCATAAAGAAAACCTCAAATGCAATCATCACGGCAATTAGCGAATAGTAGACCACAGTTAGCAATACTTTTTTCAAATTTGCTTCCATATCTTCCCCCTTTTTATATACTTTATTTTGAGAGAAAAGAAGCTTAATTATTCCTAATTTTCTTTCCAATATTTACTAAAAAAAGAAATCATATTTAGGTGCGTTCTTTTGCTCCTTGATACAATTTCTTCACTCATTAATTTTTGGTTGCCATCGCCCTAATATCGTCAACAGCCACTTTAATCCTCTGATTTTCTGCCATCATCTGACTAACTTTGTCTCTAGCATATATTACTGTAGAATGGTCCTTTTTGCCAAACACTTGAGCAACTGACAAAAGAGGCATTCCCAATAAATTGCACATAGTATACATACAAATCTGTCTAGGCTCTACTATCTCTTTGTTTTTCTTTTTGCCGACCAAATCTTCTTTGTTTACAGAGAAGTATTTGCATACACAATCAATTATTCTCTCAGCCGTCAAATTTTGTTTGTCGCTAAAGTCGTGGTCTTTTAGAGCCTCTCTCACATCATCCATAGTGGCACACTTTTTGTGATTAAGCCCTGCATAAAACCAAACTTTGGATAGTATCCCTTCCATCTCTCTGATATTGGTATCTATATTTTCTGCCAAATATTCTTGCACTTCGTCAGCCACAACGTACCCTTCTTCTTGGGCTTTTTTCATAAGAATTGCAAGTCTTGTTTCATAATCTGGAGACTGAATATCTTGAATAAGCCCCATACTAAATCTACTTCTAAGCCTTTCTTGTAGAGTAGAAATTTCCTTTGGTGGTCTGTCTGATGCTATGATAATTTGTTTGCCATTCTCATATAGTTCATTGAATGTATGGAAAAATTCTTCTTGCGTACTCTCTGCTTTGGATATGAATTGAATATCGTCTATTATAAGCATATCCAAATTTCTATATTTTTCTTTGAAAGCATTTTTGGAATTGTAATTACCTTGCAAAGATTTAACATAATCATTAGTGAACTTTTCACAAGTGCAGTACATTATTTTCATATCTGGATTGTGTCTATTGACTTCGTTGCCTATGGCGTGTAGCAAATGAGTCTTTCCTAGTCCCACACCACCATATATAAATAGAGGATTGATTCTACTGCCGGGATTTTCTGCCACACCTTTGCACGCAGCGTACACATATTTATTGCTATTGCCAACTACAAAATTATCAAACAAATACTTAGGATTGAACGTGTTCATTCCGGGAAATTTTTGTTGTTCATTTTGCAATTGAACTTCTTGGTTTTTGGCATAAGCCTCTCTCTCGTCGGGGTCAAAAACAACAAAGTCTTTAATCTCATCACAAACAGCCGTCAATGCTACATACAAATCGCCTTTGTGCAAAGTCATAAGCCTTTGCTTAGCCGTCTCACTAGTCGTTGACAAATAAAATATATTATTCTTGAAATCAATTGGCTCAAGCGATTTAATCCACAAATCATAGCTAATAGTACTTACTTCGCTCTGAAGTTTTATAAGTGCTTGTGACCAAATTTCTTTTTTATCCATAATTACCTCAATGTACCTATCCAGTACCATATTTTTTGTATCAGTACCATTTTAAATGACAAAAAATTAAAAATCAAGTTTTTATGTCATTTTTTTATTTATTTTTGCAAAAAAGAATTTTTTACTCAAAAGAAAAATATTTTTTGCTTATAGCAAAGTCCTTGATTTCACTCGCATATTTTTCATATCCTTTTACTTTCAAACATCCCTTGGTATAAATTTTGCTCAATTCTACGCCGGGTTGGTTGTAAGCATCTACACCCAACATCTCACCCATAAAGGCTGTCATCATTTCAGATAGGAATATCAACGCACCAATATTCTCCTCGTTTACCTCTGATATGGATAGTGTATAATTAGGTCTACCCAAAGTAGTCAAAGAATATGCTGTCGCAGAATACTCATAGTCAAGCAATTTTTTGAGTGACACATCTTTTAGCGAAGACGCCAAATCTATTGTATCTTTGATAGTCATATCCAACGCTGGTTGGTCAACAGTCAAAAACATTATTAGTTTGTCTTTGATTCCCTCGCTAAATAGTTGCAATTGACTATGTTGGTCAGTAACTCCCAAAGTCTTGATTGGCGTTTGACCAGCAAATACTTCTTCATCTTTTTTATTTACTCTTTTTCCCAAACTCTCCGACCATAATTGTGCGAAGAAATCTGGAAACAAAGCAAGCCTATCACTATAAGGCATTACTACTAGATTGGTCATACCCTTTTGAAGATAAGTATAATTAATGTGAGCACAAGTATATGCAATATTGTTTGACGTTACGTCTTGTGCATTCCTTTTGGCAATGCTTGCTCCAAGCAACAATTTCGACACATCTATTCCCATCACACTAGCAGGAACCAATCCTACATAACTAAGCACACTAAACCTACCACCCACACCTTTTGGGATGTCGAAAAGTTTAATGTTATTCTCTAATGCAAATTTCCACAAATCATTACCTTCTGTAGTTGTAATACACATATTGCTAGATAGTTTAATTTTCTTTTCATTCATTTTGGATATAACTAGGCTCATTTGTGCTAGTGTTTCACTAGTACTTCCAGACTTGGTTATTACATTAAACATTGTTTTTTTCAAGTTTAATTTAGAAATCAAAGAAACAAAGCCATCTGGGTCGATATTGTCACAAACATATATATTTATGCCAATATCCTTGTGAATACTGTCCACAAATGCCGATTTTAGAAATCTAACGCCAAGTGCCGAGCCACCAATTCCCAAGACCACAAAGTTATCAAACTTTTTGCGAATATATTTGCCATACTCTTGAACGTGTTTGATATTTTCCCTGTCTTGTTCGGGCAAGTCACACCACTCTAGCATATCACTAGATTTTTTGGTAAATATATTTTTGATATATCTATTCCTAGACACTGCACTCATTGCAGACAAATTTATTCCACCTCTAATATTTTCTCTAACTACTCCAGAATATTCCAATCTCATATTATTTACTTCCTTTTTGTTTGTAATCAAATACATCTTTGAATAATTCAATTTTTGATTTTTTCAAAATCTTGCCAAATAGTCGTGGTGACTTCTTTGGAGCCATTCTATATAGTCTATCCATCCATTTGGCATCAAAGCCAAATACACATCTCTTTTTCTTTTTGCAAATTGCCTTGTATATTTTGTTTGTCATCTTGTCAAGCGACGAGGAGACCATATCAATAAGTTTGTTTTTTGTTTGACATTTTTGATATCTAAATATATCCGATTTGGTAAACCCCGGACATATCAGACTAACGTAATAATCTTTCTCCAAAATCAGACATTCTGTGAAACTTTTGATAGCCGACTTGCTAGCCGAATATATAGATATTCCCGGCAATGGACAGAGTGCAGACGAACTAGAAATATTGATAATAGCAGGCGTATCACTTTCTCTTAGTTTGCTATCCAAATATCCGCAAGACATTACAGCAGACATAAAGTTGGTTTTCATTACTTTTTGAATGTTGTTTACGAAAGTCTCTTTTTCCATCCTTTCTTTTTTGCACATATTTTCAAATGTCTCAAATGGAGGCAAAATGCCTGCGTTATTAATCAAAATGTCGCACCGTACATCTTTGATTTTTTCGCAAAAATCAACCCAGTTCTTCTCTTCTCCCACATCAAACAAATAGGGTTTCAAATTATCTTTCTTGTCCTTTAATTCTTCTTTTAAGCTCTCCATTTTCTCTTCTGACCGACCAATTCCAAGTACGATGCAATTATTATCTACAATCAATTTTTTGCACAATTCCCTACCTATTCCACTAGTAACCCCAGTGAGAATAATCGTTTTATTATTTATCCAACTTTTTTTCATATTATTCCTTTTGTTTGATTGATAAAGTTTCTATATGTACATTTTTTGCAAGCGATAATTTTTATCATTTTGCTATCGAGGCCAAAAACTTTTTCATCTCTATTTTGAAATATTTTTAGTTCTGCCTATCTCTTAAAAACAAACTTAACTTTAACACTAATAATTTTATCAAATTTTTGTCTATTTTCCAAATATTTCTTGACAAAACTAACATATTTTATAATAATTAAATTACTGAAGTTTAAGTGTGCAAAAAACTATATTATGGAGTTTAATAGAAGTATGAAGAAAATCCTTTTAATAAGTGGCAGTGCAAGAAATGGTAATTGCAAAATTGTTCTTGAGAATATCCAAAAGAACTTTTGGCTAGAATACAGCACCGACCTTGTATACCTTAGAGATTACAACATTAGCGAATGCATTGGATGTAACAAATGCTCCGAGATTAACTCTTGTGTGCAAGAAGACCGTATGAGTGAACTTATAGACAAAATGAATGATTCAGATATAATAATTCTTGCCACTCCTAATTATTTCTACAACATATCTGGACTAACCAAATTATTCATAGATAGAACGTATTCCCTTTATCATCAAGGTTTGCTAAAAGGCAAAAAGTTTATATATGTATATGTAGGCAACGACAATACTGTTACTATCAAAAAATATTTGGACAATGCGATGTATGGTTTCACCGTATGCCACGAAATTTCCGTACTTGGCTCGTTTGCGTACAGTGCTGGAGACATTGGCGAATTTTTAGATATCAACCAAGCAAAATCCACAACAGACGAAATTACAAACCTTATTCGCAAAAATATTTCTTAAAAATATATTCAATTAGAATTAATGTTTATTTAAAACAGTATATTATTATATGTTTTGTTTCAAACAATCTAATTTGTAAACTTATGGAAAAATCAACATTTCTTAGTTTTTAATTAAAGAAGATTAAATCAAAATACTTATCCAACTACTTTGTGTAATCTTTCCTTATTACAAACTAAACAATACTACAAATTTATTATTTAATACTCATCAAAAAAAGTATAAATTTCTTAAACCAAACTTTTGGAAGGAATTTATACTTTTTTTGTATTAAATCAAGACGATGTAATCATCTGGTGCAAGAGTAATCTTGCCACTAATGTAATTGCCATCAAAGAAATTTTGCATAGACTTTGACAAAGTAAATTGAAAGTCTTCGCTACTTCTATTAATAGCCACTATTACTTTGTTATCATCTTTTACTCTCTCATATATCAAAATACCATTGTTACTATATTTGATATTCATATCGCCATCAATCAAGACTTTGTTATTCCTCAAGTTCCCCAAATTGACATACCATCCTATCAAATCTGTATCTTCCTTTCCCCAAGGATAAGGCTTCCTACAGAAGGGGTCTTTGGTTCCCTCCAAACCCGCTTCATCACCATAAAATACAGTAGGTATTCCCATTACTGTGTATTGGATAATTGTGGCTAGTTTTAGGAGTTTTTTACCCCTCTCTTTTTCTTCTTCTGTCATTATGTAATTATCTACAGAAAGATTTTGTGGGTCACTTCCTAGATATGTAATGGCTCTAATTGTATCGTGAGTATCAATTATATTCATTAGATTATTCTGAATCTCTTTTGGATACTGGTCTTTGATAAGATTGACAATATTCACAAATGATTGGGTATTTCCTGTCTTGACATATTCCAAAATTGCATTTTTCATAGGATAATTGGTAACACTATCCAAATTGCCACCCAAGAAATATTCTTTCCTTTCATTGTACGAAATCTTGCTAGAAGCATCTTCCCAAACCTCGCCTATCATAAAGGCTTTTGGATTCACTCTTCTCGCCGAAGCACATATTTCGTGCAAGAAATTATTAGTAAGTTCGTCTACGACATCTAGTCTAAATCCACCAATTCCCATAGACATATATTTCTCTACAATACCACCTCGACCGGCGATGTAATCAAAAAATCCTGAACCCTCTTCTGTCTGTGGCAAAGTCTTGATTCCCCACCAACATTCGTACTTGTTTGGATATTCCGAAAAGTTGTACCACGAATAGTACTTGGAATTCTTTGATTGATAAGCACCAACCGTCCTATATCTGCCATTCTTGTTGAAATATACACTATCACTGCCAGTATGATTAAATACCCCATCAATAATTATGGTCATCCCTAATTTTTTGGCTTGTTTTACTAGGTTTTCAAAGTCTTCTTGACTACCAAACATACTATCTACTTTTGAGTAATCAGCCACATCATATTTGTGATTGCTATTGCCCTCCATTATTGGCGAAAGGTATATTGTTCCAACGTTTAGAGATTTCAAATATTTCAATTTTTCCATAATCCCGGCAAAGTTGCCACCATAACAAATATTATTAACTCTCTCGCCCTCGTTGTTGTATTCTATTTCCACATCCTTTTGCCAGTCACTACATAGTGTTAGCCCACTTCTAGGTTTGACAACGCCACTTTTATTGAATCTATCTACAAAGATATGATAAATAATACCTTTTTTGAAAGACTTGTCTACATTACTCTCTTTGGCTATAACCAATTGCAAATAATTATTGTCTGCCGAGCCTACGACCACATCAAGACAATCATCACGAATTAATTTGTAAACATTGTCTTTGGTCTTGACTTCGAAATGATACCAATAAAAACCAGCCTCTTCGTACTTGATAGAGTATGTCAAATGAATATACTTATCGTCTGTATACTTTCTAGTCATTTCGTACATTTGTTGTTCTTCACCGTCTTTGTGCATTACAAAGTAAGCACTTTCAAATGACATAAATTTGCTAACTTTCAAAGTATATTCTACTTGTGTATTTTTCACACAAGCACCACAAGGTTTTTTATCATTAATTGGATTAAATACAAAATCTCTCATTTTTCTTCCTTCCATCCTATTTCAAAAGTTTAGGCAACTCGAAATAAATTTATTTCAATGGTTTCAAGTTCCAAATATTTTTCGCATAATCTTCTATACTTCTATCTGCTGCGAAAAATCCCGAACTCGCTATATTGCTTAGACACATCTTGGTCCAGTGTCCCATATCTTTGTATGCTTTGTCCATTTTGTAATACTCTTCCATATAACTATCAAAGTCTATCAAACACATATATGGGTCTGGTCTATTACCCTCTATTAGATATCTCGCTATATCCTCAAAACTCTCTCCGTCAAAGCCTACTTTCAACATCTCTATTACTTTGTGTACTCTAGGATTGTTTTCATATATTTCATATGGCTTGTAACCCACTTTCCATTCGTTGTCTACTTCTTCGCTAGACAAACCAAATATAAAGATATTGTCTCTACCCACACACTCACTCATCTCTACATTGGCACCATCAAATGTACCCAAAGTAAGTGCACCGTTTATCATAAATTTCATATTACCTGTACCACTCGCTTCTTTGCCAGCCAAACTTATCTGTTCGCTAACCTCAGTAGCAGGAATAATTTTCTCAGCCAAACTAACATTGTAGTTTTCTAAGAAAACCACCTTCAATTTGGCAGAAATCACTGGGTTTTTGTCAATTTCCTGAGACAATTTGCAAATTAACTTAATAATTCGCTTAGCCATATAATATTTACTAGCAGACTTACCACCAAAGAAAAATACTTGAGGGGTGACTTCCTTATTTGGATTCTCAAGAAGTTCTCCATAAAGATATATAATCTTCATTACATTCAAAAGTTGTCTTTTGTACTCGTGAATTCTCTTTACGTGCACATCAAAACGCATATTTGGGTCTACATTAATATTTCTACTTTTTCTCAAATATTCGGCAAATTCTTTTTTGTTCTTTTGTTTAATTTTGCTTAGTTTGTTTATAAAGGATTTGTCTTCTATATAATTATTTAGTTTCTTCAAATCTTTGGCATTATAGTAATAATTAGTTCCAATCGTGCTATCTATAAGTGCTGTCAAATTAGGATTAGATTGGCAAAGCCATCTACGATGAGCAATTCCATTGGTGACATTGGTAAATTTGTTGGGATACAATTTTCCAAAGTTTTTGAATAAATCTGTACGAATAATCTCGCTATGCAATCTACTTACACCATTTACCTTGGCACTAGCAATTACAGATAGATTAGCCATTCTCACTTGTCCTTGACTAATTATCGCCATCTTTTCGATAGTAGACATATCAAATTTATCCGAATGATTATCCACCATATCTTTGACAAATCTTCTATTAATCTCCTTCACTATTTGATAAATTCGAGGAAGTGTGGTTGCAAACAAATTTTCATCCCACTTCTCAAGTGCTTCCATTAATACTGTATGATTGGTGTAATTAATCATTTTGTTCACCACATTCCAAGCATTATCCCACTCCCATCCATAATCATCCATAAGTATTCGCATTAGTTCTGGAACACAAAGTGCTGGATGAGTATCATTAATGTGAATAACTGTCATATTAGGTAGTGTGTTTATATTCTTGTATCTCTTCACGTGAGTTTGCACAATGTTTTGAAGAGCAGAGGAAACCAAAAAGTATTGTTGTTTAAGTCTAAGCGTTTTCCCTTCGTAATGGTCGTCTGCTGGATACAAAACTTTGCTAATCATTTCTATTTCGCTTGCTTCGGCTATTGCTTTGACATAAGCACCTTGACTAAAACTTGCCAAATCAAATTTATTAATACTCTTGGCTTCCCACAATCTAAGCACTGCTACGCCATCGCTATCATAACCACTAAGTATCATATCATATGGTATGGCTTGAACTTCGGTATAGTCCTCGTACTTGGGCACAATTTTGCCATCAATTACATTCTCTATAACCTTGCCACCAAATTTGACAATCACACTTTTGTCTTGTCTTTTTTGTAGCCAAAAGTCGCCAGTCTGTCTCCAACTATCGGTCAATTCTATCTGCTCTCCGTCTACAATCTTTTGTTTAAAAAGACCATACTCGTAGAGTATACTATGACCCATACTAGGATATTTAAGTGTAGCCAAACTATCCATAAAGCAAGCAGCAAGCCTACCCAATCCTCCATTTCCTAGCCCTGCATCAGCCTCCACTTCATAGACATCTTCTATATCTATATTTATCTCTTTCAAAATTTTGGCATATGTTTTGTCAAGACCTAGATTAAATAGAGTAGATTTCAAGTTTCTGCCTAGCAAAAATTCCATACACAAATAGTGTACGCGTTTGCTCTGTTCTTTGGTCACTCTGCTATGGAATATCTCACGCTTATCAAATAAGATATCGTGAGATATTATTGCCAAGGCTTTGTACAAATCTTTGGCATTAGCCTCTTTGAGTGTCAAATCAGAATATTTTTTTAATGTCTCTTCCAAGTAATTTAGGGCTTTTTGCTCTGTCATTTTAGTATTCAAAAATATTTCTCCTTTATTCTACAAGGGATTTGTACAAATCTACATACTTCCTTGCAGAGTTTTCCCAACTAAAGTCCATAGACATTACCGTTTTCATCTTCTCTCTCCAGCCATTCTCGTCACGATAATCTCCTAGTGCTTTGTTTATCTGATTTAGTAAATCATTTGGATTGTAATTGGCGAATGTATAGCCATTGCCACCACCCACACAACCAAAGTCTTTGATAGTATCTCTTAGTCCACCAACCTCTCTAACAATTGGAATACTTCCATATTTGGATGCAATCATCTGACTAATTCCACAAGGCTCTATCTTGCTTGGCATCAAGAAAATATCGCTAGCGGCATATAGTTTCCTTGCATTTTCATTAGAATATTTGTCGACCAAGGCTCTTACTTTGGTTGGATATTTATTTTCTAAATATTTGAAATAGTCAATGTATCTTTGGTCACCCGTTCCACATATTACAAATTGAACGTCCTTTGATAGAACTTCTTCCAAAATTTTGGTAACCAAATCAAGACCTTTGTGAGATACAAGTCTTGTCGCCATCGCTATCATTGGAGTTTTGCCATCTACTGGCAACCCCATTTCGTCCTGCAAAATCTTCTTATTATAGACTTTGTCTTCTATACTATTTATATCATAATTTTTGTATATAACATTGTCTTTGGCAGGATTGTAGAAATCATAATCTACGCCATTAATTATTCCCGACAATTTGTATTCATTACGAATAATAATATGATGCAAACCTCTCGAACAATATGGTTGTTTCAAGTTGTCACAATAACTATTGCTAACAGTTGTAAATTTGTCACTAAATTGGATAGCAGATTTGGTCAAATTAATGTCTCCATTATATTCCAAATCATTTTTGAATCTATCATCAATTCCAAACAAATCTTTCAAATTTTCCATACCATATACGCCTTGATATTCAACATTGTGAATGGTATAGATATTTTTGATTTTGTAATATCTAAAGTCTGACCAATTGCCTGTCTTGATATATGTAGAAACTAGACTTGATTGCCAATCGTTGCAATGAATGATATCTGGGAAGAAATTAAGCATTGGCAAACCTTCGACAATGGCTTTGCAGAAATACGCAAATCTCTCGCCGTCATCATAAAATCCATACAAGGAATTTCTCTTGAAATATCTCTCATTATCTACAAAGTAATAAGTAACACCATCAGCAGTATATTTAAACAATCCACAATATTCTTGTCTCCAAGATAGATGTACTGTAAAGTTGCATATATACTCTAATTTGTCGGCATATTCATTTTTGATTTTGCCATACAAAGGCATTATTACTCTGACATCTACACCACCAACTTTGTTAATTGCTTTTGGCAAACTTCCAGCAACATCTGCTAGTCCACCAGTGGCTACAAATGGCAAACATTCACTTGTTACATACAAGACTTTTATTTCTTCTCTATTTTTGTCCGCTTTCTTCTTTTGCATTCCAAAAATAGTGTATATTACTTCCATATCATCTACTTTGCTAGGAGTAATTTTTTCTTCCAAAACTTCGCTAGAAGGAGTAACATTTTTGATATCTTTGTTCAAATTGATATCGCCCATTTCTTTGCCATCTTGACTAACAGTCTTGACAATCATACTCTCGTCTTCTTTCTTTTTGGCAACGTCTTCTTCTGACATATAGAAATATTCACTCTTCTCGCTCTTGTTCTTTTCGGAATTAACAATGTATTCCAAATCGCTCTCATTTAGAGCCACGTCTTTATTAAGTAGACTTACATCACCATTTTCGCTAATCACGCCAAATGTTATGTCGCTTTCTTCGCTCACAACCTCTTCTTTCTCGTCTACCACTTCTTCTACATCGGCAAATATCTTGGCATAATCTTTCTCATCAGGCTCACTATTTTCATCCAAAGTTTCTTCTTCAATGTTTTCTTCTTGAGTATTAGCCACCACATTTGTACTAATATTCTCTATAGTCTCAGGCTCAATGTTTTTCACTTCTGCCTTTGGTGCTTGTACTTGGGTTAGATTATTAATAATGTCTAATGCTTTTTCAAGAGTGGAATTACTAGGATTAATCACATTCTCGTCAAATTTTTCCTTCTCTTCTTCTTGCTTGTTTTCACTCTTCAATTCGTTAAGAAGATTTTCTTGCAAACGAGCCATTTCGCTATAAAATTCTTGTTTGGATATAGCATCGCCATCGATTATTCGCTCTTCGTCATCTTCATTGTCTTCGTCTATATAATTAACTTTGTACTCTGGCAAATCCATTGTACTAATAATCATCGTACTATCTTCATTATTTTTGTCATTTGAATCAAGTGGAACATTGCTACTAACAATATAATCATCCAAATTGTTGTCATCATCTGACAAATCATATATATCATCTTGACTTTGGTCATAAGCCTCGTCTTCACCAATAGACTCGTCCATTTCGCTTTCAATCATTTCTTCATCTTCAAATGACTGAGTGCTAGGAGTCTCTACTTTTTCTTCTAGTTCTACATCTTCTTCACTTTCCTCTCTAGGAGAAACGAAGTTTTCGCCGTGTGGCAATTCACTAGCAGGAGTAATGTATCTCTCATCATATCCATCAAAATTATCATAATTAAGTGTTTGATACAATGTTTGGAAGTCGCTTGTTTGAGGCTCTGGTACTTCTTCTATCTCTTCCTCTTCTTCCTCTTCTTCACCCATTACTACACTTCTTTTTTCTACTTCACCATTAAAAATACTTTCGTAATCAATGTCTTTGTTTTCTTCTTTTGGCTCTTCCTTTTCTTCGTCAAAAGTCTCATTATAAGCATTAATCTTTTCTTGTTTGCGTTTGTAATAATCAGCAATTTTCTCGTCTAATTCTCTATCTCTATTTTGGTATTCGTCCAAATCAACATCAAATCTATTTTTTCTAATAGTCTCAAAAGTCTCGTCATTTTCTTCAGCACTTTGGTCACTTATATTTTCATTTTCCAAAGGTTCTTTTATTTGGTCGCCCTCTTCACTATGTCCAGCCAAATACTCTTGCAATTTGTCATCTGACATCTCTTCATTTTGACTCTCCTCGCCAAAGAAAGAACCTGTAAACAATTTCTCATATTCTTGCTGTTCTCTAGTAATATCATCTGTCACTTTTCTTGCTTTCTTTTGAGCATACAATTCACTAAGCTTTTGGGCATTTAGATTATTATCTTCCATATATTCCGAAACATCTGTACCACCAGCAAATAGCGTATCTTTTAGAGCATTATAAAGTTCTACATTTTTTGGGTCATTCATATCAAGAGCGGGCTCTTGTTTAATAGGTTTAACAACTTTTTTGTTATTAATTAATTGGAATTTGTCAGCAATCTCTTTGGCTGTTTGTTTTTTGCTTTCTGCACTTGCCGAAGTCTTTGGCTTGGTTGTCTTTGTAGAACTTGCTTTGGTTGTAGTTTTCTTGGTTGTGGTTTTCTTGCTTCCAGCCTTTGTAGTAGAACTTTTCTTGGTTGTAGATTTCTTAGTAGACGTGCTTTTGGTAGACGTGCTTTTCTTGGTTGTAGATTTTTTGGCAGGTTCTTTTTTATTGCCTAAGTATTTACTAATAGCGTCTTTACCCTCAAAAAGCGAAGTCTTGGCAGGCTTCAATTCCTTCTTTGGCTCATCAAAAGTTTCCTCGACCACTTGCTTTTTGGGTCTAGGAACTTTGCCTTCTTTTTCGTCAATCTTTTTGGTACGACTGACTATATCCATCAAATTATTAAATGTCTTATCCATAATTAATCCAACCTTATCTCATTTGATTTTTTAATTAAGAAAACTCCACTAAGTGCAGGTATTTTAATTGTTAATTTATTCTTTTTCCCTTTGAAATTAACCTTTTCGCTGGTCACAACACCATTTCGTATTCCACTACCACCAAATTCTTCCCAATCGGTACTAAACACTTCTTCGTATACATCACCATCCACACCAAAACTATAATTGTCTTGAGTATTAGGTGAGAAATTGACTGCATACACCAATTCTTCGCCTTTCTTGTTCATTCTTCTAAAGACCAAAATGTTTTGGTTATTATCATCTGGAACAAGCCAATCAAATCCTTTCCACGAGAAATCTTCTTCGTACAATTGACTTGTTTCCAAATAGAAATGATTGAGTGCTTTGACAAATTTGTGCATATTGTTGTGAGTTTCAAAATCAAGCAAACAAAAATCTATTCCAGCCTGATAATCCCACTCTTTGAATTGTGCAAATTCGGTACCCATAAATGTAAGTTTTTTGCCGGGATGAGCAAACATATAAGATAGATATGCTCGCATTGATTTGAACTTTTGATAATACTCACCATACATTTTGTTTAGCAAACTACTCTTACCATAAACAACTTCGTCGTGAGATATTGGCAAAACAAAATTTTCACTAAAAGCATAGAACATAGAGAATGTCATTTTGTTGTGAATAGACTTTCTGAAATACGGGTCGGTAGAAACATATTCGAGAGTATCATTCATCCACCCCATATTCCATTTGAAGTTAAATCCAAGCCCACCAATATTTGTAGGTTTGGTAACCATTGGCCAAGCAGTACTTTCTTCGGCTATCATTAATACATTTGGAAATTCTTTGAATACGGCAGCATTTAATTTTTGCAAAAATGCTACAGCCTCTAGATTTTTGTTATTACCAAATTCATTAGGTATCCACTCGCCCGGTTTTTTGTCGTAATCAAGATATAGCATACTTGCTACAGCGTCTACTCTAATGCCGTCTATATGGTATTTTTTGATAAAGAACATTGCAGAAGAAATCAAGAAACATTGAACTTCCTTTCTACCATAGTCAAATCTGCGTGTTCCCCAATTTGCATGTTCTTTCCTATCCCATCCTTGATTTTCGTACAAACAACTTCCGTCGTATTCAATTAGTCCAAATCCGTCTTTTGGGAAATGTGCAGGAACCCAATCAATTATTACAGACAGTCCATTCTCGTGACATTTGTCTACAAAATACATAAAGTCTTTTGGCTCACCAAATCTGCTAGTTGGTGAGAAATACCCCGTTACTTGATACCCCCACGAAGCACCAAAAGGATATTCTGTAATTGGCATTAATTCTACGTGTGTATATCCCATCTCTACCACATACGGTATCAATTCATCAGCAAGCATTCTATATGTATAATAACTACAATCACTCTGCTTTTTCCAAGACGCCAAATTTACTTCGTAGATATTCATTGGTGTTTCATAATTATTTTTGTTTTTGCGATATTCCAAATATCCACTATCTTGCCACTCATAACCCTCTATATCATATACAATAGAAGCCGTCCTGCCCTCTGTTTCATTCATAAAAGCATAAGGGTCAGCCTTTAGCCTAGCGTAGTTATTTTTGTCATATATCTCATATTTGTATTTGTCAAAAGGTTTAGCATTCTCTACGAAGCATTCCCAAACGCCTTGCTCAGAAATTCTAGTCATAGGGTTTGATAAGTTATTCCAACCATTAAAGTCTCCTACAACATTAATTTTGGTAGCATTAGGTGCCCAAGTTCTAAACACATATCCATCTTTGCCATCTACAGTCAAAGGATGTGCACCTAGATATTCATATGCACAATAATATGTACCTTGATGAAACAAATACAATTGATCGTTATTTTTCTTTTCCATTCTTCTTATCCTACTTTAATTTTTTCTGCCATATGTGGTCGCCCAATCATTAAACTTACCACACATATAAGTATCCAAATTTTTGTCTAATTTCCATTCCCAATTACCCAATTTTACACCCGGACAATTCATTCTACTATTTTGGTCTAAGTGCAAAAGGTCTTGAGCAGTAAATACAATTAAATTTGCACTGCTTTTGTACATTGCCAAAATCAAATTTTCTATTACTCTGTCATTACCTTCTTCTAGTGGCATACACAAATACTTTTTGAATCTATTAATTTTATCCCAAATACCCTCGTTTAACATTCCCATCATAGTATTATTGTCGTGAGTGCCTATATATGCTACGCAATTTTTCTCAAAATTGTGTGGTTGATAAACATTATCACCCTCTCCATCAAATGCAAATTGCACAACCTTAACGCCGGGGATATTTAATTTTTCACGTAATTTGGTTACTTCATCTGTTACAATACCCAAATCTTCTGCTACAATTTTTATATTGCTTTTAGAGAGAATTTCTTTCAAAATCTTTTCGCCGTCATTTTTTACCCATTTACCATCCTTGGCACTTTTGGCATTATTTGGTATTGCCCAATATCTACTAAAAGCAACAAAGTGGTCTATACGCAAAATATCATAAAGTCTACTCTGACTCTTAATCCTCTTTTTCAAAAAGCCATATTTATCCTTTGACATATGCTGATAATTGTATATAGGATTCCCCCACATCTGACCATCAGCATTGAAGCAATCTGGAGGAGTGCCTGCTACAAGTTTTGGTTTACCACCATCCAAACACCAATTTTTTGGTGATACCCAAACATCCACACTATCCAATTCTACATAATAAGGAATGTCTCCAAAAATCTCAATACCCCTCTCATTGGCATAAGACTTTATCTTTTGCCATTTTTCATTCAAAAGATATTGTACCAAAATAATATCATTAATCTCTTTTTTGTATTTAATTTTGAAGTTTTCCAAATCTGTTTTTACTCTATTTTTTATACCACTTGGCCACTCATTCCAACATCTATTTTCAAAGACTTTTTTGGCAACCTTAAACATAGCATAATCATACAACCAATAGCCGTTGTTTTTCTCAAAATCTTGTGTGTCAAATTTCCCACGATTTCTATCACAAACAATATCAATTGCCTTGTCCATAGATTTGTGAAAATCATCCAAAGACCCACAATCATACATTCCAAGAGAAGACAATTCTTCTTCCGTCAAAAATTCGCTTACATCCAAAAAGTATGGGTTGATAGCAAAAGAGGAAATAGCACTATATGGAGAATTACCAAACAAACTATCCGAAAATGGCAATACCTGCCAAACTCCAAATCCACCCATTTTCAAAAAATCAACAAAATCAAAAGCAGATTGCGAAAAAGCACCCCACCCAAATTTGTTTGGAAGAGAGGTAATGTGCAAAAGTATTCCACTTGACCTTTTCAATTTTTCCATTTTAATTTTCCATTTTCATTTTTCACTTTAAATGCAATCATATTCTAGTTTGTGCAAAATCACATCAAAAATATAATTAATTACCACTCAAAGTATACTATTTTTCTCACAATATATTTTATCATATATATAATATATATACAAACAAAATAACACCTTTTTCGACAAAAAAATCAAATAAATTTTTTATCTAAATATGTCAAATATTGTATTTTTTAATCGATTTTTAAATACCATTTATATAGATTTATTTTCAAAAAATCAAACACTATTTTGTCGTGATTAATTTTATTATCACGAAAATATATATTCCAAATAACCAATTATTTTTCACAAATAAAAACCAATGCTACCCAAAAATATTTTTGCAAAAAAACAAAAATATTCAAAAAAAGTATTAACATATAGAGAATTTGTGATATAATTTTTGTATGAAAAATAGAAACATAGTAGCAATATCCACCTGTCTTGGCAATGGTGGAATCTCAATAATTAGAATGAGTGGAAGCGATGTATTAGATATTGCTTCTCGCGTTTTTTTCGCAAAAACCAAAGTTCAAGATTTTGAACCTAGAAAAATGTATCTAGGCACTTTTAAATACAAAAACATCTCAGACAAATGTTTGTGTGTTTACTTCCGTTCACCTTATTCATACACTGGTGAAGATATGATTGAATTTCAATGTCACGGAGGAATCACCCTTACAAACAAAATATATGAGAGTTTGGTAGATATCGGTTGCACACCGGCAACGCGTGGGGAATTTAGCAAACTTGCATTTTTGAATGGAAAAATTTCGCTAGACGAAGCAGAGGGTATTATAGACCTAATCAATGCCGAAAGCGAAAGCGAACTAAAAGCAGGATACAATCTAATGCAAGGGGATTTGAAATCCAAAGTAATAAGTATGCAAGATAGCCTTACTGAATTGCTTGCCAAAATCGAAGTAACACTAGACTATCCCGAAGAAGACCTAGAAGAAGAAACTTATACAAACATCAAAAAAGAATTGTTATTAATCAAAGAAAAAATTGAAAACTTGCTTAGCACTGCAGACTTTGGAAGAGCAATTAAAGACGGAACTAGAATACTAATATTTGGCAAAACCAATGCTGGCAAATCAAGTCTTTTGAATGCACTTTTGTCTTATAATCGAGCAATCGTTACAGACATTCAAGGAACAACTAGAGACACCATCGAAGAGACATTTTTAATCAACGGTTACAAGTTTGTTTTGATAGACACAGCAGGCATTAGAGAGGCAGACAATTTAGTAGAAAAAATAGGCATAGAACGAAGTAAAAAAATGTTGGAAACTGCAGATATTGTTTTATTTGTAATTGATGGTTCTTTGCCACTAACTGACGAAGATATTAATATATCCAAACTACTTTCTGACAAAAACACGATACTTTGTGTCAACAAATCTGATTTACAAAAACAAGCAGATATATCAGTTTTACCATTTAAAGAGGTGGTAAATATTTCTTGTGAAAGTGGTGAAAATATTGACACAATCAAAGACAAACTATACAACTTTGTGACTCAGAAAAACACAAGCAATTCATCAACAATTATTACTAATTCGCGTCACATTACAGCACTAAAAGAAAGCCTAGAAAATATAAACAAATCAATTGAGGGAATAGACAATTTTATAGACTTGAGCTTGATTGCAATTGATATAAAAAATGTATGGTTAAATCTTGGAGATATCACTGGAAATTCTGACAACGAAAAGATTATTGACGATATATTTAGCAAATTTTGTGTAGGAAAATAATTCAAATATTCAAAGGTATTTATTATGGAAAATAATTATGATGTAATAGTAGTAGGTGCAGGACACGCAGGCTGTGAATCAGCACTTGCCACTGCACGAATGGGACAAAAAACCTTAATGCTCACACTCAATCTTGACAGTGTGGGCTTTCTTGCGTGCAACCCAAGCATAGGGGGTACTGCCAAAGGACATTTGGTATGCGAGATTGACGCTTTGGGTGGAGAAATGGGAATTAATGCTGACAAAGCAACTATACAGAGGAGAATGCTTAATAGTTCCAAAGGCTATGCAGTTCAATCATTAAGAGTACAAGCAGACAAAAACAAATATCATACATATCTTAAACAAACCCTAGAAAACCAAGAAAATTTATACCTTAGACAAGGCGAAGCATCAGAAATTTTAGTACAAGAAGGGAAGGTTGTAGGACTAAAAACCAAACAAGGCGAAACTTTTGGTGCAAAAGCAATAATTATATGCTCAGGAGTTTATCTAAAGAGCCGAATAATTGTAGGGGAGTATTCCAAAGATGTAGGACCTAACGGGTTTGCAAATGCAAGTGATTTAAGCGATAGCTTGACCAAACTCGGATTCAAATTGCGAAGATTCAAAACTGGCACACCAGTTAGAATTGATGGCAAAACAATAGACTACTCACAATTAGAAATTCAAAAGGGCGAAGACAACATCCAAACTTTTTCTACACTAACACCTCAAAAGCCACGAAATGTAGCCGATTGTTATCTAACATATACAAACTCAAATACTCACGAATTAATTTTAAAAAACCTAGATAAAGCACCGATGTACAATGGTTCAATTGAAGGGGTGGGTCCTAGATATTGTCCAAGTATCGAAAGCAAGGTTGTGAGATTTGCAGACAAAGAAAGACATCAATTATTTATCGAACCAGAAGGAATGGACACAAACGAAGTTTATTTGCAAGGTTTCAGTACTAGTATGCCTGTAGATTTGCAAAAAAATATGGTCAAATCACTCAAGGGAATGGAAAACGCATTTATAATGAGGGATGCATATGCCATAGAATATGATTGCATTGATGCAACAACCCTATATCCAACACTAGAAAGCAAAGATATAAGTGGTTTGTATTTCGCCGGGCAAATCAATGGAACGTCAGGCTATGAAGAAGCAGGTGCACAAGGCATAGTTGCTGGAATTAATGCCAGTCTAAAGATTCAAGACAAAGAGCCACTTATCCTAAAAAGAAGTGAAAGTTATATAGGTGTACTTATTGATGATTTGGTTACAAAACCAACAAGTGAACCTTATAGAATGATGACCAGTAGGGCAGAATATAGACTAACTTTAAGACAAGACAATGCTGACATTAGACTTACAGAAATTGGCAGAAAGTGTGGACTTGTTGACAATAATAGATATAACATTTACAAAAACCACATTAAACAAATAAACGAATTAGACAATATTTTGAATAAAATTTACAAACCAAAAGAAGTTGAAAAATTCTTATTAGAATGTAACGAACAATGTCCAAAAAGTAGTGGAATAACACTTAAAGATATGCTTAGAAGAAGTGGTGTAACCGCTGAGAAATTACAAGACTTCGCTAATGATATATTAGGGGATTTTGATATACGAGCCATCAAAGAATGGGAAATTAATCTAAAATACGAAGGGTATTTGAAAAAGCAAGAAATCCAAATAAATCAAGCAAAGAAATCAGAAGATAAGAATCTACCAAAAGAAATAGATTATAATAATATAAAAGGACTTCGTATAGAAGCAAGACAAAAATTAAACGAAATCAAACCTTTGACACTTGCTCAAGCAAGCAGAATTAGTGGTGTAAGTCCTGCAGATATATCTGTATTAACAATATACTTAAAAATGAATGAAAATGCCTAAAATTAGGCATTTTTTATTTATCAATTTTTATTAAAATAATCATAATTAATAAAAACACCAAATGTTTCACGTGAAACAATTACATTTACACATAAAAAATATTATATATACATCGAAGTATCCACAGAGACAATTACTTATGAGTATATATACAAAAAACCAATCACAATTAAACACAAACTATCAAATAAGAAATAATTAAATACATATACAATAAATACTAAGAAATAAAGCATAATTGTTTCACGTGAAACAATTTAATAATTTAAATTCTACTATTTAAAAATAAATAAAAAACAACAATCTTATTTGGATACTTATATAAATACAAATTAATAATATAAATAAAAATATCAAGCACACATTGCAAATTATAAAAAAATAATATATTTTACATAATATTGTTTCACGTGAAACAATTCGAGAATATATTATTTTTTATTAAAGGATTAAAAGTTACATTAATTCAATTTTAAATAAATTCAAAAATCATAATACATTTGTTTCACGTGAAACATTTGGGAGACTCTACTTAATTATTAATAATTTATATTCTTTGTAATAATTAAAGTTGCTTCATAACATTAATAACAATATTAAGACATTTTTATGTACTCAATCAAATCGAATTGTTTCACGTGAAACATTTTAGTACTTTTATTATTATAATTGTATTTATAAATCATTTAATAATTAAAACTATACTATATTAATAGTAAATTAAAATGTTTTTAATTATTTAATCAATTTTAATTGTTTCACGTGAAACAATTCTGTGATTAAAAATAAATTTCTTAATATTCCTTTTAAATAAAAGGTTTCATATAATTCAAAGCAAATAATAAATAAAGTTAGAAAATAATTGTTTCACGTGAAACATTTACATTAGTAAACAACATTTTTAAATAAAAAACAGTATATATACTTTAAAATAATAAAAAACGTAGAATATTTAATAAATATTGTTTCACGTGAAACATTTTAATAAATAGTGCAACTAATTTTGTATAAAACACAATCAATAAGATTATTTGCACAAAAAGTTACAAAATAAATACAAAAACAAAAACAAATTAATAAAAAATGATTTACTTAAAATTTTTTTATATGTTATAATCAAATTATCTAAAGGATTAATAAAAATATTAATTTATTAGAAAACTGCTTAAAAATTGCAATTAAAATAACTTTTAAGTAATTAAGTATTGTAGATTCAAGATTGATAAAAGAATATTAATCAAAGAAATAAGAACAAAATCAAAGTTTTCTTTTAATTAAAAATATAATCTTAGAAATTAATATAATTGTTTCACGTGAAACATTTTTAAAAAACAAATACTTTTACGTACAAATTTGAAATCATATAATTAAGAAATTGTAATAAATAAAAAAACAATAATACTAATGTTTCACGTGAAACAATTAAACAAGAAGGAGAATTATGGATTTAAAAAATCTAGAAAATACTTTTATCAAACACAATATTCCAATCACACACAAGCAATTAGAACAATTTGGTTTGTATTACGAAAATTTAATAGAAACAAACAAAATCCATAATTTAACTTCAATTACTGAAGAAAATGAAGTAATATACAAACATTTTTTGGATAGTGTAATAATTTATAATCAAATTCCAGACAAATCAAAAATAATAGATATTGGTTGTGGGGCAGGATTTCCAAGCATTCCACTCAAAATAATTAATAATACACTAGATATTACAGCAATAGATAGTGTAGGCAAAAAAATTAATTTTGTACAAGATACTGTAAACAAATTAGATTTAAACGATAAATCTCAAGCGATTCACACAAGAATTGAAGAAATAGCACACAAAAAGGAATATAGAGAAAAATTCGATATTGTTGTATCTCGTGCTGTCGCACCATTAAATATAATTCTCGAATATTCAGCACCATTCTTAAAAAATGGGGGATATATCTATAGTTACAAAGGCAGTGGATATATGGATGAATTAAAAGTTAGCGAAAACGCCTTAAAAACACTCAATTGCAAAGTTGAAGAAATAATTGAATACAATATAGACGAAATTCAAACAAAAAGATATTTAATTAAAATAAAAAAATTAGGCAACATATCAACAAAGTATCCACGTGGACAAAATAAACCTAGAATCAGTCCATTATAATCTCACTTCCTAAACATAATTAATTTAAATAACTAAAGATAATAAATAAAAACCATAATAATGAGATTTAAAAAAATAATGTTATATGTTAAACAAAAAATTAATACATTCAAATAAAACTAACAACTTAATACATTAAGTTAAAAAACATAAAAAATACTACTAAACACTTAAAAACAAAATAAAATAATTAAAAAAGGGAAAACATATGGGAAAAATAGTTGCATTTTTAAATCAAAAAGGGGGAGTAGGAAAAACAACTACTTGCGTTAATATGGCTGGATATCTAGCACAAATGGGCAAAAAAGTTTTACTTTTGGATATAGACCCTCAAGGAAACGCTAGTAGCAATCTCGGTTTTGAAAAAGATAGCAAACAAAAAACAATATATAATGTAATAGTTGATGACAATACAATTGACGAAGTTATCCAACACACTAAGTGGGAAAATTTGGATATAATTCCATCAGACGTAGATTTGGCAGGTGCCGAAATAGAATTAGTTCAAATGAATAATAGAGAAAAGATAGTTAGAAACATACTTAGAAAAATCCAAAAGAACTATGACTTTATTTGTATAGACTGTCCACCATCACTAGGATTAATCACAGTTAATGCATTAACTGCTTGCGATAGCGTACTTATACCTATCCAATGCGAATACTTTGCTCTGGAGGGATTAAGCCAACTAATGTACACTATCAAACTTGTCAAAAAACATCTAAACGAAAATATAGATGTAGAGGGTGTAGTTCTTACAATGAAAGATAATCGAAGTAATTTGGGACAATCAGTAGCACAAGACATTAGCAAATACTTTGGCAAAAAAGTGTACAAAACAATGATTCCTAGAAATATAAGGCTAGCCGAAGCACCATCATTTGGCGAACCAATATGCGTATACGACCCAAAATGTACAGGCGCACAAGCATACAAGTCTTTAACATTAGAATTTTTGAAAAACAACGAAAATTAGGCAAAAATTAATTAAATTAAATGAAAAATAAGGAGAAAATTATGGCAAACAAAGGATTAGGAAGAGGACTAGGTTCATTACTAGGAATATTAGACGAAGAAGTAGAAGTAAATGAGAAACCAAAAAAAGAAGTAAAAGAAATTGCAGGAGAAAAAGTAGTAGATTTGGATATGGGGTTAATTGATGTAAACCCAGACCAACCAAGAAAAAACTTTGACCCAACAGCATTAAGCGAACTAGCAACAAGTATCAAAATACACGGTGTCATTCAACCAATATTGGTAACACCTAGACACGATAGATATATGATTGTTGCCGGCGAAAGAAGATTCAGAGCATCAAAACTAGCCGAGAAAAAAACAATCAGAGCAATTATCAAAGAAATGGATGACGGACAAGTAAAAGAAATTGCATTACTAGAAAACATCCAAAGACAAGATTTAAACCCAATAGAAACAGCACGAGCACTAAAAGAATTAGGCGAAAGCTATGGTTGGACACAAGAAGCACTAGCAGATAGACTTGGCAAAAGTCGTTCGGTCATTGCCAATACTCTAAGACTTCTAAACCTATGCCCAGAAGTAATAGATTTAATAGAGAAGGGTAAACTTTCTGCTGGTCACGCTAGAAGTTTGGTAGTAGTAACCAATCCAGAAGTACAATTAAAATTAGCAAATCAAGTCATCAATAACAAATTAACTGTTAGAGATATGGAAAACGCCGTAAAAGAAGTAGACAAAACTTCTAGAAAAGTCATAAAAACCAAACCAGAAATATCTATGGAAATGAGAGAATTTGTCGACATTATGGAACACAAATTTTCTACCAAAATCAACGTAAAAGGTAATGACCACAAAGGCAAAATTATCATTAATTACTACAACCAAGACGATTTAAATAGAATATACGATATCATCTCTACTATTCACAATTAATATTTTTCGCTATTTTTGGCAGTTTTTTATTGAAATTAAAAGCAAAAAAGATAAATCATAAACATAGTTATAAAAATATAATCAAGATATATAAATATGAAAATATTATCACTCGAACTCACAAACTATCGAAATTACACTAATCAAAGTGTGCAATTACAAGATGGATTAAACGTAATAATAGGAAAAAATGCTCAAGGAAAGACAAATTTGCTTGAGTCAATTTTTCTATGTGCTATAGGCAAATCTCCCAGAACCACCAAAGACAAAGATTTAATCAAATGGGAAAATAATTTCGCAAAAATCAGTCTAAACATTTCCAAAAAAATTGGTAAAAGTTCTATAGATTTATATTTATTTTCAAATCAAAACAAAGCAATAAAAATAGATAAAATTGGTATCAAAAAAATAGGTCAATTACTAGGCACCTTTAATGCAATATACTTTTCCCCAGACGAATTAAAATTAATCAAAGAAAGTCCGGATGAGAGAAGAAGATTTATGGATATTGACCTCAGTCAATTTGACAAAAATTACTTTTATTCATTAAATCACTACAATCAAGTTTTGCAACAACGCAATAAATTACTCAAAAATCCCGACCAAAACGTCATCAAAGAGACTCTACCTATATGGGATGAACAATTATCAAACTATGGTGCTAGTATCATTCTATCACGACTAAAATTAATAGAGAGCCTCAAAGTCTCAGCCAAAAAAATCCATAAATATCTCACATCAGATGCCGAAGATTTGGATTTGTCATATGTAGGATACACTGCAGAGAATGAAAAAGAATTAAAAGAATTATTGCAAAGAAAATTAAAAGAAAATATAGAAAAAGATATACATCTAGGATATACTACAGTGGGTCCACACCGCGACGATATCAAAATATCTGCCAATAATATCGACCTTAGGTCGTTTGGCAGTCAAGGTCAACAACGCACAGCCTCACTTAC
>CAYPKM010000006.1:0-34001 GCA_964411325.1 uncultured Christensenella sp.
AGCAGTGGGCAAGGGCAACAAAAGTGTAGAAGACAAAATACCTAATTCTTGCAACCTAGAGATAGACTACGACAGAGACTATGGTGTACTAATACCAAATATGCCTATACATATCACTGCCAATTGCAAGGTATACAAGAGCACAACTATGCCACTTCTTAGAGCCAGTTTCACAGTAACTGTAATGGACGAATATGGCAATCCCGTGCTAATAGGTGAGGACGATAGGGACATCGCTGCAGACTTCTATTCTCAAATATTTGCGATGATAGAAAACAAGCCACATTGGTATTACCACTCGGGATACTTCTACTATGTCTCTTCCGAAAACGACGAAAACTCAATCCTACAAGAAATAAACGCTACAGGAAGTGACGTAATCATTCCATTTATTGATGGAGAGAATGGCGACACTGTCACCGTGCCTAGTTATATAGATAGTTCGTCTTCAGGTCTTGCTATCAAGATAAAGATAATATTCCAAGCCATTCAAAATTACATTCCCGACGATAACGGTATTAAACTAGAAAATACCATTACCAATTCTCTCAAAATATTCAATGAATTCACAACCGAACTATACGAATCTTCTCCTATCGATTGGTTTGAGATAATACCCCTCTCTGACGGCAGATTGGGACTTGCCTCCAAAAAAGGAATTACCTATCCAGAATACTTGCGTCTACCCGAAAAGACAGCCGACGGCAAGACAATTACACATATATCCTCCAGCCTAGTTAAGGGCAATAATACCATACGAAATATCTACGTGCCATCTACTTATACTAGTATGGATTATGGCTCGTTTATGGATTCGGGACTAATATCTATAGATATGACAGATAGTAATATTACTGTGATAGAAAGGAATTCTTTTTATAATTCGAAACTAACAAGTATTAAATTGCCTAAAACACTAGTGGAAATAAAAGAGCAGGCTTTTTATAACACAGAAAATCTGCAATCTTTTGAGATGCCCGAAGGGTGTACAACTTTGGGTAATGCTGTTTTAAGCGGGAGCAATATAACATATCTATCTATTCCATCAACTTTGGTTAATTTTTCTTTAACTTCATTTGGTTGGAATCCATATCTTACAACCATCAAAGTTTCACAAAGTAATAGTGCCTTGAGACTAGCTAATGGATATATGCTTGTATCATCATCGGGGATGCTTTTGGATGCAAATAAAGGAACTTATACTAGTATTACTATTCCTGATGATGTAACGCAGGTATATGAAGAAGTATTTTATAATATATCTGTTCAAACTTTGACTTTAGGAAAAAATTTAACCAGTCTTGATTTTAGATTTCCTAGCAATTTGCAATCTTTATCACTTGGCTCAAATACCAACTTTGCAAGTCTTACTGATGAGAATGGTAATGAGTTTATTACAAGCAAAGATTACAAGACTAATTATGTAACTAATCTAGGTTCGAGTGCTACCAAAATAACTTTGCCGGATAGTATTGAGACTATTGCTACCAATTTTGTGCCATCTACTAGAATTAATAATATTAAAACGATGCATTTAGGTGCTTCATATTATAGCGATTATGCAAGTAGTACTGGTGTGAGTTGTAAATTAAGACGATATGGGGCTCTTGAAAGTATTACTGTGAGTAGTAGCAATACTAACGTCAAAACTCTCACAGGCAGTGAACTTGTATCGTATGATGGAAAGATTTTTCATCAGTATTTAGTAAGTGCTAGAAATGAGGAATATGAAATACCTTCGGGTGTTACTGAGATTAAAAACCAAGCGATTTCATATAATAGCTATCTACAAAAACTAACTATTCCTAGTAGTCTTACTGTTTTGAATAGTGTTTGTTTCTATATGCCAAACTTAACTCAAGTGAATTTGCATACTAATGTGATAGAAATGTTTAATAATTCTTTCATGTATTGTCATAAACTTACCACACTTACTGTATATGGTAAGATAAGTGGTAATAGTATCAGAAATCTTTCTTCTTTGAAGACGCTTAAAGTAAATAATTGTTCTTATGTAAGTTCCAATTTCCTAGATAGTACTCCAAGCCTAGAATGGGTGGAATTTACAGATGCTACACCTCCGACATTTGCAAGCCAAGTAATGTTTCAAGGTGCTAATAGTACATTTGTAATCTACGTGCCCGATGCATCGCTAGAGGCATACAAGACAGCCCAAAATCTTTCTGTATTTGCAAGCCACATTAGACCAGTGAGCGAAAGACCATAAAATATGAATGTATAAAGTTTCAAAAAACATAATAACTTTTTGAGAAATACTTAGGTTTTGTGATTGTGTTTGATTGTAATTTGTGATATTATTAAGTATATGAGAGATGAAGATAAATTAAAGACATCGCAATTGCACGAGATTGGCGATAATATTAGGTACAAATTACAGGCGATAATTGATGACCCAAAAAGTGAATTGGAATTTTGTAATGTTTTCGAGTTGCTTATCGCTGTAATGCTTTCGGCACAATGCACTGACAAAAGGGTGAATATTATAACTAGAGAATTGTTTAAAGTTTGCAAGACTCCCAAAGATGTAATATCTCTGACGCTTTCCAGTCTTGAAGATTTGATTAAGTCGTGTAATTATTATCATAGCAAAGCCAAGAATATTATGTCGGCGTGTCGTGATTTGGTGGAGAAATTTGATGGCAAAGTGCCCGATAATTATGATGACTTGATGTCTCTTAGTGGAGTGGGAAACAAGACTGCCAATGTTGTTTTGGGTGTGGGGTTTGGCAAGAATACCTTTGCTGTAGATACCCATATTCTTAGGGTTAGCAATCGTTTGGGATTGTGTGAGACGGATAATCCTACCAAGTGTGAGAATATTATCAAAGGGTATTTTTGTGAAGAAGACTTTGGTGTTTCTCATCATTTGCTTTTGCTATTTGGTAGATATTATTGTACTGCTAGAAATCCCAAATGCGAGAATTGTGTCTTGAAAGATATGTGCAAATTTAATAAGTGAGGTGAATGTGATGTTTTTGGACAAAGTGAAAATTGAATGTAAGGCTGGCAATGGTGGCAATGGTGTTGTCGCTTTTAGGAGAGAAAAATTCGTTCCCAACGGTGGGCCTAGTGGTGGCGATGGTGGCAAAGGTGGAGATATAGTCTTTAAGTGTTCCAAAAATTTGGATAACCTTGGCGAATTTAGGTTTAAGAAAAAATTCAAAGCCGAAGACGGACTTGCTGGCTCTGCTAATAATAAATTTGGCAAAGACGGCAAAGATTTGATAATTTACGTGCCTAAGGGAACAATTATTAAGAATGCGTCTACTGGCAAAGTAATTGCCGATATGTTTGAAGAAGGTGACGAGATAATCGCTTTGAAAGGTGGTGATGGTGGCAGGGGCAATTCGCACTTTGCCACATCTACTAGACAAGCGCCTAGATTTGCCGAGCAAGGTGTAGTGACCAAGCCTTTTGAATTGATTTTGGAACTAAAGACTCTAGCCGATGTGGGGCTTGTTGGTTTCCCAAATGTAGGCAAGAGTACACTGCTTGCAAGTGTAAGTAATGCAAGACCAAAGATTGCCAATTATCATTTTACGACTCTTACACCTAATATTGCTGTGGTCAATGCTTTTAGCAAATCGTTTGTGATGGCAGATATCCCAGGACTTATTTCTGGTGCAAGCGAGGGGCTGGGGCTTGGAATGGATTTTTTGAGACACATAGAGAGAACAAGGCTACTTATTCACGTAGTGGATATTTCTGGCAGTGAAGGTCGTGACCCTTGGCAAGATTATTTGGCAATCAACAAGGAACTATCTAGATATGGCGAAAAGGTATCGGATATTCCACAAATTATTGCACTAAATAAATGTGATATGGTGACTGACCCTGCCATTATAGATAATTTTAAGGCTAAAATTGGTGGCAAGTCGGAAGTATTTGCAATTTCTGCATTTGCACACACTGGACTTGACGAATTGATAGAATGCGTGATAAAAACTCTTGAGAAATTGCCAAAAATAGAGAGAACTGTCATCGAAGAAGAGAATATTGACAAGAGAAACTTGAGAGAGTTTAAAGTAGAAAAACTAGATGAGCATTTGTACAGTGTGACTGGAGAACTAGTATTTGAAATAATGAAGAGAGTCAATCTAGAAGATATGACCTCTAATGCGTATTTCCAAAAGAGAATCAAAAATGATGGCATAATTGATGCTTTGAAAGAGATTGGGATGTCTGAGGGCGATATCATTAGAATTGGCGAATACGAATTGGAATACATTGAATAACGAGAGGAGAAAATTATGTTGACGGCACAAAATAGGGCATTGCTAAAAAGCATTGCGACCAACCTAAAAGATTTGGTTTTTGTAGGTAAAGAGGGTGTAACTGATAATGTCATTGCTCAAATAAATGACAATCTTTTTGCTCACGAATTGATAAAAATTAAAGTGCAAAAAAGCGTAGTGGATGATATCAAAGATATCGCTAGCGAAATAGCCGAGAAATGTGATGCAGAAGTAGTGAGTGTGATAGGTAGCAAAATTTTGTTGTACAAATTGACAAGTAAACCAAAATTCAAGCACTTGTTGTAATGCTTGGATTGTCACTATTATTTGAGTTGAAAGTATCAAGGTGATAACCTTGGGAATATCGCCAAGAATGTGGATTAATTGAAGAATTTATTGAATCTACAAAATAGCGAAAGTACGAAAAAGAAAGTAGAAAAAATAATGTAATAGGTGCCAAAAGGCGTAAACAAACTACTAAAAAGCAAAAGTAGTGCGAAAGAGAAATAACTTTTTGATTTCTCTTTACATAGTAGTATGCAAAGTACGTCTTTTGGGCTATATTTTTTGGTTTTTTTGTGATTAACTAAGACCCCAAATTTGAGGTCTTTTTCTTTTGCAAGAGCGTAAAGTTCGTTTTCGTTTACAAGTTTTATTTGCAAATTTTCCAAACGAAAGGGAATGTCGACATTTCGATTTGTTACAATTATTATATTGTTGGTTGTTCTCTCATTAAATGCTTTGAAAATGTCGTCGGTATTTAGCAGAATGAAAATATCGAAAATATTTGTATGATAGTGATAAGGTGATTTTGCTTGTAATTTATTCAAAATTTGTGGACAGCAAATAATCTCCAAAATTTCTGAATTTTGACAATATTGCAAATGTAATTTAAAATTCTCAAATGCTTGTGCGTTTGATTTTTTTAGTTGTAATTTTTTGCCTCTCATTTGTTTGATAGATATTGAAATTATGAGTATGGAAATTGTGATGATTATACTACTAATTAGACTGATTTTTATATTTTTTATGTAGTAATTGCACCACAAAAAAGCAAGGCAAAACATAGTGCTTGCCAAGAATATAAAATTGGATAAATAACTAAATTTGCGAACTTTTGTTTCCATAGAATGAGTATTGACACAAAAACATATAAATATAATTTTTTGTTCTTGTCAATTTTTAACTATTGTAGTATACTTATAATGGAAGTGTTATTAATATATTATTAAATGAATTTTTTTAGCATTATTAAATTGCAATACTATTGATTTTTGATATTTGAAAAATTCATATTTTAATGAATTTCGTGCACTTGAATTTGATTTTTTTGTAATATTAGACAAATATTTTTTTGGAGAAGGAATAGGATTGATGGAGACTTTTTTGATAAGAGATATCAAGCAGACGGAAAAACTGGCAAAGTATTTTTCCAAACTTTTGAAAGGTGGAGAAGTGATTTTGTTAAACGGAGATTTGGGTGCTGGTAAAACTACTTTTGTCAAGTTTGTTTTGAGGGCTTTGGGAATCAAAGATAATATTACCAGTCCGACATTCACGCTGATGAATGTATACAAATCCAAAAATTTTGATATTTTCCACTTTGATATGTACAGACTTGGTGGCAGTGACGAAGCAATAGAATTGGGATTTGACGAGTATTTGTGTGATGAGAATCCTAATAATATTGTTTTTGTGGAGTGGTCGGAAAATGTGAAGGATTTGCTTAACGGCAAATATATTGTAGTAAATATAACAAATATTGATGAGAATACTAGAAAATTTGAGATAAGTAGGTGAATATGAAGATACTTGGAATTGACACTACTAGAAAGTGTGCTAGGGTTTATGTGCAAGATGGGGACAAATGCAATACACTCACTATGAGTGACAAAATTAAACACAGCGAAGGACTATTTTTGTATATAGAAAAGGCGTTGTTTGAAAACAAGATAACATTGGATGATGTGGATTATTTGTGTGGAGTTGTTGGTCCCGGCTCTTTTACTGGAATTAGAGTTGGGATGTCTGTAATTAAAGGTTTTGCCAAATCTTTGAATAAGAAAATTATTTCGATGAATGTTTTTGATATAGTGGCTGATAGTGTGAAAAACGGTGTAGTTTTATTGAATAGTACACAGAGTGCTTGCTATTTTGGAGATATCAAAGGTGGCAAGATCGTTGATAGTGGTATTGTAAATAAATGCGAGATTGCAGATAAGTTTGACAAGAAACTTTTTATTTTGGAAGAGGAACAAAATTCTATAGGTCTTGAATATAAAGATATTAATATCATTGAGAATATTGATTCGCTATTTTTTGAGGCATTGCACAAGAAACTAGATAGTGGTGACTTTGGAGTGTTTGAACCAATGTATTTGCAATTGTCACAAGCCGAGAGGAATTGCAATGGATGAAATTGTAATTGGTGAGGCGAATTCTTGCGATATTCCAATGATAGCAAACTTGGAAAAATCTTATCCTTATGAAGTTTATTCTGAAAGTGAAATAAGCAAAATGCTTGATTTGGATTATTATCAAATACTTGTTGCCAAGAAAGATGAGCAAATAATAGGATATATTTGTGCTACAATTATTTTTGATGAATGCAATATTTTGAAGATTATCGTAGATGAAAAATATAGACGAATGGGCGTTGGGAATAAATTAATGGACGCTTTAATTAATCGTTGCTTGTCAAAACTTGTCAAAAGTATTTACCTAGAAGTAAGGGATGATAATACCAAAGCCATTAGTTTTTATGAGAAAAACGGATTCCTTTTTGAGTGTATTAGAAGGGGATATTATAATGGATTGGATGCCAAAATATTTAGGAAATATTTGTAATGAAATTGAATCTAAACTATAATGAATTTGATGGTGACGGAAATAAAGTATATATATTTTTGCACGGATGGGGAATGAATAGTGTGTGCTTTAATAATATTATTTCTGGTCTTGATGATTTCAAAAAGATTATAAGTTTAGATTTTTTTGGTTTTGGGAGGTCTAGTGTTCCAGACCTTTTTTTTGATACGTACGAATATGCTTACTATGTGTTTTGTGTGATATGTAAACTTGGGCTAGATACATGCGACATTATAGTAGTCGGGCATTCTTTTGGTGGTAGAGTGGCAATACTTTTGAGTAGTGTTTTTGACTTGAGAATATCCAATCTAGTTTTGATTGCGAGTGCTGGTGTTAATCTTTTTGATATAAAGAAGTGGCTGAAAATCTCAAGATACAAACTATGCAAAAAACTAGTCAATGCTAAATTATTAAACGAGAAATATTTAGACAAATTTGGAAGTAGTGATTACAAATCTTGTAGTGAAAATATGAGAAAAGTCTTTGTAAATGTTGTAAGTCAAGACTTGCAAAAACACTTGAAAAAGACATCTGCTTTTGTGAGCTTAATTTGGGACAAAAGGGATAAAGAAACACCATACAGGATTTGTAAAATTTTACACAATAATTTTGATAAATCAAATATTCTATTATTAGAAAATGGTAAACATTTTGCATTTTTGTGTAATAAATACAAAATAATAAATTATTTGAATAATATGAAATATTGACAGAAAACCATATAATAATGGCATCTGATATTATAATATTGACACAAATGCATTAGTTAATAACATACAATGTATTATAAACTTAACAATTTGGAGAGTAAGTAAAATTGTATATTTTTTACATATTTAAAATATTTTATGTTTTGTCTATATTATTGATAGGTATAATGCTTACTTCTGAAACGTTGTTTTTTCTACAAAATGACTCGTATAGATTTGTGAGTATTTATAGATTTTTCTTGCAAAAATTGAAAGAAAATTTTCTTAATATCTTGATGGTCTTTTTGATTGTTGCTTGTATGCTTTATCTTGATTTTCAATCAATTTATTTTTGTTTAGTTTATTTGATTTGTCAACTGTGTTTATGGATATGGGCTGGCAATAGATTTGAGTATTTATCAAAAATCAAATACACAAAAAGAATGGTTAGAATTATTTCCCTTGATGTTGTATTGCTTATTGTCTTGGGTGTATTACTGGTTTGCTTTGATAGTTATTTGATTACGATTTTGTTTCCTTTAATATTCTTTTTGCAATATATTATTGTTTTGCTTTCAATAGTTTTTTTAATGCCGATTGAGAAATTAATTGGAAAATACTATTTGTCAAAAGCAAAGAAAAAACTACTTGAAAATAATAAGATGATTAAAATTGGCATTACTGGAAGTTTTGGCAAAACTAGTACAAAGGAAATTTTGTCATCTATTCTTTCTTGCCAGTATTTTACTCTATCCACTCCCAAAAGTTATAATACGCCTTTTGGGATATCAAAGACAATCAATGAGAGATTGAAGAATTCTCACGAAATTTTTGTTTGCGAAATGGGTGCCAAAAAATCTGGTGAGATAATGGAACTATGCAGGCTTGTGGGTGTTGATATGGGAATTGTTACTGCTGTGGGTAGTCAGCACCTTGAGACTTTTGGCAGTATTGAAAATGTCTACAAAACAAAGAAAGAATTGGCAGATTATCTCTTTAATAAATTTTGTGTTTTTAATCTAATGAATAATTACGTTGCAAGGATGTATCAGGAATTTTTGCATTCTAAGATTGGTGTATTTGTCTTGCAAAAAAGATTGGGCAAAAAGTCTTGCACCAAAAGGCTTTTTAAAAAATTAAAATTTATAAAATACAATGATGAGTGTTTGTCAAAAAGATTTTTTGAGTATGTAAAGTGTAGCAATGTTTATGCTAAGAATTTGGAGTTGACCACTGAATACTCTTCGTTTGATATTTATTATGATGGCAAATTTTTGACTAGTGTTAAATCTTCTTTGGTGGGATTTCATAATGTTATTAATATTTTGCTTGCCACATCTATGGCAATTCACTTGAATGTTTCAGCCAAAAATATCACACTTGGAATCTCCAATATTAAGAAGATTGAGTCTAGGTTTCAAAAGAATTTTAATTCAAATGGTGCAGTTATAATTAATAATGGTTACAATTCAAATCTTGATTCGGTTGTTTATTCTCTGAAAGCACTTAACCTATTTGAAGACAAAATCAAAATTGTAATAACTCCGGGCATTGTGGAGTGTAAGGATATGTACAGGGATAATTTTGCATTCGGTCAAATTGTGTCCAAATATGCCGATGAAGTGATTATTGTAAAAAAAATTAATAGACTTGCGATTTCTGATGGATTAAAGAAGTCTGGGTTTAATATGAAAAAAGTTTATTTTGTCGAAAACTTTGAGAATGTGAAAAAAGTTTTGGAAAGTTTAACTGATGATTATGTGGCTTTGATAGAAAATGATTTGCCAGATAATTTTGTTTAATGTGGGGGTGTTATTTTGATTAATCTAGCAGTATTTTTTGGTGGTGAGAGTTGTGAGCACGACATTTCGATTATTACGGGCGTTCAATTGTTGTCCAAAGTGAATGGATATCTATATAATATCGTGCCAATATATATTACTAAAGATGGTGTGTGGAGAACGGGCAAAAGTTTGTTTGATTTGGATAATTATCCCGATGGCTTGGGAAAATTGAAAACTGTGGGAATGATTGCTGGAGATAATACTTTGTATCAAAAGTGTGGCAAAAAACTAAAGAAACTTGTGGAAGTTGATGTGGGAATTTTGTGCTTGCACGGTGTCAATGGCGAAGACGGAAGTTTGTCTGCCCTGCTAAATTTAAGTGGTGTGCCATACGTCAATTGCGATATTTTGGCTAGCAGTGTTTGTTTGGACAAAATTGTGTTTAATAATTCTTGCAAAGGTTTAGGTATTCCCAAAGTGGATTTTGTATCTATTTTCAAAACTAAATTTTTGCAAGAAAAAAATGATGAAATTGAAAAAGTGAAAAATCTGGGATTTCCAGTTATTATTAAACCTTCGAGACAGGGTAGTAGTATTGGTATCAAGGTTTGCTATGATTTGGAAAGTTTGGAAAAGGACTTGAACTTTTGCTTTGATTATGATGATAGATTGGTTGTAGAAAAGTATTTGAATGTGAAAAAAGAGGTAAATATTGCTTGCTTTAATAATAAGTCCGAATTGGTTTTTTCAAAAACTGAAGAGCCAATTAGCAAGTCTGAGTTTTTGAATTTTGATGATAAATATGTGTCGAGTATGTCTGGAATGGATAGAATGAAACGATTGATGCCCGCAAATATTGACGAAGAATGCGATAGAAAAATAAAAGATATTGTTAAACTTTTGTATACGGAATTGGATATGTTTGGGGTAGTTCGTTTTGACTTTTTGATAGATATGGCTGATAATGTGTATGTGAATGAGGTTAATACTATTCCGGGCTCTATGGCCAATTATTTATTTAAAGATGATTTTTCCTATCCTAAACTTATAGAGGATTTGATTTCTAATGCGTTGATAAGGAATGAAAACAAGCGAAAATTGCACAAAAATTTCTCAAGCAATGTTTTGAAACAAGGCTTGGATGGTTTGAAAAAATAAAAATATCCACGATGAGTTAGGGCTTTTCCTTGCTTGTTCGTGGATTTTTTTGTCTTTTATGATTTTGTTTGTGTGGGGTTTCCTTGTTCATTTTTTTCCTAAAAAATATAAGGTTGTGTTTGAAAACTTGGCTTTTTCAGAAAAATGTATAAATATTTAAAAATATAATTAAAAATGCAAAGACGATAAGAGTATATAAAATGCAAAATTATATATATGGAATTATTGAATTATAATAATAATTTTGCTATTTTGTACATTCTTTAATTAGGTCTATTATCTTTTTGTTTCCAATGTCTTTGTTTGACGATTTCATTTTTGAGATGTGGGAATTTGAGTTCTTAAGCGTCTGATTTATTGTTTGTTCCAATATTTCGTAACTAAGGTCTTCTTGCATAATTACACTGGCAAAACCGTTATTTTTGAAGTTTTTCGCATTGAGTATTTGGTCTCCACGACTAGCGTTTTTGGGGAGAGGTATGAGTATCATAGGTTTGGCAAGTGTTAGCAATTCAAATATTGTATTGCTTCCTGCACGACTAATGACCAAGTCGCTGGCTGAGAAGTAATTCTCGATGTCTTTCGCAAATTCGAGTTGATAATAGTCTTTTGTGCTTTGCAATTTTTTGTTTAATTTTTCTTTGCCAACTATATGTATTATTATGTAATCTTTGGTTAGGTTTTGAATGTTTTGCCATATGGTTTCGTTGATTGCTGAGGCACCCAAACTTCCTCCGACAATCAAAACGATTGGCTTTTTGGGTGTAATATTGTGTCTATTGAATACTATGTCTTTGTTTCCGTTTTTTATATTTGCTCTAATTGGTGAGCCTGTGAAGTATGCGTTTTTGCCAAACTTCTCTGCTGTTTCTCTAAAACTACAACAAAGATATCTGCTTTTCTTGGCAATTATCTTGTTTGCAAGCCCTACAGTTAAATCGCTCTCGTGAGTAAGTATGGGTATATTTAATTTGCTCCCGGCAAAGCAGACGGGGATTGATACATATCCACCTTTGGAAAATATGATGTCTGGTTTTATTTCTTGCAGTTTCTTTTTGCAATAATTTGTGTTTTTGATAAGTTTATAGGGGATGAGTAAATTTTTTAGGTCAAAAGTTCTTTTGAATTTTACAGCAGGAATTTCTACAAATTTGACATTTTTGTATTTGCTGAGAATATCTTTCTCCATTCCATTCGTGCCTAGATAATATATATCGTAGCCATCTAATTCTTCAATGAGTGCAATATTGGGCATAATGTGACCTGCACTTCCTCCACCAGTAAAAACAATTTTTTTCATACATTGCCTCGCTTTTTATTATTTTATGTCGAAAAAAGTTTAAATATGTACAAAGTTAAATAAAGTATAAATATTAATAAAACTGTATAACAATTTATTTGAACAAAAATTTTTCATAATTTTACAAAATAGAAAAAAAGATTGTTTTTTGGCTTTTTTTGTGATATAATCTTGTTTGTAAATATTTGAAAATAGAAGGAGACATACTTTTGGCTGAGAATTATAAGAGTAAAGATATAGTTATTTTGCAGGGGTTAGATGCAGTTAGACTTCGTCCGGGAATGTATATTGGTACTACCGGAGTAAAAGGTATGCACCATCTTCTTTGGGAAATAGTAGATAATTCTATTGACGAAATTGCGAATGGTTATGGAGACAAGATAACAATTACTATGCATACAGACAATAGCATTACCGTCAAAGATAATGGTAGAGGTATACCTGTAGACAAGCATCCTACATTAAAAGTAAGTGGTGTTCAGGTCGTTTTTACACAACTGCACGCTGGTGGTAAATTTAATAATTCTAATTATTCGTACTCTGGTGGTTTGCATGGTGTAGGTGCCAGTGTTACCAATGCCTTGAGTGAATGGTTAAAAGTTGAAGTTTGTAATGATGGTCAAAGATATTTTATGGAGTTTAAAGCCGTAAAAAAATCCAAAGACAAAATATCTGGAGGTGTGCCAGTTGCACCTTTGCAATGTCTAGGTGCTACTAATGATAGAGGAACGACCGTTACATTTAAGCCTGACGCTAGAATATTCAAAGATTGCTTATTTGATAGGGATATTATAGCAAAGAGATTGCGTGAACTTGCTTTTTTGAATAAAGGAATAACAATTGAACTAATTGATGAAAATCAAGTGGAAGAATTGGGTGATCAAAAAAGAGTGTATAATTATACGAATGGTATCAAAGAATTTATGCACTTTATTAATGAAAAAAACACAGTTCTATACAAAGAACCTATCTATATGGAAGGCAAAAGCGACATTCTAGAATTGTATTGTGCTATTCAACATACCGATTTGTATAGCGAGAATATATTTAGTTATGTCAATAATATTCCTACTGCCGAGGGTGGTACTCACGAAACAGGTCTAAAGTCGGGAATTACAAGAGCATTCAATGAAATTGCTAGAAATATGGGGCTTTTGAAAGACAAAGAACAAAATTTGCTTGGCGAAGATTATAGAGAGGGAATGACTGTAATTTTGGCTATCAAGATGAAAAATGTTCAATTCGAAGGTCAAACAAAAACAAAGCTTGGCAATCCAGAAGCCAAACTGGATGTAGAAAATATTGTATATAGCGGACTGATAAACTTTGCCAATCAAACAAGTAGCAAACAAACTTTGACAGACATTATAAACAAAGCAAAGGGTGCTGCTAGAGTTAGAGATGCTAGCAAAAAAGCCAAAGAGGTGGCTAGACAAAAAAATAGCGTAGATAGTTATTCTTTGATAGGTAAACTTTCCAATTGTTCTGGAAGAAACCCAATGCTAAATGAAGTATTTATAGTAGAGGGAGATAGTGCGGGTGGCAGTGCTAAATCTGCCAGAGACAGGTCGTTTCAAGCAATTTTGCCTTTGAGAGGTAAGCCTTTGAATGTAGAAAAGAAAAGATTGCAACAAATACTTGACAATGAAGAAATTAGGACAATAATTTCTGCTTGTGGAACGGGTATTGGAAGTGATTTTAATATAGAACATTTGAAATATAACAAAATTATAATAATGGCAGATGCAGATACTGATGGTGCACATATTAGAGCAATTCTTCTAACATTCTTCTATAGATATATGAGAGAATTAATTAATACCGGACATATATATTGTGCTATAGCGCCTCTATACAAAGTATACAAAAAGGGCTTTGAAAAGTATGTTTATGATGAGGCTGATTATGATGATGTAGTCAAAGAGGCTGGTAGTGGTTATAGCGTGCAAAGATACAAAGGTCTAGGTGAGATGTCTGCTGAGCAATTGTGGGATACGACTATGGACCCTGCAAAGAGAGTTCTTTTGAAAGTTACAATAGATGATGCTGCAGATGCCGAAGAAATGATTTCGACATTAATGGGCGATAATGTTGAGGCTAGGAAAAAATACATTATAGCCAATGCTAATTTTAACAAAGTTGACCAATTTGAAAGTAGGAGTAAGAAATAATGGCAAATGAAGATGATTTTTTTGATAAATATGTAACAAATTCTACTTCAAAGAGGAAGGGGAGTGTAAAAAAAGATTTGCTTGGCAAAAGTAAAAGCGAAAAACCTAGTGCACAAAAAGATATTGTAGACGAAGTAGTAAATGAAGAAGAGAGTATTCAAGAAGAACTTGTAAAAGAAGAGCAAGAAGTGTTGGAAACAAAGAAACCAAAAACCACTCGCAAAACAAAAAGCATTGAGGCAATAGTAGATGAGATTGCCAAAGAAGATAGTGTGGATGAACAAGAAGATGATGTGCAAGAAGATGAAACACACGAAGAGAAGAAGAAATCGGGAAGAAAGAAGGCAAAGAGAGAAATATCTTTGGAAGATTACAATACCGATTATGTAACCAAATCTTTGGCTCAAACTATTCACGATAGTATGATTCCATATAGCGAATCGGTTATTATGGATAGAGCATTGCCTAGAGTTGAAGATGGCTTGAAACCGGTACAAAGAAGAGTACTATATAGTATGATGGAAGTTGGCGTTTTGCCAGACAGACCATACAAAAAGAGTGCTACGATTGTAGGGCATTGTATGGGTAATTATCACCCTCACGGCGATAGTAGTATATATGAGACTCTTGTTAGGCTTGCTCAATCTTTCAATATGGGTGAAGTTTTGGTTGATGGACACGGAAACTTTGGTTCGGTAGATGGTGACGGTGCTGCTGCTATGAGATATACAGAGGCAAGACTTTCACCAATTGCTCTTGAATTACTACGAGACTTAGACAAAAATACTGTTACTTGGGGTTTGAACTTTGACGATAGACTAAAAGAGCCTAATATTTTGCCGGGAAGATTTCCAAATCTTTTGGTTAATGGTTGTCAAGGTATTGCTGTAGGTCTTGCTACCAATATTCCTACGCATAATTTCGCTGAGGCTTGTAATGCTGTAATTGCATATATAGATAATAATAAAATAACTCTAAATGAACTAATGAAAATTATGCCTGGCCCAGATTTTCCTAGTGGAGCGTATCTTTTGGATACATCAGAAATTCGTCAAATGTACGAAACTGGCAAAGGTAAATTGTATATTAGATCAAAGATTAGCATAGAAAATGCTGATAATGGCAAGAAGAATATAGTGCTAAGCGAGATACCTTTCCAAGTAAACAAAGCCAATATGTTGCAAAAGATTGCCAAATATAGAGATGCCAATCCCAATGGTCCACTTGGATACATTCAAGAGATTGTGGATGAATCGGATAGAAATGGCACAAGGGCTGTGATAAAACTAAAGAAAGATGCGAAAATTAACGCGATACTTAATATTCTATACAAATATTGTGATGTTCAAACAACATTTGGTGCCAATATTGTGGCTATTGCCGATGGTAAGCCAAAACAAATGGGATTGATAGAAATCTTAGATTATTATGTGAAATATCAACAGCAAGTTATACTAAATAGAACCAAATATGATTTGGAAGAAGCCTTGAAAAAAGAGCATATTTTGGAAGGCTTGCTAATCGCTATTAGAAATATTGATGAAGTTGTAAGGATAATCAAAAATAGCAAAAGCGTTACAGATGCCAAGATTACCCTTATCAAAACTTTTGATTTGTCCGAAATCCAAGCACAAGCAATTTTGGATATGAGGCTAGCAAGACTTACAAATTTGGAAGTTAATAAACTTATAACTGACCTAAATAGACTAAGAGATTTGATTAAGAGATATACGGCTATTGTTAATAGTCCAATTCTTCAAATGAAAGTGGTTAAGTCTGAATTGCAAGAAATTGCTAAACAATACTCAAAACCTAGAAAAACCAAATTCTTGAGTGCAGAGGAACATTTTGAGGATAGTTCCAATTATTCGATAGATGAGGAAGAAAGCGAAGATATAGAAACATTCCACTTTATTGCAACTCCAGAGAATTGTTTGAAATTAGTTAATCTAAAGAGTTACAATTTGGTAACTAAAGAACTAAGTAGTAATCCTACGCTAGGCGAAATTCCGTCTATTAGTTTCAAAGTAGATAATAACAAAGATTTGTATGTATTTACTAATATTGGTAATTGCATAAAATTGCCAGTTAAGAGTATTCCAGAATGTAGATTTAGAGACAAAGGTGTGTCGCTATTTAGCCTAGTTAAAAACGTAGACAAAGACGAAAGAATTGTGGCAGTACTAGAATTGGATAATTCGCTCAAAGACAATAATCTTTTGTTTGTAACCAAGTCAGGAATGATTAAAGTATCCAAAATTACGGATTATTTCTTGTCCAAACAAGTTTATGGTGCAATTAAACTTGCCAAAAATGATGAGCTTGTGGCTGTAGACATTCATTATCCGTTCAAAAAATTGTGTATGTTCACAAATGGTGGCAATGGTGTCAAAATCTCGACCGAAGACATTAGTGTGACCGGTCGTATGAGTGCTGGAATCAAGGGTATGGCAGTAGACAAGCAAGATTATATCGTGGGTGCTACACAAACTACCCCAAGCGACGCAATAACTATGATTATGTCGGATGGTAGTGGCAAGATTATTAAGCAAGCAGAAGTTGCTGATAGTGCTAGAAATAGAAAAGGTTGTGGATATGTTAATTCCAAGAATAAAAATGCAAAACTTTTGGGTGCTTACAAATTGACTATCAAATCAAATTATGTATTACAAACAGAGAAAGACAAACTATTATTTGTGCTTAGCAATGCTTTGCCATTGGATACTAGAGTGGGTGCTGGCAAGACGATAGTCAAAGAAAAATTAAAACAAGTTTATTTGTTTTGCGAAAACAAATAGGAATAATAGACAATCTGAATTTTTGGATTGTCTTTTTTCTATCTCATACAATCTAATTTCATTGTGTTTCTTGGTTCTAAAAAGGGTGCTTTTGAAATATAAATATAAAAACAATACAAATACCTATTTTTAGACAAAATTAGATTTTTTGAAACAAATGTGGACTCTAATTTTGCTATTTAAAAAATATGAAATAAATTATAATTGAGGAGTACCAAATGAAATTTGTTGTTATAAAGAAAAAATCGTTTTGGATATGTTTGGTGGTGATGGTCAGTATGATACTTTTGTCTATCAATATACAAGGAGGTGCTTCGGCGAGTGTTTATTTCGGCAAGGCTCCAAGACTGGTGCCAATATACTCGGTAGATACCGAAGAAAAGATGGTTGCAATGACTTTTGATACTGCTTGGGGAGCAGACAAAACAGAAGATATTTTGAAAATCCTAAAGCAGTATGATGTAAATGCGACATTTTTTATGGTGGGCTTTTGGGTAGAAAAGTATCCTGATTTGGTGAAAAAGATTGATGAGCAAGGCATAGAAATAGGGACTCACAGCAATACTCATCCCGACTTTGCAAATTTAAGTGAAAGCCAAATGAAATTGGAACTCGCTACAAGCATTGATAGTATACAAAAAGTCACAGGAAAAGAAGTAAGTTTGTTTCGAGCACCTTATGGTTCATACAATAACACAATGCTAAATTTATGCAATAATATGGGTTTGAAAACAATTCAGTGGGATGTAGATAGTCTGGATTGGAAAGGTTATAGTGGAATAGATATTTGCGAAAGAGTAATGAGCAAGGTCAAAAATGGAAGTATAATTTTGAATCACAACAATGCGGACAATGTGCTAGACTCTCTGCCTCTTATGTTGGAAAGACTTAAAAATGCAGGATATAAAGTAGTGTCTGTGGGAGAATTGATATATCAAAGCGATTATTATATAGACAATTTGGGTATACAAAGAAAAAATTAATAGGTTTGAAGGAGAATGATATGGAGTATAATCTAATGAAAAACAACAAAGTATATATTTCTGGGGAGGTGCTAAGCGAGCCAAGATTTAGCCACGAGGTGTATGGTGAAAACTTCTTTGAATTTGATATCAAAGTATCAAGATTGTCACAGTCTTATGATATTATCCCCGTAACAGTCAGCGAAAAGTTGCTGGTGGATAGTGATGTAAAAGTGGGTTGTAAATTGTGTGGAACAGGACAATTTAGAAGTTATAACAAATTGGAAGATGGCAAAAGCAAACTAATGTTAACAGTCTTTTTGCGAGAAATCTTACCATATTCTTCGAGCGACAACCCTAATTATATAGAGATTGTGGGGTATGTGTGCAAAGAGCCTGTCTTTAGGGTGACACCATTCAAAAGGGAAATATCTGATGTCTTGTTGGCTGTCAATAGAAGTTATAACAAGAGTGACTATTTGCCGTGCATAGCGTGGGGAAGAAATGCTAGATTTGTAAAAAACTTTAGCGTAGGAGACAAAGTGTCAGTTATTGGCAGGATTCAGAGCAGGGAATATCAGAAAAAAATTGATGATGAACTTGTTACCAAGACTGCTTATGAGGTAAGTTTAAGCAAAATTGAATTGATAAAGGAAGAGAATAATTTGGATATTATGGAAACTTCTGCTGGACAATTGGAAAATTATTACGTTAGATAGATTGTATTTTTTTGATTTTTGTGTTAATCTAAAAATATAAATATATTTTTGTGTTAATCTAAAAATATAAATATATCAAAAATAAACAAGTAGATGAGTTTTTAGGAGTAAAGATGCTTAGCGAGGAAAAAGAAGCAAGAAGAGGTCAATACAAATTATTATTGATTATACTATCACTAATCTTTATAACAATTACTGCGTACACTATTTTTTGGGAAATAAGATATCATCAGAAGTACAATTATTTCCAAAGAGTAGAGGCAGAAGTGTCGGGATTTGACACGGATGATAATGGTGATAAGTACGCCATAATCTTGTATTATGTAAATGATAATAAATACGAAAAAAATACCGACATTTTTCTTGATAAAAAAGCCGGGGACAAAATATTTGTTTATTATGACGAAAATGACCCTTATGGCGTGATATATTCTCTAGATTATAGAAGATATCTATTGCCAGTAATAAGTGGTGTATTGGGTGGGGTGCTTGTAGTATTTTTGATTATGTACAAATCTTCTTATCCTAAACAAAAAATCAAACAAAAACGACCAACTCCAGCAGAAATGCTTCTAGAAGAATAATACTATGCAAAACAACAAAAAGGTAGAATATTAAGCGATTAATTCTACCTTTGTTTTTTTATTTGTTTTTCTTTTTGGCAAGGATTATATATGTAATTACAATGATAGCAAGCAAGATAATAGAAACTGCAATTATTATAATTAATATAATCTTGGAATTGTCAAGTTTGTCCATTTGTATATCTGCCGTAAGTACATAACCTTCGATTGTATTCGAATCTTTGTCTTTGATGATTACTTTGGTGTATTCTGCTTTTTTGTCATAACTTGCCACATATATTCTATCTCCATCATTGAGCGAAATTAGTTTGTTTTGCAAGTTTTCATCAAGAAGTCTAGTGGAGTCTTTCCCAATCAAATGGATTGAGGCATTTTCTGTATTTAAGTTTTTGATTGTTTTGTCTCCTGCAAGTACCACATCTGCACCGAATATGAAACCAATACTGTTTCCATTTTGATACAAATAGAAATTATTGGTGCCGTCTAATTTGATAGGAAATTCGTACTTTAGCGAAATGTTTTTGCCAATAGGTAGAGTATCTACAATCAAACGTGTATTATTGTATTTCAAAAGAGTAGGATATTTGTATACAGATACGACTTGTTGTGTGGTAATAACATTAATGTAATTGTAAGAGCGAGCAATGGTTGTGCATACGTTCTTTCGGACAAATCCACATTTCAATTGGTTGTCGTGGGCGAAAAGTACACGATAATAATCACCGAACTCGTCAATTGATATACAATTGTTTGTATTGCCATCTACATTGTAAATATTTCCAAGTTCATAAGGATAATCATATATAATAGCATTGGAAATAGATAATGCTATTATTTTTTCATCGGAAGAAAGTGGCGTTGAATTTTGGAAATCCTCAAAGTTGAAGGGGACGTAATCGGTATTAAAAGGGAATGATACTAGACAACTTCTGTTTGTGTCAAATGCAATCATTCTTCTACCAACTATATCGTAGGAAAACTTGTTGTAATTGATGATATTTGCTTCGTCTGATTGAGAATAATTAATTTTATTATTGTAGATATTGTATGTCTGGATGTTATTATCTGTAATTGCATAAAATCCATTTAGGTCGGGGGTAATCTCTCGTAAGTTGCTAATAGTGGTTTGGTCAAGTCGTGTTCCGTCAGAAGATATTAGATATACGTTGTTTCCTGAGGATACAATTAGAGAATTTGTACCTTTGATAAATTTGATTTGGCTATTACTAGATATAGATATATTTGCAAGTGAATTATTGGCTAATTCTATTAATTCGTTTTCGGAAAGATAAAGTATCTTTTGGTTATCGCTATCTAGTGCAAATAAAATATCATTGTTATTAATACACATATCTGAAATATTGCCTATTTGTGTGTTTTTGAATTCACTATAAACTTTGCTATTTTTGATATAAGTATTATTCTGAAAAGTGTATTTAACTATCTGTGTTTTGGCATCAATTGTTTGTGAAAAATAAAGATTTTGTTTGCTATCAATAGCAACTGCCTGAGGCTTTGATTGTGTTTCGCTATTTATAAAATAAGATTTGCCGTCTCTCAAAATATGTATACGGTCATTTTTGCTATCAGATATTATATATGTGTTGCCTTGAATGTGAATATTACTTATATTATTAAATCTACCTTTGTCAAAGCCAAAACTTGCCAAAATTATTTCATCAGATTTGATAGTGTGTTCGTTTGTTTCTTGGTCTTTGGAGATAGAGACCTTTTGAATAGTCTTGTATTGAGTATCGGATAGATAGATATTTCCATCGTGATATTGCAAGTCGCTTATTTGAAAAATAGGGAATATGGAAGAATCGAGATTGCCAGAAGTAGAGATGTCTATGCTGGCTAGTGGTTGTTTTGATTCGTTGCTAGCAGAGAAAAGATTGTTTGTAGAGAACAAATCAAGTATATCGCTTCTGAAAGTGACAATGTATTCCTCATTTTCAAAAAAGAATGTATCAATTACTTGTGCGTTTGCTTGGAAATTATCTTGAATTTGAATATTGTTTGATGTTGATGCATTAGAAGATAGTTGAATTTTGCATAGCCCTGTGGAATAATTTTTGCCACTGCTAGTCGTACTGTCGTTTTTGTATACAATATAAGCGTTTTTGCTATTAATGGTAATCAAAAATGCTTGTTCAAAACTGATAATTGTTGGTGTGGTTTCTTGAATTAGACAATTTTCTTGATTGTCGAATTGTTCATTGTATTTATATAATTTGAATGTTGATTGATTAATAGTAGCAATATATGTATTAAATCCATCAAAGTATATATCCAAAGCCTTGATGTCTACCAAGTTGATTAAAGTACTTATATTATTATGGTCAATTTTGATAACTTTGACGCAATTTTGGTCTGAAACTACGATTGAATTATTGGTAAGTGTTATTTTGGAAATATTTTTAAATCCATCAAAATTTTGGTAAGTTCGGCTTGATTTTTCAAAAAGTGTAACTTTTGATTTGTCTGTGGTGTAAGCGATGTAAGTATTATTGATATCAAAAGCAGAGATGTTGCTCAAATCTACATAATCTACGATATTTTCGGGATATATTGTAGATGGAGATATCTCACTTGCCCAAATTTTGTCATACGAAAAAAAACCAAGCATTATGCTTAAGCAAACCAAAAATAAGCCTAAAGATATTTTTTTCATATAGCAAATCTCCAATTACAACAATTTTAGCATACAGACAATTTTTTGACAATAAAATTGATACTTTATTTTGCTATTTTGGGTGTGCAATATGTGAAATTTGTAATTTTTTTTTGAAAAATCAAAATCAATTTGCTAAATTATTAATTACTAAAGTAATTAAAAGAGTGCGCTTTGTAAAAATTTTGTACAAATTGAATAAAATTCGCAAAAATTTGACATAAACTTTTGACTTTCGACTTTTTTTTGCTTTATACTATAGAAAATTTAACCGAACTTGGAGGTACGAATGAAATATTGGAGCAAATCATCATTATCAATTTATAGGTATTTGGAGAAGATGTCGGAGACGATGGATAAACTAATAATGGATATAGGAAAGCATAGTAATAGTAGGTCTTTGCAAAACAATCAAACGACATATGGACAAGCAAATCAAATAATTGAATTTTTGGATAGGAAAAGGAAGATGATTAATTTGAAAGTTGCTGTAGAAAATTCGCTAGCAAAATTAAACAAAACAGACAAGAGAATTTTGGCACTGGTCTTTATAGACGGTGTTACAAGCGAACTAGTTGCTCAATTTTTGGGTGTAAGTCTTAGAACTTTCTTTAGAAAAAAGATTGAGGCTTTGAACAAATTTAATAATCAAATGATTGCGAATGGGTTTGATTTGGACTTTTTTAATAATGAATATTCTTCTGAAAAATGGATTGTTTCGATATATAATGAATGTTTGTCAAAATCTTTTTCAGATGATGAGACAATTAATAATAGTTTGGTTAGAAAAGTTATGAATGAGATATCACAGGTTGATTTCAAAAAAGATTATTACAATTGTTAATACTTGTGGATAATTTTGATTGGCTTTTGCTTTTTTGTCTTTTTGATTTGTTTACTTGGTAGATACAAGATAATCAGAATGAAAAGCAGTGGGATTGCCATAATTATTATTAGTATTAGACTTGGAGTATGTGTAATTGGGTTTTGGATATCGACGGGTTCGGATGAAAGATAAGATATTTTCTCTGTATTTTCGATAATTAATGGTGTGGATTTTAGGTATTTATTATAAACGTATCCATATTTGCCTTGGTACTTCACGAGGAACCAAGTAGTTCCACCAAAGTCTATGGCTTCGTCAGAGAAAATTCTGCCTACAAATTCGATATCGTTCTCGCCACTTTTGAGCGAGGCGATAATATTATTTGAATCGTCCTTTGTGGTGGGTGAATTGCGTAGGTTGCACGGACTACCCACAATCAATTTAATATTACTAGGATATGGTGTATTAGGTATAGAAGTAATTTCCTTTACATCATTCTTTTTGATGTACCCGCTTATCCCATTGTAATAAACTTTTAATTTGTCATCCATATCATTTAGGATTTGGACGAAATAACTTTTTTCGGCAATGCAGATAGGTGTGTTTTCGTCTGCTTGTGAATATATAATGCTAGAATTCTCTATTCTAGCATATCTTTCGCTGGCATACACTTGGTAACTATTACCAAAAATGCTACTGACAATTATCAAAATCAACACAATTATTTTCATATAATTATGATACTCCAAATTGGAAATAATCATACTTTTTACATAGGGAGAATTTGTAAATTTTTACATATAAAAAACTTATTATGACAGAAAGAGAAATTGTAGAAAAAATCAAAAAAATTGAAAAAGAAGAAAGTAGGAGAAAGGAAGAATGTAAGATAGATTATTATAACTCTGGAGAAATAATCCACGAGAAACAAGTACTTTTTCACAAAAACAATGCAAAAAACAGATGGGTGTTTGGAGGTAATAGAAGTGGAAAAACTGAGTGCGGAGCAATTGAGACTATTTGGCTTGCAAGGGGAATTCATCCCTTCAAAGATAATAAACCTAGAGATGGTTGGGTGGTATCTTTGAGCCAACAAGTTCAAAGGGATGTTGCCCAGAGTAAAATTCTTAATTATCTCAAAAAAGAATGGATAGAAGATATTGTGATGATTTCTGGAAAAAAAGGAAGTGCGTTGCAAGGCGTAATTGATACTATTTATCTAAAGAATGTCTTTGGTGGAGTGAGCAAAATTGGATTTAAAAGTTGCGACCAAGGAAGAGAAAAATTTCAAGGAACTTCGCTTGATTTTGTTTGGTTTGATGAAGAGCCACCGGAGGATATCTATTTGGAATGCAAGATGAGAGTTTTGGATAGGTGTGGAATGATATTTGGCACAATGACTCCGCTCAAAGGTTTGACGTGGGTGTATAGTACAATTTATCTAAACGAACGAAATGACAAAGATGTATGGTATGAGCATATGCAATGGGAAGACAATCCGTATTTGTCAAAAGAAGAGATAAAGAAACTTAATGACTCGATGTCTGCTGATGAATTAGAAAGTAGAAAATATGGTAATTTTACGTCTGGTACGGGGCTTGTGTATAGCGAATTTGATGAAAATATAAACGTGATTGAGCCTTTTGATGTGCCCTCGTCTTGGTATGACAAAATCTCCATTGACCCCGGTCTTCATAATCCACTTAGTTGTCATTGGTATGCGTGTGATTTTGATGGGAATATTTATGTGATAGCCGAGCATTATGACAAACAAAAGACTGTAGAATATCACGCCGAAAAGATAAAAGAGATATCCAAGTCTCTAGATTGGCCGATGAAGAATAATAGAATAGAAGCAATAATAGATAGCGCTGCTAATCAAAGAACATTAGCAAGTGAAAAGAGTGTAAGTGAACTATTCTATGACCAAGGAATTTTGGTTAATCCATATGTGAATAAGGATATGTTTTCTGGGATAAATAGAGTGAAATCGTATATTAAGAATGCGAGTGGTGTAAGGAAACTGTTTATATTCAAAAATTGTGTGAATATGATAAGAGAAATCAAATCTTATTTTTGGGGAAATACAGACCTTCCAATAAAGAAAGATGACCACGCAATGGATGATTTGAGATATTACATTATGAGCAGACCAGAAAATAAGATAAACACAAAGTTTGTAAAGAGTGATTTGCAAAAGAACAAAGAGAAATTGATGAAAAGAAATAAGTATAGTAATTATGTGTAAGATTGGAGGATGTCAAAAAGAGGTGAAGATGTAGATGAAAAACAAAAAAATAAGAGATGCACTCATAAATAAGGCTCTGGGATATACGACTCAAGAAGTGACTGAGGAGTATGGGTATACAGGTGATGAGTTTGTCTTGCAAAAGAGAAAAACTAGTACAAAGTCTTATCCACCAGATTTGGTGGCATTACAGATGTTAATTGGTAAAGAGGAGGTGAAAGAAGAGTATGACAATATGAGTGATGAAGATTTGAAAAAAGAAAAAGAGAGACTGATAAAATTATTAAAGGAGAAAAAATGAATATTTCAAAAATTAATAAAAAATTGCGTTGCGAAATGCCGAATTGCAAAAATATTTCTGAATACAAATTGGAAAAAGATGGTTTTTTTAGGAATGCGGGGATATATCTATGCGACGATTGTGTCAAAGAGATATATAAATGTTTGTCGGGCATAATTGTTCCTAAAAGTCCAGATAATATGTTAAACAAAAGAGTAAAAGCAACAAAGGAGAAAACTTTTGAAAAATAAAAAAGACAAAGATAATATAGAAGAGCAAATAGTAGAAAGTGTACTGGAAGATTTTAGATTTAGGCAAATGGAGAGAAAGACATTTGAGAGTACTTGGCTTTTGAATATTAATTTCTTTTTGGGCAATCAATATTGTTATATATCTCCAACGGGAGAGATAATGGAAAATGGCAAACAATATTTTTGGCAAGAAAAAGAAGTGTATAATCACATTGCAAATATTATAGAAATGAGACTTTCAAAATTGTCTAGGGTAAGACCTGCTTTGACAGTGGTTCCTTTTTCTGATGAAGAAAGAGATATTGCTTGTGCCAAGACTAGCAAGAAAATACTAAAGGCTGTTAGCCACAATTTAAATATTAGCAAACTTTTGGCTAGTGGAACTATGTGGAGCGAGATTTGTGGAACGGCTTTTTACAAAGTGGATTGGAATAATAATCTTGGCAAAGTGGTAGGCATTAATAGTGTGGGGTCTGCAATCAAGGAGGGGGATGTCTCAGTTTCGGTTATAAGTCCATTTGAGATATATCCAGATAGTTCTGTTTATAATAATGTAGAAGATTGTATGTCTATTATCTATGCTAGGACATTTCACAAAGATATTGTCAAAAATATATGGGGAGTAGATGTAGATGGCGAAGATATAGATGTGTATTCTTTGAATGGATTATCTATAAGTGGAGGGCTTGGATATTCCTCGCTTTCAAATTCGATGTCAAAAAGGGTGAAGAAAGACCAAGTAATTGTATTGGAAAAATACGAGAAACCAACTATTGAATATCCTAATGGAAGACTGATAATTGTGGCTGGCAATAGACTAGTATATAATGGGGAATTGCCGTACATAAACAAAGCCGAAAACAAAAGAGGTTTCCCTTTTATTAAACAAGTAAGCATAAAGACGCCTAATTGTTTTTGGGGAACAAGTGTTATAGAGAGATGTATTCCAATACAAAGAGCGTTTAATGCTGTCAAGAATAGAAAGCACGAATTTATGAATAGATTAACGATGGGAATTTTATCTGTCGAAGATGGGTCTATTGATGTGGATAATTTGGAGGAAGAGGGGCTTTCTCCCGGCAAGGTTTTGATATATAGACAAGGTGCAAACAGTCCTAAAATTTTGTCTAGCGATAGTTTGCCTGTGGATTTCAAGTCGGAAGAAGAAGCGCTTTTGAATGAGTTTAAAAGTGTTTCGGGTGTTAATGATTTTTTGAATGGGAATACGTCATATGGAAATGTGAGTGGTGTTGCTTTGCAATTGATGATAGAACAAGATGATTTGAAGTTGAGTTCTAGTTCTGAAGAGATTAAATATTCGGCTCAAGAGATAGCTAAACAAATTTTGAGACTGTATAAGCAGTATGCCAAAATCCAGCATACTTCCAAAATTGTGGGAGACAATGGTGCAATTGAATTATTTTACTGGGATAGTAGTGATATCAATAGTGAAGAAGTAATGTTTGAAACGGAAAACGAAGTGAATCAATCGCTCGCTCAGAAAAGGTCAATGATATTTGATTTGTTAAATACTGGGCTACTTTCTGACGAGGATGGAAAGTTAAGTAATTCTATGCGAGGAAAGATACTAGAGCAACTTGGCTTTGGAATATGGGAGGCTACGCAAGATATTAATGCTCTGCACAAGAAGAATGCAAGCAAAGAAAACTTGCAATTTTTGAGTACTGGCGTATTGAATGACCCTAGTGAAATAGACGATGACAAAATTCATATCGGAGAACACATTGCCTTTATTTTAGGTAATGAATTTGAAAAATCAAAAATAAAAAACGAGAAGACAGAAAAGATTATGTTGGATCATATAAAAAAGCACAAAGAAAAAATAAAAGAAAATATTCAAGATAAGGAGTAAAATAATTATGATAGATGAAAAAATGAATGGAGAACAACCAAATGATCAAGTAGTTCATGCTGTGGAGATGGAAAATTTGGGAACAAAAGGTCAAGAAGGCTCTTCACTAGGCAAATTCAAAGATTCGCAAATGTTGCTTAATGCTTATAACGAGTTGCAAAGTGAATTTACTCGCAAGTGTCAGAAACTAAGTGATGTACAGAAAATGCTTGATGAAAAGACGTCTGAGGCAGGCATTGAAGAAAATAAACAAAAGGAATTTGCTTGGAAAAACAAACTCGAAGACTTTTTGCAAACACACGAAAATGCAAAAAATATGATAGAAGATATAACAAATGAAATGATTAATGATGATGATCTAGCCCAAAATGAAGATGCGCTAGAAAAAGCATATATGAAGGTTATGGAGAAAAACTATAAATCTGCAGATAGTCTTGCAAAAAGCGAAGAGTTTCTAAATAAATACATCTATTCAAATGATGAAATAAAAAACAAAATAATTAAAGAATATGTGTCTTCGTTGCAAGACATAAAGAGTCCTATAGAGATAACAAGTATGGGACAAATTGGAGGCATTGCAACGACTCCAAAATTTGAGAGTTTGGAGGATGCGGACAAATTTGTGAAAAATATGTTTAAATTTTAGGAGATAATATGATTACATTGGATACTGCCGAAAAGGCTTTGAAGACAGTTTATTTAGGAGTAGTTGGAAATCAATTGAACTATGCTTCAAATCCTCTTTTGGCAAAAATAAAACAAACAACGAATAATGTTTATGGAAATGAGATTATCAAAGCTACATCTTATGGCATATCAGGAGGTGTATCTGCAGGTAGCGAAAACGATGCATTACCAAAAGCGGTAGGCAAGAGATATGCACAATTTAGAATTAATCTTAAAAACTTGTATGGAACTTTGGAGATTTCCGACAAAGCTATAAGATGTTCTCAAAATAGTGCTGGTGCATTCGTTAATCTTTTGAGTGAAGAAATGGATAGTTTGATTAAGTCAAGTGCATTTAATTTGGGAAGAATGCTATATGGTGATGGCAGTGGCGTTTTGGCTAAGGTAACTGCAGAAACTACTGAAGGTGATAATGTTTTTGCAGTGGATAATATTAAAGGCTTTGCTGTAAATCAAATAGTTAAATTTTTAAATTCAAATGGAACTAATTATAATAGTACATATAATGATGATGTTAGAATTGTTTCTATTGATAGAGATGCAAAAACTATTACTACTGACTATACTTGCTATACAACTATGAAAGATTTGAAATTGGCTACTCTTGGTTTTAATAAAGAGATTACAGGTCTTGGAGCAATATTTGGTAATAGTACTTCTTTGTATGGTATAAAAAGAAATGATGCTACTTGGTTAAAGCCTTATACAAAAACCGAAGTTGGTAATTTGAGTGAAAACGCTATGCAAACAGCAATTGATAGTATTAATGATGAGTCGGGTGCTGATATTGACTTTATTGCTTGTTCGTCAAAAGTTAGAAGATATTATCAAGAGTGTATGAGTACGTACAAAAGAAATATTGATGTTATGGATTTGCAAGGCGGGTTTAAGGCTTTGTCTTATAATGGCATACCTGTTGTTAATGATAGATTTGTTGAAGATGATGCGATGTATTTACTTTCTACCAAAGATTTCGAATTGTGCCAATTGGGTGATTGGGAATGGTTGGAAGGTAACGATGGAAAGATTATCAAACAAAAAGATGGCTATCCTGTTTATACTGCAACTCTTGTGAAATATGCAGAATTATTGTGTAATAGACCAAATTCACAAGCAAAATTAACAGGTATTACTGGTTAATGTTTTTATTGCTGGGTACAATATGTGCCCAGCAAAATTTTTAAATTTGTGAGAATGTTTTGATATGAAAATAAAAATAGAAAGTGATGTTTTTGATATAGTTAAGAGAGTCAAAGATATTGATGATGGATACTATATTATTTTTAATTTAAAAAGCCAAAAATACGAATTGCATAATTACAAACAATTGAATACTTATTGTTTTTCTTATCCATTTGCAAATTTAGATTGTCGATTTTTGGAAATGATATATGCAACAAATGCTAATAATATTGACAATATTATTGAAGAAATTGACAAAAATAATATAGATATTGAAAGAAATAGGCAGAAACGTATGATTGACTATAATAAATATTATTTGAGCGAAATTTACAATTTTTCCAACAATTCATCAAAAGAATATTGTGAAGATAAAGTATTCTCAAGTATATGGAGGTAGGTTTTGCAAGTAATTGATATATTAATAAAATCTGCTAGGATTTTGGAATTAAATGGCGTTTTGGAATGTTTGAATAACTCTAATATTGATGAGCCGGAAGATGTTTCTATAGATATAGATAATTTGTTGACTTCTATAAATATTGTTAGTAGAGATATAGCATCATCTTTTTGCGAAATGATTGATAGGGTAAATGTGGAGTGTCAAAATGGAGTAATTGAATTTTCGCAAATAACAGATAAAGATATTTTGAATATTAAGAGTGTTAAGACTACTGGTGGTTTGAGAATTGATTATTTATTGGGTTCGGACGGAATACATATTTTGCCGGGTAATTATGTGATTAAATTTTCTTATTTGCCCAGAATTGTTGATAGAAATGATGATATTAATTTTTGTCAAAAAATTGGTTTGGATGTATTTGCTTATGGTGTTGTTTCTGAATATTTATTTTTAAAAGGGGATATTCAAAATGCTAGTGTTTGGGGTGATAAATTTAAAGATTTGTTATGGGCAATGTTTAGAACTAGAAAGAGCATTAATATTCCTTGCAAAAGGTGGGAATAGTGTTTAAGAAAAGTAATAATAAAATTAATATGGTTTTTAAGAACTATCAACCGATATCTTTTAAAAATGGTTTGAATATAGATAAGAATAATAATGAATTTGGGGAATGTAAATATTGCTACAATTTTGATACTACGTCTAGTATTTTGAAGGATGGTTTTGGAATTGAAAAATTGTATACTAGATATTCCTATGATTATACGGATTCGTGCAAACGTGAACTATCTTTGCCAGAAGATAAATATCCTGCAAGGTGTTTCTTTTTTAAAGTATTAGGTTCGAAGAGTGATTATCATTCTTGTTTGGTTTTCTTTGATGATGATGCTCATGCCAAAGTTTATTTTATCAATCGGGAAGATGGATATACTGTGCGTGATATAGAATCTATGGATTTTAAGATTGTGGACAATGTTTTTTCTACATTTGTTAATGGAGAAGAGGTGATAATATTTGTCCCTACTGCTAAACAATATGACTATATTTGGAAACCAAGCAAATATAATGAATCGACACAAATACCAAAAACTCTTTTGACTAGCTTGTGTTGGTTTGATAATAGGTCATTTGCTACTGGGCTTAATATTGGTGGAGATACTGTGATGTATAGTGAAGAGTTTAATCCATTGAATTTTACTAGTAGCAATAAGCAATCTGGTTATGTAAATATGTATGACCATTTGGGAATGTGTAATAAAGTTATTGCATTTAAAAATAATGTATATGTATTCAGGGATAATGGAATCAATAAAATTACCGAAAGCAGAGATAAGTCGTCGTTTGAAGCTAGTTGTGTATTTGTATGCAAAGAAAAAATATACGCTAATACTATTTGTGATTGTGGCGATAGAGTTTTGTTTTGTTCGACTGAGGGACTTTATGAATTTGATGGTACCAATGTCAAAAAAATTGATATGGGTTTTGAAAGTATGTTGAAGGGAAGTTATCAGTGGAGTGCAAAATCTGTTTTTGTAAAAGGTGTTTATTATCTTGCGTGTAATTTGGATTTTGATGATGGTGAAATTATTGAGTGTGAAAATAGGTCTGCTTGTCAATTTAATGCAATCATTAAATATGATATTAGTAGTAGAAAGTTTGTAATTTGTCGTGGTGTTTGGGTTGTCGACTTTGTGCCTATTGTTGATAGCAATAATAATACACTTGCTGTGTTGTATGCCAATTCTTCTGGTAAATATTTGTTTGGAGAATTAACAAACTGTGGTTATATTTTGGATAAAAAAATAAAGAAACGTTGGACAAGTACACAATTTGATTTTGGAGATGCCGATAGCTTTAAGTATATTAAAGATGTAACATTTGTATCTAAAGCGGATATAGTACTGAAACTTTATTTGGATAATAAAATCAAATCAATCAAAGTTAAGGGCAAGAGTACTATGCAAACTATAAAAATTAACGAAAAAGCGAAGTTATTTGGATTTGGGTTTGAGACTAGTGAAAGTGATAATTATATAACCTGTCCAACTTTCGCAATAGGAGTATTGGATTGATAGATTCGTTTGAATATGTTATTGACAAATATATGCTTTTGGACAATAATTCCAATAAGTTTGCTCAATTATATTTTGATAAAATTCAAAATTCGAAAACTATAGAATTGAAGACAAAAAAATATTTGTCATATGGTTATATGTTTATATCTGTAGTCGATGCTGAAAATCTTAATTTTTATTATAATTCTCAACTGATTGCTAAGTTTAATAATGTCCAAAGCTCATTTATTCCGTTAGTTTTTGAGATGGATTCGCAAATAAAAATTGTTGGAAACTGTGGGAAATTAAAACTTGTGATATATGGGGCTGAAATTAAAAATTGTGCCAAGCAATACTTGTTTCCATCTGAAAATTATATAGTAAAAGATAATGGGGATATGTGCATATATAAGTATTCGTCTATTGAAGATATTTTGAATGGTGATTTGACGACAATAAAACAAATTCAAAATTGTTTGGATATTGAATTATTTTTGTTGAATGGTAATAAGTGTTTATTGTATGTTGTAAATAAAGATAATGGGACATATTTATACGGAACTAATGATAATTATACAAACGGTATTTTGATTGAATCGGATATAACAGACGCAAAGATTGTGGATAGAGGTGTTGGTGATGAATTGATAGTCGTATATATAAAGGATGATAAATTATTCTATAAAATATTGAATATTGAATCAGGGCAATTTAATAGTGAAGTTGAAATTGTGTTGGCAAAAAATATTGTTCCAAGATCTTTTGGGCAAATTCAATATGAGGTCTTGACCCAAAATGGTTTTTTGGGTGTTCATTATAGTGATAATAGTTACAGACTATTTAAGTTCATTGATGGCAAATTTGTTGAGTTATTGACGAAAAGAGCCGTCTTTTCGAAGGTATCAGTTGATTCTGATAGTGCGGTTGTATTTTGTATGGATGGGTATGAGGTTGAATATTCCAAATATACAATTGTGTCGGGTAAAGATTTGTTGCAAGATGGTTTAATAAAAAACTTATTTAATATTAATGATATTTTAAAGGTTGGAGACAAATATGTGGGCATTATTAATGGAGAATATAGAGAGATAAGTTTGTGATAAGATTTGCAGATATTTGTGATAGAATAATCAAAATTAATAATAGTGTAAAAAGAGAGAAATGTATGAATAAAAATACACTTATAAATAATGAAAATGTGGTAATTGATTCAAAGAAAGATAAGGAAATTGAGAATGTGATAATGGCAGTTTGTAGTGCTGATAATTTGTGTTCATACTCACAGTTCGAGCAAGAAGAATTGAAGTTTCTTGAAAAAAAATTTTCTAATATGGGTCAAGATGAAAATGTGGTAATTGATGATTTTTTGTCTAAAGAAATGATTGATGATTTTAAACTTGCATCAAGTATAATAATTAGAAGCTTAAAGGCGAATGATTTTAAAAAATCTTATTTTCAAAATCTAAAAAAACAAAAAATGTTAAATCGTGATTTGAGCGGAAGCGTTAAGTGTGGCAAGCAATTAATAAAATTAACAAGTGAAGAGCAAAGATTGGAATCTGATTATGAAAAATGTTTGAAAGATTTTAAAGACATACAAAATGAAAATTTAAAAAAGTACACACAAATGATTAAGGAATTTTGCGAAAAAAAAGAACTTCCAGACTCTATTTCTGAAATACGCAAAAGATATTCTGCTGGCATCCTTCAAACTTTCCTCGCAAGGAAAATAGTTTATCTGATTTTTAGGAATTTCAATAAAAATAATGTTTCTGATATTGTAAAAATAATAGAAGATAGCGAAAGAATTAAAATTGCCTTTGGTACTGTTTATCAAAGGATTTTGGCGGTTTTGAGATGTGGGAACAAATAGTTAATTTGGCAATAAGTAATGGCTTGTTTGCGGTTTTGTTTTTGGGTCTTCTTGTATATCAATTGAGGGATAGTAGAAGTAGGGAACAAAAATATCAAAATACTATTGAAAAGCTTGGTGATTCTTTGGGAATTGTTAAGCAGGTGAAAGAGGATGTAGAAGAAATTAAAGATAAAATAAACTCAAAAAATGTGTGGAAGAAATCGAAAGGAGTAAGTGTTGAAGAAAAAAATTAGAACAACTTCTTTTTGGCTAGGACTTTGTGGTGCAATTGTGATAATCTTGGAAACATTGTCAAATGTGCTAGGTTTAAATTTGCACTCAAAAGAGGTGGAAAGTATAATTTTGTCGATATGTTCGG
>CAYPKM010000007.1:0-24579 GCA_964411325.1 uncultured Christensenella sp.
AGTCCAGAACACTGTTTCCTCTTTAGCATTCTCTGAAGCAAGTATGGAGACTTTAAATAGTCCTTGGTTTTCAAAAGTAGCAGAACTACCAGAAACAGGACTTTCCGTAGGATCAGGCACAACGTAATTATTTTCCGTTGTTGTTGGCATTTTCAAAGTAACAGTATATGCGAGTTTATTAGAGTAAATAGGGTAAACATGTATTATTTGTGTATTATTCACACTCACCGGAAATTTTACTGCTTCCCTATCGCTGTTTGGATTTTCTATGCTAATAAAGCCTTGTTTATTTACTGTACTACCAGTTTTAATCTCATAATAATACTTATGAATAACAAGTTTACCACCCTCAAATGTTTTTACATTCAAGTTTATTTTTCTATAACAATCCCAACCAGTTTTCTTATTTAGAGCCTCAGCTTTAAATCCAGTATAAAGACGAGTAGTAGGGCTATACTCAATAGCTAGATAATGCTCACCACTTGGGGTTTTGGCATTATCATCTACAGTACCGAACCAAAGGGAGAAGCTACCATCCAAAGAGATATCTTGGCCGTTATCGCCTGAAGTACCTGTTTTATTGCCATTTTCATCCACAGTAGCCCAATCATGGAAGCGTACATTAATACTAGACTGAGACTGTTTAGGATAAATGACAACCCTCCACGCAGAACTTTGGGTAAGCTCGATGTCTAAATTAACGCTTGTACTAATCTTGTTGTTGGTACTACCAAACAAACGCACGACTATATTAGATTTACCTGTGAACAACTCCTTTGATGGGGAGTCAGCCGCTTTATCTGTATCATATTCAAATCCTTCACTGTACACCTTAATATTCAGACCAGTTATCGAGTTTTGTTTAGATTGATTTAAATCTTTTAATATATTTTCATTATTATAATATCCCAAGTAATCGGAATTGGTTCCTTTACTATAGTATGTTTCACTGGTTTCGAAACCATCAAGGTACAATAATCCACCTGGAAGAGTAAATTTATAGCCTGAAGATGATGTCAAAAGTCCTTTTGCGACATCTGTGCCATCAAGCTTAGAATAGAAATCACTTTCATTAGGCGTTTTATCTTTTGTATCCTTTACATATTGTTTCCACGAACCTTCATCATCCAAATAAATATCTACTGGTTTTCTATCTACATCCCAATAAATTACGCAATCCTCAGTCAACGTTTTTTCACTAGCATTAACTTGCTCAGCTATTGCACTTTTAGAATTAATAATACATGAGCCCCATATAACATAATTATCATATAACAAATTCTTAGTCTGAGTACTAATTTCCCATAAATAATCTATATATACACCTTTGTATTCATATATATTTTCGCCACCATTTATAGTTAGCGTGTATTCTTTACCATTTGTATTTTTTATTGTAATTGTTTTATTGTCAGACGAGCATGTAATTGTAGAACCTACCTCAAATCCAATAGAAACTAATTTTCCGTCTGTATTGGTAGTATTAAACTGAGGCAAGTTATCAAACCCACTAGCGGTAATCTTCATATTCCTCAAATCTGTAGCATAAGGAAGAGAAAGTTTGAAGCCAACGTTAATTGTGGAAATTGGTGTAACAACAACTACTACGTCATATGATGTATAGTTTTTATACTTATCATCCTTAGCATTAAACGAAGCTGTTTTATTACCATTATACTCTACCATTGTCGCTTGCGTCGTGGTATTGCGAACAAAAATCTGTACACTTGTCAAGGTATAACCACTTCCAGCCGTAATCATTCCGGTGATTCTATTACCGACAAAAGACATTTTTATACCACCTTGACTAGAATCAGATTGAAGGAGTATTGTGCCATCGTCATTACTTATATCAGTTAGCCCACGACTATCATACTCAATTGATTTACCATCAATCAGCGCTTTGGTACTACCTTTCAATGTTTCTCTGGTGTCGCCCTCTTTAACTTTAACATAGAAATTGAATGTAACATTCGCAACTTCCTCTATGTACTTCAAAACATATTCTTTGTCGGTGGTGATATTGCCCGATGTATGCGAAGTCGAAGTTATTTTTGTATGACCTTGAGTGTTAGTATAAACATATCCTAGACTTGAATTAGCATTATCCAACAATTGAAGCTCGGTAATCTTCTTGTCTGTGGAAGGATAATAGTTGCCATTTCCATTCTTGCCAGTGCCAGAAAGATATATTGTAAATGAGTATAATTCAACTCCCCAATGATCTGTAATTGTGCCAGTAACGCTTGTAGTACTTGTTTTAGTATCATAGCTAATTTCGTATCCACCATAAATGGCATACGTTACTAATCCAGTATCACCGCTATCTTTTATCTTGTATTCAGCTTTAGTACCATATGCATTGCAGTAATAATATACAGTACTGTCTAAGTTGCCAGCAGTCCATGTGATTTTATTATTGTCTAATAAGCTTTGTCTATTATTTTTGCCATTCTTTTTATCGCCATTCTTATAATCGTACATTTCAGTAGGCACATGTAGAACGTTGTCGTCCTCTGCCGCTTCGAAAGTAATTTGGGACGACTGTCCAGCAGTTATTGTAAAGTATTTTTTATTTGTGAAATCTAAGTCCTTTAGTGAAGCGATGACTTTACTATTGATACTATCTTTCCTCAAGTCGTTTACAGTATAGCCAAGTTTTCCATAACCACTTAAGGCTCCTGACGAGTCGGCATTGGCAATTTTATAATCTGTATCCGCCTGTACGGTGATAGATACTTTCTTCTCTACCCAAAGAACAAATGTCATACCATCAGTAACTGTTATTTCTCCATCTGTAAGCAATGTACCCACTGTGGAGTTGCCACTTGGTTGTAGCCAGCCTTGGTAGTAGCCATCTCCAAGATTAATTGTAAACCCAACATCTGTCTCGTTTGAGCTTGATACAATCTTGAATGTTCCACCATTATCACTATCTATAAACTTTAGACTTTGACCATCTAGTATTGTAATTTCAAAGGAATCTTCGCCACCAAAATTATATCCGTCATAATCTGTATGGATGCTTACACTTTTTACGTCATTTGTAGCGGAAGTAATATCACTCTTATAAGCTCTAACAAATGTAATTGTATGAGTAGGTATTTCTGCATACAATCTAATCAATGCACCTTGAAGAGCATACGAATCCTCCTCAATTTTTGTCCAATTATCTCCTTGATCGGTGCTCATTTGCCAATATATTTCACTTACTTTGGCTTTGATATCATTGAAAGCTGACGTAAATATAGCTTTGATTGTTTTGGTCTCATTAACATTTACCAAACCATCAATAAACTCTATTTTATAATCTTCTTTGTCAGAATTAGTAAATTGAAATTTCGCTCCACCTGTAACTTCTACTTGACCACCAACAATAGGAGTCATATCTGCATAATTGCTAGCATTTCCAACACCCTTTATATAGAAATCCTCAACAGTATATATAACCTTTGAAGGCACTGCTAGTGCAGTAATAGAATATGGTCCCGAAAATAGTCCACTGTCATAAACATAACAAGATGATCCAACACTAGACAATTGTACCACTGAAGCACTCTCGGAATTACACCTCCTAGTAATGCTAAATATTATGTTGTCATTACCAGCGTATCCTTTAAACTCAATAGTATGATATACCGTGTTGCCATTTTTGATTTGAAGCGTTGCAGTTGTACCCTTTTTGCTTGCGTAATACAACTCCACATTTCCATTAAAAGCAAGACGAGATGGAGTTTGTGATGTAATTGCGAAGTAATTGCCCGTTGTAATATTATTGAACTGTCCATATGAAGATGATTCAACCTTTACCATTACATTGCAATAAACGCTTAAAGTATATTTATCTCCAGTCAGCCATTTATCTCCTTCTATTTTTGTTTCGTTAGAAGAATTAGTAGTTCCTTCTGAATATTGCCAATATGCCATTACATAGCCGTTTGTGATAATATGTGAATCTAATTTAATATTAGAAAGTTCATAACCGTTAGAGGTCTTTTCAACATAATTGGAAATATTAAGCTCTGAAGTGTATTGTTCTCCGTTTTTCACTTCACCAACTTTTAATCCTTGATTAGTAATAGCATACAAGGTCAAACTACTCACAAGCTTACTAGTTGAAGCATTACAAGCATTTGAAAGTTTCAAATATATTTCATATGTCGTATACACATTGTTCTCGCCGTTCAAATTTTCAAGAGTCTTAACTTGGGTGCCGTCTGCCAAGAAGAAGCAGAACTCGCCGTTATCTTTCAAGAAAGTTTTGGTTGAAGAATTCAAATAATCCTTGTATATCTTCGAACTTGTAACCATGTTGCTATACAAAGCACTCGAATAAGTTTTGCCAAACTGGTCTGTGAAGCCTTGGTTTGTGGAGACCTTTGGTATCAAATATAGTGGCTTGTCAGTTTGTCCATCGATAGTTACCGCAGTAGCATCTGCAAAGCTAGCTGTAAGGGTAATTTCACTATATGTGTCATTCTTAAGAACGACGTCTTTGTCTTTCCTGACACCACCCTCCTGCCATTCCTTGAATATATACATGATACTGCCGTAGCCACAGCTATAATCTCCACCCTCGTTTGGATGCAAGATCAAATAGTTTTTTGCTTCTGAATCATACGAATTAAAATAGGTATAACTATATGGTTCAGGTGCACCTATAGATTTCAATGTATATGCATAATGAGAATATAAAGATGTATTTTTATCATATATGTCTTGATCATAAGCGATATTTTTTACTACTGTAGTTTTACTATTACTATTTGGAGTTTTGAAACCACCAAATACAACACTATAGGTTGTGGCTTTAACCATTCCATGAAGTTGTATATTTGGAGCAGTACTATCCATAACGCTACTAATATCTTCAACACCAAGTTTTGGGTTGGCGGTAGTAGAATCAAACATTATGTTTGATACATTATACTCTACACCATCTTTTTCATAAGTCCATTTATCAAATTCATATGCGGAATGACTATCGGTAGCACTGGCTGGAGTCACATTTAATGTGAATTTACCATTATAATCTGGAACTTTGATATATATTTTTTCATACTTATCACTAGAGTTTGAAGCTATCGGGCTATATTTTTCTGATGTCTCTGATGTCTTTTGGAATAACCCACTGCCTTCTCCTTCCAAGTCTGTTACGCTGACTGTTCCTCTATTAACGCTAGTTATTGGATTAGTTTTATTTTCGTAATCCAAAATTTGCGTATCAACAGATACTATCAAAGCTCGCGACAAGGAGATGTGTATTTTAACGTCTTTACCATTATTTACGGTCAGTTCGCCATTATCATTAAACGACCCACCTTCTTCTTCAACGCTTATGTTAGCATCATCAGCTATATAGAAATATCTCATAGCATATTCTAAATTGTTTGTATAACCGATTGTGGCAAAGTCGCTGGCAAATTTTTCTTTCGCTGTAGCTAATATCGCTTGCTTTGTATTACCAACACCAATATTACTCTTCCACTTATACTGATAGGTTCCATTTACTTCACCAAAGCCACCATCTTTAAGTACTTCTGTCCATGGTGTGTCCTTTCCCGTAGAGGTATAATCAAGATACAATTGGACACTATTAGCTGTATTTTCGTCAAAAACTGCTGTTACGCTGTAATCGCTCATTAATTGAAGCTTTTCATCCACCGTTTTCGTTGCATATGGTTTAAGTGTAAACGTACATACATCATTAGAATAATCTACATATATACCATCTTGATCTTTTTCACCATTTGTAGTGCTCCAAGATGTACCAGCCCAATCAAATTTTAACCCACTAAAGTGCTTGTTAGTATCTGATCTAGGTTCAAAAATTATAGGTATTATAGCACCATATGGAACATATAAGAAACACAAATCTCTATCATTTGAATAATAATAAAACGTATTTGTCCCAGAATATACTTTTCCGTTAATATAAAATCCTCTATCTATTGTTATATCAAATGATGCAAATCCAGAATCCTCCACAGAGAAGTCTTCATATTCGCCATCTTGGACATCTTTCTTGAAATATCCAACTACGTCACCAAGAGAATATGTGATACCATCTATTGTATATATAGTAATATCTATCACATATTTGTCTTCACTAGTTTGTACATTTTTCAAAGTCAATGTGTAGGTAATATCCATCTTGGATTTAGTTGTATCCACACTTTTTACAAGGGTACCACCTCCAAATGTAAATGTATGCGAAATAGCATCATTTAGTAATTGTGAATTACCAGTATGATAATATGCTTTTTCATCTTCACCTATGACATCACTTCCGTTTCCTGTGTCATTAATTCCTTTTTTAGTAAATTTATTAATGATATAGCCCTCTGTGCCGATAGTAAATATTACATCGCCATTGTAGCCCAAAACGGTTTCATAGGTGATACTTTTTACTTTTCCAGATGAGTCTGTCGAAGACGACGAACTAATGTAATCGGTTTTACCAGTTGTATCCAAATTCAAGGTTGCATATCCTGCAATCGCATTATTGCCATCTTCACCCAATTGCACCGTCTGAGTAACAAGGAATTTGGCATATAGTTTGATTGTTTTGGCTTCAGCATCAGCCGTGCTTATCTGTTCATGGTTAGTAGGATTGTACAATTTCCAATCAGATCCAGATTGGGTAATTTTAAATTTTTCAAATTTTATTCCTGTTGGTAATTTAGTTCCTTCAATTTCATCCGAGCAATAGAACCAACCTTCAAATGTGACATTAAGATCCTTTTTAAGAGACTCAATGTATTCCTCTATTGTTTGTTCGCCAATCTTAGCACTACTATAGTAGTCTGATAGCGTATATTCCGTTTCGGTTTCTGCTTCTTTTGTCTGAACATTTTTGTATGAGTACGTGCCATCGGTGTTCTTGACTGGCATATACAATTCAATGTTGAATCCAAAACTTACGTAAATATAGAATACCTTCCCAGCGTTATCTTTTAGGTCTGTAATAGCACAAGTATTTATATCGAAAGTTAACGTTTTATCATCAGCAATGTATACGTTATTCCCTTGTTTATCTTTGTAATAAATCTGGTTAGGCACTTCGGTTCCTAGTATATTATTTATTAGATAATCCTTTATAGCAATAGGTTTACCATCTTTCATACTAATAGTTTCACCATTTGCCACTCTTTGGACGTTAGAATTATAATCAGGCCAAGTTCCTTGTTTATCACCACCCAAAGGGGTTCCGCTTGTACTAACAAATAATACTGGATATTGGTCTACTTTCTCTGGATACAAACACCATGTATTGACAAAGTTAACACCATCATCATTTTCTGTTTGACCAGGTAGCGATGACTCAGCAATTTTGCCAACTAGTACCCATCCATCAAAGCGTTCGTTCATGGTAACATAAGGTTCATATTTATTAATTTCTTTCCAACCAACTTGTTCGCCAAATTTATAATCTTCTACTATTTTAAGTAAGTTATTTGAGTCAGGTTTTTTGCCAGCTTGAATGGCATTAGATGCATTTGTGGCATCGGCTTCTGACGAATAATATCTAATTTCCAACGTAATTGGTTTCCATACAGCATACAATGTAGCATCATGATTTTCCATTGTGTAGCTTGTAATTAATTTAGTTCGATCTTTCTCAGCATCTTCCCAAGTAATTTTGCTTTTTGCCCAACCCACAAATGTATAATAATTCTCAAGCCAATAAGCACCTGTTAGGGTGATATTATCTTTAAGTTTAGAATACATATTCTTATCAGTAATCTTCTCGTTATTTAGTTTGCTCAAATCAAATACTTCACCTTGTGCCCACAATGTTCCTCCAGTGATGGTATCTTTCCACTTGTATGTATTTTGGGAGCCAGTCAAATAACCCGGCAAACCATCAGTAAATGATGGATAACCTAATTTATTTTCAATGTTACTTGCAAGATTTTCATCTGAACTGTAAGCGCCCACAAGAGCTGCAAAATTCTTTCTAGCAGCATCATCAAAGCCCAAATCAAGGGTCAATGTATATCCAGCCGACCACGTAGCATACCAAGTTTGGTCAACGTAAGATATCATTGTTTTGCCCACACTACCCTTTTCGAATGTTAGTGTGTCATTTTCGCCGATGGTGGTCGTCCATCCTGTCCACTTGTAGCTTTCACCATCTTTTCTTGTCAAAGAATAGCCATCATTTGGAGTAGGAACGGTTATTTTGTCGCCTTGTGCATAGTAGCCAGATTTCCAAGGATTGGAAACTGTATTATTATCCTTGAGGATATCGCCTTGAGCATTTTCAAATTTAACAAGTTTCTTCTTTTCCCAAATGGCATATAGATTAACTACGTTCTTCTTATTAATAAAGGTATTTAATGTTGTATCATTCGACGAGATGACGTACTGGTCGCTAATTAAGTAATAAGAGAAATAATCGTTTCCAGCATCAACATAATTCTGTAAAACTAGCATATCGGTAAAGACTGTATGACCGCCTTCTATTGTCCAACCATAGAATTTGTATTCATTGGTTATATCACTTAATATATAACATGCTGCTATTTTACTTGTTGAGCCCTTTGAATCAGTAGAATAAACTGCAAAGCCCATAGCTGTACCGGTATTTGTCATTTTTACGGTATATTTATTTGAACTATCAAATGTTATTTTGATATAATCAGACGTCTTGGCAGTACTATTATTTGTCTCATAAAGCGTATAGTTTCCCTCTGATTTACTTGCTTGATGTTTCTCAGCAGGGTTAGTAATATAGAATCTGACAATTCTTTCGGTCTTTGCAACAGCGGTAAATGTAATAGTAAGGTTTTTAGCTTCACCAGATTTATATGTGTAAGTAGCTCCTCGTGTAAACTCTCTACTAGATCCCGATACTACAAAGTGCGAAAATTCATAACCACCAGCAGAAGCAATTTCTATATCTGGAATTTTATATGTATTGTCTACAATCACGGTGTCTTTTTCGGCAGTTCGTTTAGTGATATCATACGCTTCACTATCTGCACTATAACCAGTTATTTCATAATATATTGTATTTTTGCTAACACTAATTTGTTCTGAATAAATATAAATATTAGAATTATTAGTTGGGTAATCTTCTGGTAAAACAAATTTATTGTCACCACTACCGCCATCAAACACAATATTATATAAATCATATTCAACAATAGAGAAAGTTAAAGATGTCATTTCTGCATTATCTGTACTCTTTACCATATAATTATCACCAAAGGCATAATTATTCCCTGATCCATCTCCCCATTTTAATGTAATAGTGGAAGTTTTATAATACACATAAGGCAATGTCAAGGATGAACCATATTTAACTGTGGATTCTAATCCTTTAATTGATTTCCCATTAAATTGATAATTAATTGTAACATCATTTGCAGTATAATTTGCCTTTAAATACAATGTAGTATAGTTTTCAAGGCTTATCTCACCGCTGAATTGAGTTGTGCAATTACTACTGTTTGTTCCATATGTATAATGATTAAATACATAATTATTTAGAGTAGGGTCGCCAAAATCAGTAGATTTGATTGTCGCAATCTTAGGAAGATAAACATAATAAACTCCATCCTTTTGAGGTTTATATGTTGTTGTAGTACTTCCCTTATGACATTTAATAGTTGTCAAGGTGCCAAATAAATCATCTACTTTGGTATCAATAGTTACTTTTATTGTCTTACAACTATAATTAACCACAATTTCAACTTTTCCGTCGGAAATATTTTCACTAACATTTAAACTATAAGAATTGCCAGTAATATTAATTGGCTTGCCATTGTTGATTGTGATATAACTCATTTGATATAAGGTAGTAGACATATTTGTTGGTTGAGATATTGTCAAGCTAGAGAAGTATTTAATCTTGTCCGTTGTACTAATTGGCGATGTTGTGCCATTATAAGTCGACTGCAACAATACATATGTATCGACATCGTTTTTTTGTGCGCCATCAATTCTAACACTAACCACTAATTCCGCTTCTTTTTCGGTGTAAACTGCTACAAAATGTATCTTTTCAGTTATATTAGATATTTTCCAAGCTTTGACTTCGTTATTGTCTTTGATTTCCTCAATGACAAACCAGCCATTATTTACTCCATCATTAAGAGAATACAATGCATTATTATTAAGGCAATCACAAACCATCCAGCCGACGAAATTATTCTTTTTGCTTTGTCCTTCTGTATCTCTTACAAAGTATGGCGAATTAATTAGATAAATAACATAATCAAAGCTAATATTATTTATTTGGCTACTGATAGAATTAGCTATCTTTCTCTGATAATCTGAGCTTATATCTCCGCCATTATCCTTCAATTGCTCCTCTGTTGTCGCATATTCTGCTATTGGTTGGCAAGTTGATGTTAGATCCTTATCATAAGTATAAATTCCGTTACTTTCGGTAGCCATTACACTTGACAATGCAATCGTTCTTGTATTTTCTGCATAAATCAAATATAGATTATTAACTGGAGTATCAGATAATCTTTGTGGAGTATAATAGGCTATATCCATCTCATTCTGATACGAGTTTACATAAAGCTTGCCAGTACTAGTAAATCCGCTATATGCAGTTAACAAGTCTTGGAAGCTTGTAATTGACTTTCCGTCTATTGCAATATTTGCATTTTTAATAGCAGTATCAAAGACTGTTTCGGTATCGCTTGTGTATATTCTTTGACTAACCTCCATAGTAATAGTAACTAACTTGGTATAATAGCCGTCAAAGTCATTGTTCTCGACACTGTAGTGGTTTATAATATTTGCCAAACTTGGGAAGTAATATAGATTGACTGTATAATCTCTGCATTCGTGTGGCTCCAATATCAATCTGTATTCATCGTTTAGTCTATCAATATCGGCAGTAGTTACTGTATGGTTGCCATCTTCGAAGAAATTACTACTTTCTCCATCTAATGTCCAGTAATCGTAGTAATAGGGATTACGGCTAACCTTTGATATGTCAGGAGCATCTTCGCTTTTTAGCGTATCATTAACTTTAAACACCTTGGTTGCTATAGCTCCTCCATTTGGATATGTAGCGCCATCAAAACTTGCACCATTAGGCACCATATATACTAATCTATAGATAGGATTAACAAACTCTATAGTTATCTCGCCACCAACTACAGGCACTTCGTAAATATTTGAAGTAAGCTTGTTTGTTGTGCTATTTCCTAAGTAGAAAGTCATTCCCTGCAAATAATCTATTCCAGCATCATCAAGTTTGTAATTAATCAGTACCTCCAATGTACCCAAAACCAATTTAGCATTTATATTAGCATTTACATCAGTATTAGAATCAAAAGTAAATTGACCATCAGAATATGAATAAGCAAGATTCAATTTGGTTCCAGCCTTAGCAACATTATCAATTTTAACTGATTCGTTTAGTTGCTCTTCGCCGGATTTGTTTTTAGCTTTTAAATAGAATATAAGGGTTGTAGTTTTCTTTTCCCAATTAACATTTAGTGTAATCGTGTATTGCTCTTCGTCTTTTACTGCACTTACAAAGTTTACAACATTGTCATTATTAGTAAATCCGACAAACTTATATTTTGATGTAACAGCATCAAAGCCATCACAGAAATCCCCTGCCACACTAAATTGTGTACCATTGTTTGTTACGTCTATAGCATTAATATCGTTAATACCTAGATATATGATTGGATATGTGATTTCCTTAAAGGTGAATTCGCTTTCATCATCCGAATCTATTCCAACGTGTTGGAATTTAATTGTGTAGATTTTGGATTGAGCTGGATATAGGTCGATATGCCTATTGTTGCTATCCAAAGTCAATTTGCTACCAAATGCATAAAAGTCATTAGTTGATGTAATTATATGTTCATTATCACTAATCTTTGTCCAGCCTACAAATTGATATCCATCTTTTTGACACGCACTCATAATATCATTAGAAAGGCTTTCACTTGTTTTAAGTGTGATTTCTTTAATTATTTCACTATAATCTTCGTACTTTACATCACGCTCAGTTCCGTCTTGATCGTGATAAACAACTACATAATTCATTTCCCAAATAGTAGTTAATTGTACGTGTGTGTAGCCGTTTAAGTCTCTATTGTCACCTTGTGCATTTCCCAAAAGGAATTTTCTTGTTGTGCTAGTTGTGCTAGAGCCTTCTTCTTTGGTTAATATAGCATCAAAGCCCACAAGCGAATATTCTTTCCAAACAATGCCAGATAATTGCAATTGGAAAGATATAGATTTGCCAGTTATTTCAAACTTTGCGGTATTACTATTAGTATCCGAATTATCATAAGTCAAAAGATATTCATCTGAGAAATTAAGAGCGGTATTGAATTGAATATTGCTATCACTGCCTACAATTTCTTTTAGTGTTTTGTTATCCACAATCGTATCATCAAGAGAGACTTTGGTGTCTGGTCTTGTTATCACAAATTCAATTTTTGCATGTGCAGATGTAGATGAGAAATTAGGGATAATTCTATATATAACGCTTGTATATTCTGAGCTAGGCTTAATCATTGTTATAATAGAGCCTGCGTTTACATTCTCATACTGAGTAGTCCAACTATTTCCACCATCTGTAGAATATTCGATAGTGTAATTTACAAATTCAGCTTTCGAACCTGTAATTGTAGGTATTTCACTGCTTAGAGTATATTCTTTTTCGCAATTATCTTTTACGGATACCCTTATGCTAGTGAAGACATCTTTATTGGATAATTGGGCATTGTCCAATCCCAAATCGGCGTCGCTTAATCCTGTAGTCTTGTACTCAATAGTGTACGCATACAAAGCTTTGTAAACGCCTACAAATGTAATGACTTTGTTGTTCTCATCATATACATATCCCAAACTATCGAAGTCATTGATTACATCGTTAGTTTCGTATTCTTTGTTATTATAAGACCAACCAAAGATATATTTGCCTTTGAAATCGCTACCACCAATTAAATCATTCTCATAAGACAAATTTTTACTATCGGCACTCCACAATGTTAGGCTAGCACCATATTCGTGAGTAACCTCATCTAACGGATTTTCATCATCAGCAGTAGCCAAATATCTGATAGTAATATCTTTGCCTTTATACACAGCATTTAGAACATAAGACTTACCAATTGACTCAATTATATCACCATCTCTAAATGTTCCATCTGAAGAAGACCAATACAACAAAGTATATCCATTGATATTCTTTGCATCTTCCAAGCCAATGGTTACATTTTCGCCAGCACTATAAGTTTTTGGAATTGAGTTTCCTTTGAAATTATATGTGATAGTATACATATCACTATTAAACTTTTCTACAAACGTCACTTCGCCTACAACATCATACTCTGTGACTATTGTCATTGTTTCGTCGCCTAGCAAATAGAAACCTTCAAACTTGCCCTTATTTGCATATGTAATATCATTTTTATCAGGAAGTTTAATTGTAGAACCATATGGAACAGAAGCACATTTATTTACTATATCTATACCAACTAATTTATTATCGTCGGTTAGTTCAAACAAACTGTTAGCTATAATTGTAAGGGTACTATTCTCTTTGAACACACCCTCCATCACAAATGAAACAAGGTGTGTGTTTGCTGTAGCCTTGACTGTCAAAGCCAAAGTATATTGACCATCTTCAATCGTTGCTTCATCATACAAATTCTGAATATTTACACTTCCATTCTTTATTTCCAAAGCATCATTACCGAAGCACAATGTGTAATTGTAATAATCACTAGGATTTGTAATATCAAACCACATTGAATATGTGGATGTTGTCAAGAAGGTAGTATAAAGAGTTACTTTTCTCACAGTACTTTTCAAAGTCTTTGTAATAGTGTTTGTCGAAGTAGCTGACTCAAACCCTGTAATTGATATTTCGCCATTGTCAAGAATTCCATCTTTTAGTTCATAATCATAAACCAAAGAAACACTGACATTAACAAAAATTGGTGTATATACGACATTAATATAAAGAGAACCTGTATTATTAATTATATTTTCAGCATTTTCATAAAGTTGGGCGGTATCAATCGTTATCACATTTTTATTATCATCGGTGCGCTTATCATAATAAGCATTTATATTACAACGCACATTCCCAAACGTATAGTAATCATCTGGCTTATTTTCCTTAATGGTCATTTGGGTATAAGCATTAAAAGCATAAGTTTTACTGCTAGAAATAGTTTCGCTAGCTTCCTTGGTTGAAGTTAAATTCTCGCTCAAATATCCAGTCAATGTGTTGCCATTATCATCTTTTACTTCTGGAAGCTTTGTAGAACAAGTAACATCAACACTACCATTCTCCACGCCAATAGTTATTTGCTTGTTTGCAATTTTGTATACTGGATACAATACGACTTTGCCATCTTTAACTTCGACAAAGCTACCATCTACCGAGTCTTCTTGTTTGCCTATCGAGAATTTTTGACCAATTGCAAAATAATCGTTTGTATTAACATTCTCTGCAAGAGAGTATAGTTCAGTGCTAAATCCTATTAATTCATATTGTCCAGCAAGATATTTATTAGTATTATTTCCAATAGAAATAGCGTCTGTCTTTTTTACTTGTGCTATTGTAGGACTGCCACCATTGGTACCGTAATTGTATGTGTAGTTGCCAATATTAATTATTAGACTCGATCTCCATTCTCCATCCTTAAGCTCCCATTTCTTAATCAAATTAGGAATATTAGCAAAGTTGATATCAGCACCATTTTCTCCCCCACGTACATATGCTTCATATGGGTCAACTAGAGTCGTGTCTTCTCCAGTATTAGTAACATCTGCTACAGCATAGATATAGATATCTACAGCCTCGTGGTCATACTGCAAATACAAATTATATTCTTGCAAGTCTGCATTGATTTTATTGGTATTTTTAAGATTTTTTAATGTATCTTCGTCCAATTTCAAACCATTCTCGGTGCCGAAAAGATATTGTGTAGTAGAACTATCCACAACCTCTTTGTCCGCCCACGAATATGGAACATAATCAGGTCTAGTAACGGTAGGATACTGAAGAACTAGAGGACACTCAATGCCCAACAAATTGTCTTCAGTTGGTTCTACCAACTTGCCACACAAATAGTCATTCGCAAGGAAATAATCCGGCGAATTGATTTCACCCACTTCTTCACCAGAAGTAGCATGATATACTATTTTGTAAATATCCAAGAAATTGAATGTAACAACAACATCTCCTGACGAGTTGTCGTCAAAGACTTTTTCCAACAATGTTGAATATGTCTTATGAATAGACTGAGTTCCCTCAGTAATTATATAATCATACAAATAGAAATTCTTGCCTAGTATAACATAAGCAGGATGTCCCAATGCTTGCAATGTAGACATCTTATTCAAAGATTTTTTGACAATTATACCTTTGGTATTATCAGTAGCAAGAGTTCCAGCCATATATTGGTCAAATAATTTGCTATCAATCTTATTATCCTTTGTCAAAGGCATACTTAGTAGTTCATCGCCACCAGCCGTTGCATTTGCCTTGAATACAACTTTTCTCGTTGTTGACCAAATAGCGTATAATTTAAGGATATTATTATCTTCTGTAATGCTATTAGGTGCAGTAATAGTAGAGATAGTCTCTTCGCTATTTTTGTCGGTATTCCAGCCAAGGAATGTCATATGCATTCTCTCTGCCGTAAATGAAGCAAGAGGCAATGTGCGATTCATTCTTAAGAATTGTACATATGTTTCTTTTTCGAATTCATCAGTAATAATTTTGCCACCAGACTCATTTGAATTGTCATAAAATTCTACTTTGTATATTTGTTCCACTTTAGGAGTAAGTACAACGTCGCTCTTAGGCATATTAAATGCAGGAACTCTGCCATTATCGTCTATCGAAAGTACTGTTGTCGCCGAACCATTCACATATATTTGTGCAGAAGACGTAAATCCTGTAACGATGAAGTAGGTTGTTTTGTTATTTGTGACAACCCATGCACCGTTTTCATAATAAACTATACAATAGCCATCAGCTTCAATACTCCTTACAACATCGTTGGTGTCTATTACATCATCAGCCAAGTGATAAGACTCTTTGATCTTTGTAATATCTGTATAACTAGCACCTTCTGGAGCATTACCATAAGACAATTTGTATTTGCTCTCCCAAACGGAATATAGTACTAGATTATTCTCTCTTAGAGGATTCAAACTATCGTCAACCACTCCAAGACTCTTTCCCCAACCAACAATTCCTTTTTGATTGGATTCAAGTGCCAAAACAGATTGCAAAGTCGTCAAATTTGCTTGAGTTGATTCGCTATCATCTGCTTTTGCCAAATATTCGTAGTTCAAAGACAACATTTGTCTATTGGCAATAGCTGTGCCAAAAGGAACCTCATACAAATATAATGTATAAAGCACATTCGAAGGCTCATCAGGGTCTGTAACTTTCAAAGTTACATCATAATTAACAACACCCCAAACGCCCAACAAGTTATAAACATTTTCACCATCTGGCACAGGCAAATAATGGGTATATTTACCATCAAATCCGCCTACGCGACGATAGCTACTAGTATCTTCTATTACAATGTGGTCGCCAACCTCAATTTTGATTTCTACGCCATCAATTTCAAGGCTCCAATATTTGAATTCCACACCTTCGGCCACTTGTCCGCCAACATAAACAATTGGCATTCCTTCAGGTGTATATGTGTCGCCGTGATGCAATACTACTTGTTCTACATATCCAGTAGCACTTGAATAGTTTTCTGGTTGATTGAAGTTGATAGTATATTTATTAATCCATTCACCAAAGAAAACATATGCTTGACCTTCGGTAGAAGCAACAGGAATAGTGAAAGTACTTCCAATTTCGTATTCTGTACTATCTGTTCCTATCCATTTGTACAAATCTGCAGTATTACTAGTCCAAATGTCACTAGCAACTCCAGCGGTACCAGAGAATGTATATACATAACCATTGGTAATTCTTCTACCACCAACAACCTCTGTTTCGCTAGGTCTGCCATTGGCATCAAGCCACTCGTATTCTTTCGTTTCAGTACCATTTCTGTCTCGAAGAAGTATAATCTTGACATTAATCGTATTTGCATCAGGCTCTTCGAATGCTGGCACCAATGTGATATACGCTCCGCTATGAGGAAGCTCATCACCATTACCATTATTGTATTTGTATATTTCAGGATTCAAATTGCCAGTAATATTACGCATTTTCCAACCTAAGAAAATATAGCCTGTCTTTGTTGCCTCGTATACAACTCTAATATCGTCTACAGGTACACCATCGTGACCTACTCGATAAACCTCTGTTCTATTGCTATTCTTGTTTTCGCCAGTAGCAAATAGAGCACTACCTTCTAGTGTATATATTACTTTGAATTCCTTTGTGTAATATGTCACAAGTTTAATATCATTACCAGTAACGGCAATATTAACACCCTCGCTCTCTATGAATTCTTTGGCAAAGATTGATTGTTCATATTTTAGTCCGTAGTAAGAATATCCGCTAGGAATTTCACTTGCGGTCAATTGTGGATAGCTTGTAATGCTAATAGCATTGATGTAATAATATTCACCATTTTCATCCACTTTCAAAACGTTAATTTTTTCGCTTGAACGCAATTCTTCGGTCATAACACTACTTCTAATCTTGGTGTAATAGGTTGTTAGATTGAATGTAAAGTCTGCATACAATTCTATCTCGTAATTCTCATCCAAATAACCAATTAAGTCATAAACCGTACTACCTTCTATAAACATAACATTGTGATTATTCTTTAGATACCACCCAGCGAATTTAGCGGTAGAATCAGCATAAATGGAAAGAGCCTTTACTTCATCTCCCGAAAGCACTGTCGACTTGTCACCCAAAACGAAAGAAACAGTATTAACCTTTACAATTTGGGAGCCATTAAAGGAATAATAATGAACTTTGGCAGATTGTAGAGTATTGGCATAGATATTTATAGTTCCATATACACTGCCATCCTCATTTTTGCTCCAAACAATGAACTTTTGCAAGCTATTCAAATTGATATATCCATAGGCACTGCCTACACCTACAAAAATTCCAAGACAGTCAAAGATAATCTTTTGATCATCATCTTTTAGATACCAACTCTTGATTTCTTGAGTCTCGCTTACTTTTACAAAGTTGCTATCTTCCAACTTTATTTGTGTAGCACTAAAGTCTACTTCTTTGGTATTCACGTCTGCATTATTACTCTCATCAGAATGATAAACAAGAGAAACCTTGTTTGATGCCCATGTGGTTGTAAGCGTCATTCCGTTTGTTGTATATCCTAGTATTGTAAACGTATTAGAATCAAGTTTGACACCAGCTTTGAATTGAGCATTGTTGCCACCAGAAGCATACAATCCCATCAGTGTCCAACCTTTGAAGACATCTTTCAAAGTCTCATTATCAAAAGTAAGAGTATAGTCTTCCAATATAGTAGCCAATTCTTCATATAATTGACCCATTATGCTATCATACAAATCTTGAGTTATTTGTACACCCTTTTCTATTGGGGTAATACTATATTCTTTTGCAGGTAAGTTTTGATTTACAAACGGATTGGTTATAGAAATTGTAATTTTGTATGCATCTATTTCCATTAGTCCATAAATAATCAAATCGTCGTTTTCATCATGATAAGTAATCTTGTCACCTAGTGCAATTACAACTTCCTCTCCATCCTTTAGGTAATACCAATATTTAAGCACATATGTCTTGCCGTTATATGTTTGAGTTGTAATATTTGGCATTGTATCAAGGATTGCACCAAAAGGATATCTACCCCCCTCATTCTCCAAGTCTACAATCGAGCCATTTTCACTTCCATCCAAATACTTCAATTTGTAAGAAACATCCACATACTTGTCTTCATAAACCGTATAAAATTTCGTATTTTTCTTAATAGTTCCTTGTGGGATTGTAGGATATACTCCATTCACAATTGCATATTCCGGATTATCTGCATCGGCAATAGTTGAAAATCCTAATAATTTTTTGCCCAACTTGCTATCAAATTTGACGCCAGCAGAATTCTCTTGTGGGAATTGGAAATCTTCATTAAAGGCGATTTCTATCTCTGTATCTTTACTGCCCTTGTCCACAATAGTTATTTTATATGTTACAGGTACCCAAATAGCAAGCAATTTAACCGTCTTGCCATTCTCCAAACACATTTCATGTTTAAATTTAACACTACTTGTAGAAGAGCTATTATAGCAATAATATTTGCCGTCCTCTGTATAAAAGTCAAATATCGTGCTTATACTTCTAGTTGTCGTAGAAATCTGATTGATTGTTTTTCCATCAGGAGATAGAACGCCCCACCCTTTAAATTGATAATTCTCTTTGGAAGGAGCATTCATTCCAGACCCGACATTTAGAGTAATTTTGAAAATATTACTACCGGTTTTGGTAGTACTACCGTTATCTTTGTAAGTGTATGTTGTTTGTTGTTTGTCACTAGCAAAAGTTCCGCCATTAGCATCGTATACCACTTCGAAATTAGTAGTCCAGCTAGCATAATAATCAACATCACCAGTTACATTATATCTAGACTTCGTAACGACTTTTTCATCATCCGAAAGAGTAGCTCCTTGTCTTAAAAGTGTAGAATATTCATTAGCCTTGTAATCAACCTTTGACCAACCATCAAACACATAGCCTTCCCTAGTTGGTGTCGTTGGCCAAGAATAAGACGTACCACCATAAAGAGACGTTTCCTTTTTATACACCGTTCCGCCACTATTCTTGTCATCATTATCGTTTAAATAAAATGTAGCTGTGTATTTTATTTTGTCCCAAGATACATAATATGTTGTATTAGTATCATTATCAACATAGTGAACATAATCATCTTTATATTCGCCAGTGTTTGGGTCTTTTTCACGCTTATAAGTTGCCCCATTAGTACTACCAGTTGCACTTGTTGTCCATCCCGCGAATTCATTGTAAAGCTTTTTCCATCCAAGTTTATTAATTTCTTCCGTTCTTGGCAATACAAACCATTCACCTTTTATGGCAGTACGAATGAAATAATCGCCATTGGGACTGTAAGAAAATTTAATAGTATATATACGTGTCCACTGAGCATACAAAATATTACTTTTGCTCTCTTCGTTCTCATCGTTATTAGTGTTATTATTTTCTTCGCCTTCACCTTCGCTGTCATCTATTACTACCGAATGTATATAAATAGGATTTTCATACACAGCCTCAGCCGTTTGCCCCTGTTTGACCATATCGGGAACGGAGTTCCACATAACCTGTGTCCACCAAGCATACTTTGTTACATTCGTATTCTCATTTGTGTTTTTCTCCGAAAAGGTGGATGTATTTGTCCAACCTTTCAAGAAATAATCCTTGTTACTTGCTCTAAACGTTTCATCAACGACATCGTTGTTTTCCAAATTAACTTTGCAATAATGTCCGCCTTTTTCATAGCCCGAATATGTAAATTCGCCATCGTTGTAATACTCGCCGTATTCATCTATAATATTGCCATCTTTGTCTAGCATTACTTTGTACAAATAAATTGGTTGCAATTTGCCATTAGAACTATTGGAATTTTTGCTCAAAGTAATCTCATAAACCTTTCTCTGCCATTTGGAATAAGCGTCAAATTCGTATATAGGATTATTATCCCCATCCCTTTCGCCAGTATCTGTAGCAAAAATTGTTTTGTTTATTCCATTTGATTTGTATTCATAATAAGGTCTGCCGTCTAAACCTATCTTCAATTCAAGACCTATTTCTGCAGTTATTGGCATTGTGTATTCTGGATCTAAGAACCAACCCAAAAATTCATATTCTTTATATGCCATTCCTGCATTTTTTTGGTCAAGTTTGATATTTGTATATTTATCTGTCAAAGAAGACAAATCGTCCATATATCTAACTTTGTCCAAATACACACTAGATCTATCGTTATTAGTGTCTCCAGTAATATTGGTAATAATATATTCTCCGTTAGCATCCCTTTTTGGATTGCCATTGTTATCCAATTCGTATTGGATACCTGTATGAAGATTGATTGTATATTGATTTTTCTCGAAGTAAGCGTAAAAGTCTATATCTGAAGGAACAGAAATAACATACTCTGAACCCGCATAATACAAATAATCATTAACTGTAGGGTCATCCTCAGATATAACCTTGGTTGTCCAACCAACAAAATGATATCCGTGTCTATCGCGGAATTCTTCTTGAAGATTATTATACTCATCTCTACCGGTAGGCAAGCTATCTATCTTGGTACCAAACTCATAAGTCTCAGAATAAGTATTACGAGGAGGAATGTATGTTTTGTACATATACTGATTCAAATCAGCATTCCAATACTGAACGTGATATGTAACCTTGTAACTATTAGCTTGGAAATTAGCATACAAGTTGACACTCTCCTCAGTAAGCTCTGCACTCTTATCTATTATAGTACCACCGTATTGTTCAAATGTATCATAAGTCCAATACTTAAATGTATACCCTACCTTTTCCATATCTGGCAAAGATTCCAAAGTGGAATACCTCTTCACCTGAAAAGATTTGATATACGTACCATTAGGAGAACCGTCGGTATCGTCGTACAAATTTACCCTAGTCTTAGGATAAAGATACACATAAAGTATTGTTGCCAAAAAAGCCAACAACAAAAGAATTATGATAATCGTCGTACGGATAAATAAATTTTTTCTCTCATTACTTTCTCTTTCTTCCATAATTTCCTCGCTTCAAGATTAAATATATTACTCCCAATCTTCCGCATACGTGTATGCGTTTAAAAATAATACTTATTAGTATTTTATACGCAAATTTCGACAATGTCAAACAATTATATTTACTTGCAAAAATATTGTTATTTTGTATCTTTTTGAATTTTTATACAAAAATATGTAATTTTTCGCTAAATTTAGGCGTTTTTGCAACTTAAAAATAGTTTTTGCAAAAATTAAATATTTATATATAATTTATATTTTTTATTAAAATTCAAAAAAAATTTAATTCATAAAGAATTTATGAATTAAAAATTTGGGATTTTTCACAATTGCCAAAAAGGATAGACTTTTTGACAACTTCCAAAAAACGTATGAATTTATATGCATTTTTTCAACTAATTTTAGTATGCTTTTTTGAGTCTTTTTTATACCCAATTTTACCCCATCCTAAGCAGTCCAAACAACAAAAAAAAAGACTTGCCGTTTTAGCAAATCTTTCTTATCTATTATTCAATATTGTTTTTCTTTCTAAAATCCATTCTGCCTCTAGCAACGTGGTCAAGAATAATCTTTCTAAGTCTCAAACTCTTAGGAGTAACTTCCAATAACTCATCATCATCCAAGAATTCCAAACACTCTTCAAGAGTCATTACTTTAGGTGCTTCTAGTCTCAAAGCATCATCACTAGCCGACGAACGCATATTGGTTAATTGTTTCTTTTTGCAAACATTGACAACAATGTCTACGCCTTTTGGATTGATACCAACTATCATTCCACCATAAACTTGAGCACCGGGAGTGATAAATAATCTTCCTCTCTCTTGTGAATTGTACAAGCCATATTGACAAGCCTCGCCATTCTCGTAAGCAATCAATGCACCATAGCTACGTCTCTCAATATTGCCTTTGAATACATCATATTTTTCGAATATACTAGACATAATGCCTTCACCCTTGGTATCTGTCAAGAATTGTGATTTGTATCCAAACAAACCTCTTGAAGGTATCAAGAATTCAAGCCTTGTTCTACTTCCGTGAGTAGTCATTGTTACAAGTTCACCCTTTCTATTGCCTATCTCGCTCATAACGGCTCCAACGGCATCTTCGGGAACATCTGCTACAAATCTATCGATAGGCTCACATTTGACCCCATCAATTTCTTTGTACAAAACCTTTGGCATAGATACTTGGAATTCATATCCGTCTCTACGCATATTTTCTATCAAAATAGATATGTGCATTTCGCCTCTACCCAAAACAGTGAAACTATCTGCACTATCTGTATCATAAACTTTCAAACTCAAATCTCTAACGGCTTCTTTGAAGAGTCTATCTCTCAAGTGCCTAGAAGTACAATACTTGCCCTCTTTGCCTGCAAATGGGCTATTATTAACGCTAAAGGTCATTTGTACGGATGGCTCACTAATTTTAACAAAAGGAATTGCCTCAACCACCGACTTGTCACAAATAGTATCACCAATTGTTACATCTGGACTGCCTGCCAAGCAAACAATGTCTCCAGCCGACGCTTCTGGCAATGGAACCCTCTTCAAACCTTCGAAAGCAAATATGTTTACCACCTTGAAAGGCTTAGCCTTGCATTCGCCATAGTAATTACAAACATCCACAGTGTCATTTACGTGAATAACACCTCTTTCAATTTTGCCAATAGATAGTTTGCCCAAATAATCATTGTGCTCACTTGAGCTAACAAGCATTTGGAATGGTGCATTAACATCTGCACTAGGTGCTGGGATATAATCAATAATGGTTTTGAATATAGGTTGCATATCTGTACCCATTTGGTCAGCATCCAGACTAGCCACACCCTGTCTACACGAACAGAATATGAAAGGACTCTCCAATTGCTCTTCAGACGCATTCAAATCCAAGAACAACTCCAAAACTTCGTCAACTACTTCCTTTGGTCTTGCTTCTGGTTTGTCAATCTTATTGACACACACGATTACTTTGTGATTAAGTTCCAATGCTTTTTGCAAAACAAACCTAGTCTGTGGCATAGGACCTTCAAAAGCATCTACAACTAGTAGCACCCCATCAACCATTTTTAGTACTCTCTCTACCTCGCCACCGAAGTCTGCGTGTCCGGGAGTGTCTATAATGTTGATTTTGGTATCGCCATACTTAACAGCAGTATTCTTGCTAAGGATGGTAATTCCTCTTTCTTTTTCCAAAGCGTTACTATCCATAACCCTGTCTTCAATTACTTGATTTTCTCTAAACACATTGCCCTGTTTCAAAAGCTCATTAACCAAGCTGGTCTTGCCATGGTCAACGTGGGCAATTATCGCTACATTTCTAACATTTTGCATATTTCTCTCCTACAATTTTTATCGATTTTTCCATTTCTCCAAAAAAATTACTCAGGTATTTTAGCACAACTAAGCCAAGTTTACAAGTAGTTTAAATAAATTTATTTAAAAAGTAAAATAATTGCACAAAAAAAGAAATGAGTTTCTTACAATTTCTCATTCCTTTTTTTGATTATTTAGATTTCTTTTCGTCTTTTTTGTTTTCAGACTTATCATCTTTTGACTTGCCAATTATGCTATGTTTGTCACTTTCACTAGCCGAACCAATATCTACAACTTTTACAAAAATCTCTTTGATTCTATTGTCTTCAACTTTGGTAAGTATGAAATGAATCTCTACAAGCACAGACACATACACACCATCTTCAATTCTTTCGTCAATTGTCTTATAAACAATAACCTTGTCTTGAACAGGTAATTCCTCTGACAAGTCAAACAAGAAGCCTCCAACAGAATTGTATTCTGTCTCTGGCAAATGCTCGATTTCCAACATCTCAAAGAAGTCTTTCAAATCCATTTCTGGGTCAACCACATA
>CAYPKM010000007.1:24679-27576 GCA_964411325.1 uncultured Christensenella sp.
GGCAATCTACTATACATTGTGGACATAAATACATCTTGTATGTTTTTGACACTATCTGTATAGTTAATGGCAGAAACGTCTACCCTTGGTGTCATTATATCATATGCAGTATGATTAGGCAATTCCAATACGCCTTGCATAATATTTGCATTGTCGTGGTCTATTACACCCTCATCTTCCATAGTATCAATAATGCTTTCCAATTCGCCCTCTGTCACAGTTGGCTCATCGTCAAAACTTCCCTTTGCCTTCTTTGTAGCAATGTTTTGCATCTTTTGAAATAAGAAAGATATAGGCGTAAAGATTTTCATAATTATATACATCACGCCACTTGTTCTAAGTGCAAATTTTTGTGGGTCGGTCTTTGCCAAAGTCTTAGGCAAAATTTCACCAAATGTAAGAATGACAAGAGTCATAATTACAGTATTAAGCACGTTTGCAAGTGTTGGATTTTTGATAATTGTACTAAAGATATAAGCACATATTGTAGTTGTTCCAATATTTACAAGGTTATTCCCTATAAGTATTGTTGACAAGGCTTTGTTGTAATGCTCGGTAATGTATATTGCCTTTCTAGCACCCCTCACCTTGTTATCTGCCAAATTTTTTAGTCTTATTTGATTAACAGTTGTAAATGCAAGTTCACTAGCCGAGAAATATGCCGAACACGCAATAAGAATTATTGCTACCACATATAGCCAAATATTAACTCCGCCAATGGTGACTGCACACAACTGTCCAATCGGTCCTGGTTCCATTTTAAATATTTTCTCCTTAATTTATAATTATTTTTTCGCCAAAAAACTAACGATAAATGGATTATATCACATATCACATATTTTGTAAAGTATTTACATACCTATCATCATTCGACAAATTGTATTACATTTTTTCATACTTCCCTTTAAATAAATTTGACAAGAACTAAATAAAAATATTAATATATATTATATGAAGAAAAAAAAGAAAAAGGTGTCAAAAAACAAGAAAAAGTTTTTCATAATCTTGTCTTGTTACATAGTAGTCTTTGTATTAACTTTTGTAATCACTGCTAGCACACTTGCGTGGTTCTCAAGTTCTACATGGTCAAACGATGTAGTATACTTAGGTGGTCCGGTATACTTGTATTTTTCTGACACTTCGGGAGTCAAAGAAACCAGCAAAGAAAATAGCCTTACAGTAGAAACCCCTCCCGGCTGGGACAAATTATATCCCGGTATGAATATTAGAATAGGTTCTAGAGCAGTTATTCAAGGTGCCGAATTTACACACGAAGAAACGAACGGTGACATTACAACTATATACGCTACAGGTGCAGTGCTAAGAGCAAGAATTTATATAACTGTTACCGATCCACTGGGCAGTACCACATCATCCATTAGTCAAGATGTCTACAATAATATTTGGGGTCAGATTGTCTACAAAGCTACACATATGGAAGATGATAGAAACGAGGGTGTATGGGTAATGGATGATGATTACAATTACATCACACATTCCGAGATTGCCGAAAACGATGAAGACACATCGGAGGAAGAAGACCATTTCTTCTATTACGTCAACAAAAATCAAAGTTTTGAAAATAGTGGCAAATACGAATTGATGCAAGTTGGTGGCTCAAACGAGCCTATGTCAGTAGGATTTTTGGATCAAGCCATTCTAACACTTTCTGGAATGCAATTAAATAATACTCACGCCGATTGCACTATCAAATTTACAATTATATTCCACGCATTGCAAGCATTCTTCCCTTATACATTAGACGACATTGGGAATCCATATCTTGGCAATACAACAGGAAGACCAACAACAGTACAAACTTATGACTTGGGCTTGGCAAAGCCCCTAACTATAGAGAATTCGCGTAAATACTTCTATGAGAGTTTCAAAGAGATATATGTTGGAAACAACGAAGCCATTTACTAAAAAAATAGCAAAGGAGAAAATATGACAGATATAGAAATAGCCGAAAGCATCAAACCAAAAAAAATTAAAGACATTGCTAAATGTTTGGGTTTGAAACCCAAAGACTTGATTTTGTATGGAGATTACAAAGCCAAAGTAAAAAAGAAAGCCACTCCATCCTCAAACAAACTAGTATTAGTGACTGCCATCAATCCCACAAGTGCAGGTATTGGCAAAACAACCGTTTCTATCGGCATTGCCGACGCACTAAAGTCAATGGGCGAAAGCGTTTGTCTAGCACTTAGAGAGCCTTCACTTGGTCCCGTTTTTGGCATAAAGGGTGGAGCTACCGGTGGTGGAAAATCCCAAATAATTCCTATGGCAGACATAAACCTACATTTCAATGGAGACTTCCACGCAATCACTAGTGCCAACAATTTGCTTTGTGCAATGATAGACAATCACATTTTCCAAGGCAATTCTTTGAATATTGACCCGGAAAAGATTCTATTTCACAGATGTTTGGATATCAACGACAGAGCACTTAGATGTGTAACAGTGGGACAAACAAAGCAAGAAACCCCTAGACAAGACCAATTCACCATAACGGCGGCGAGCGAAATAATGGCAATTATGTGTCTCGCACAAGATTTGAATGACCTCAAAAAAAGACTAGGCAATATAATTGTTGCATTAAATACCAAAGGCAATCCTGTATATGCTAGAGATTTGCATATAGCCGACGCGATGGCAATTCTTTTAAAAGACGCTTGTTTGCCAAACCTAGTACAAACACTTGAGGGAACCCCCGCCCTTGTACACTTGGGACCTTTTGCCAATATCGCACACGGTTGCAATAGCATTACTGCCACCAAACTTAGTATGAGCCTTGCCAAATATACAATTACCGAGGCTGGATTTGGTGCCGACCTTGGTGCTGAAAAATTCCTAGATATCAAATGCAGAATAGCAGGACTCAAGCCAAATTGCGT
>CAYPKM010000007.1:27676-33379 GCA_964411325.1 uncultured Christensenella sp.
TCATATAGTTATAGCACTGACGAAAGCATTGAATGCAAAATTGAAAATATTTGCAAAAAAGTCTATGGGGCAAGAGGAGTTATATTCTCTCCTACTGCCAAAGAAACAATTAAGACCATAAACAAACTAAAATTAAATTCTTTGCCAATAGTCATTGCCAAAACGCAGTATTCACTATCTGACAACGCCAAACTTTTGGGCGCACCTACCGATTTTGACATAACCATTCGCGATTTGGAAATTAGAAACGGTGCAGGATTTATAGTAGCACTAGCCGGAGATATGTTGCTTATGCCCGGACTTGGCAAACAACCTGCCGGAGTCAATATGAAGATAACTAATTCTGGCAAAATTAGTGGACTTTTCTAAAAAAGGAAAATATGAACAATGGAAAATATCTACGATATAATTATTTTGGGAGGAGGCCCTGCTAGTATGAGTGCAGGAATATACGCCACCCAGACCAAGCAACACACCTTGTTACTAGAAAAAAACGAATTTGGAGGACAAATAGCAACTACTAGCAATGTCTCCAATTATCTCGGTTTTAGCAGTATTTCAGGCAAAGAATTATCTCAAAAAATGCACGAACATTTGCAAACAACTGATATAGAAATAATTCACGACGAAGTAACGAAAACAGAATTATCTACACCTATCAAAAGCGTCTTTACCCACAATCAAATATTCAAAGCATATTCAGTTATAATAGGCATTGGAACCCTTTCGAGAAAACTTGGTGTAGAAAAGGAAAACAAGTATTTAGGACACGGGCTAAGTTATTCCACACTGCAAGATAGAGACAAATTTGCAGGCAAAATTGTAGCAGTAGTGGGCGGAGGAAATACTGCCATAGAAGACGCAATATATCTAAGCCAAACCGCCAAGAAAGTCTATCTAATACACAGACGAAATGAATTCAGAGCAGACAGAAAGTTAGTTGAAGATTTGTATCAAAAAATAGACGCCGAGCAAAAAATTGAATTGTGCCTAGACTGCAAGCCAAATAGTTTGATTGGAGAAGACAGAGTGGAGCAATTCAAGATTGACCACATTCCTACAAGCACAAGCAGAGTACTCAATGTAGATGGAGTATTCGTATGCATTGGCAGAGGAGCAAATACAGATATCATTGATGAAAATATTGCACGAGACGACAGTGGCTATATAATAACCAACGAAAAGATGGAAACCAATTTGCCGGGAGTTTATGCTATAGGCGATATTCGCACCACCCAACTTAGACAAATAGTCACAGCCGTCGCCGATGGAGCGATTGCCAGCACCCAAGCATTAATATACAACAAAGCACTAAAAAACAAGAAAAATTAAAGGAGAAAAAGTATGAATATTTTAGTTACCGGAGGGCTAGGATTTATAGGCTCTCACACAGTTGTAGAATTGATAGAAGGAGGACACAATGTCACAATCATTGACAACCTTTGCAATTCAAAAATTGAAGTTTTGGACAAGATTGAGAAAATAACCAAGGTTAGACCAAAATTTTATCAAATCAATTTGCTTACAATAGAGGATATGCGAAAAGTCTTCGCCGAGAATCAATTTGATAGCGTTATCCATTTCGCAGGATTAAAGGCTGTAAACGAAAGCATTTCCATTCCACTAGAATACTATGACAACAATATCACAGGCACGCTTAATCTTTTGAGATGCATGAAAGAAAGTGGTGTCAAGAAAATAGTGTTTAGTTCTAGTGCTTGTGTTTATGGATTTCCAAAATCCAACCCTATTGACGAGAGTTTCCCTAGCAACCTTGCTACAAACCCATATGGCAGAACCAAATGCTTTATAGAAGAGATTTTGAAAGACTTGTACACATCTGACCCAACTTTCGCTATCACTATTCTTAGATACTTCAATCCAGTTGGTGCTCACCCATCGGGGTTAATTGGTGAAGACCCTAATGGCATTCCAAACAACCTAATGCCATACATCCTAAGAGTAGCAGAGGGCAAGAGCGACAAACTACACATATTTGGCAACGATTACGAGACTAGAGACGGCACTTGCATTAGAGACTTTATCCACGTAGTAGATTTGGCAAAAGGTCATATGAAAGCCCTTGAACATATGGAAAGTTCTGAAAATCCAGAATTCAATGTATACAATTTGGGCACAGGCAAAGGCACCACCGTTTTGGAACTTGTCAATACTTTTAACGATATCAACGGCAACATTGTTGAATACGAGTTTGACAAAAGAAGAGATGGAGACGTTCCTGTCAACTTTGCCAAAACAGACAAAGCAAGAGAAGAATTAGGCTTTGAATGTTCATTGGATATAAGCGATATGTGCAGAGATTCTTGGAATTTTAGCAAGCACAAAAAATAATATATTAATAGGTAAATTATGAGAAAAATTATTTTAGCTACAAATAATCAGCACAAAATAGCCGAAATCAAAAGAATTTTTAAACTTTATGAATTTTTGACACTCAAAGATATCGGTTTTGACAAAGAAATTGTAGAAGACGGACTAACTTTCGAAGAGAACGCCATTATCAAAGCACAAGCCGTTCACGAATTTGCAAAAGCCAAAAATTTGGATTGTGCAGTACTAGCCGACGATAGTGGACTATGCGTCAAAGCAATCAATTACGAACCCGGCATTTACAGTTCGAGATATAGTGGCAAAGGCGACGAAGCCAATAGACAAAAAGTTCTAGAAAAACTCCTTGACATCCAAGACCGAACAGCATATATGCAATGCTATGCAGTACTTATTATGCCAGATGGCGAAATGTTAATCAAAGAAGGCAAAGTTTATGGACTCATTACCAAAACCAAAATTGGTGACGAAAGTTTTGGTTACGATTGCATCTTTTGGGCAACCAAATTAAACAAGACTTTTGGTCAAGCAAGCACCGAAGAGAAAGACAGCGTCTCGCATAGAGCATTGGCAATGAAAGACATCAAGCAATATTTAGATGACATTAATTATCGTGCATTAGACGATAGCGAATATTAAATTCACCAAAACTCCTCTCGTTTGAATAATAATTATTATTAAACGAAAGGAGTTTTTTATGATATACATAGTTCAGAGTGGCGACACATTATCTGATATCGCCAACAGATACAATACCGACATCAATCAATTGTCATCAGCCAACGGGCTAAGCAACCCAAATAATTTAAGCGTAGGTCAAAGTTTGTTTATACCACAAACATTACCCACAACGCACATTGTTAGCAGAGGCGAGAGTCTTTATACTATAGGCAGAATGTACAACATCCCCCTAGCAGACATTGCCAAATCCAATCCTCAAATAATCAATCCCAATATCTTGAATGTTGGAGATGTAGTCAATCTACCCGACACACGAGAGAGCATTGATGTGAATGGTTATGCCATTGCAAATATTAGGCAAGATATTTTGGATATGACACTCCCCTTTCTTACATACTTAAGCATTTTTAGTTATCAAGCCCGAGAAGACGGAAATCTAACACCCCTATATGAAGATGCAATAATTTCGTCTGCACTAGACGCAAATGTAGCACCAATAATGGTTGTAACCAATATATTAGACGATGGCTTTTCTAGCGACCTAGCACACACAATACTAAACAATGCAAATACGCAAAGCACACTGATAACAAACATCATTTCTACACTTACTGACAAAAACTACTATGGTGTTGACATAGACTTTGAATATCTATATCCCGAAGATAGACAGCCATATTTGGATTTCTTGAGCACATTAAAAGCCGAACTAATGAAGATAGACAAAATACTAAGTGTGGCAGTAGCGCCCAAATATAGAGACAATCAAAATGGACTTTTGTACGAAGCACACGATTACCAAGGGATTGGCGAGATTGCAGACAAGGTAATAATAATGACATATGAGTGGGGATACATCTATGGCGAGCCAATGGCGATAAGTCCACTCAACGAAGTGGAAGCAGTTTTGTCTTATGCCATCACCCGCATTCCACCTGAGAAAATTCTAATGGGTATGCCCAATTATGCATACGATTGGAAACTACCATTCACACCGGGAACGTCTGCTACAGTACTTTCTAACAATCAAGCACGAGACCTTGCATTTCAAAATAATGCACAAATTATGTATGACAATACATCTTCTGCTCCATACTTTAATTATATAGATAGCGATGGAAAAGAACATGTTGTTTGGTTTGATGATGCTAGAAGCATTGATGCAAGGCTCAACCTTGTTTCCAAATACAATCTAGCAGGTGTTAGTTATTGGACAATTAATAATTTTGATGCCACTAATTGGTCTGTACTTTCAAATAAATACAAAATCAACAAAGTTTTGTAAAAAACCACCAAAAATATTAAATTTTTTCAAAAAAACTCTTGCAATTTGATTTTTTTGTGCTATACTTTCTAAAAAAAATAAGTCTGATAGTTTTTCATTAAATTTTATGGAGTGCGTAGTATAGTCTAAAAACCAAAAAGCATACAATATAATAGTTTCTGTCAACAATCAGACATTTTGTAACAAAAGAGAGGGTTAAAAATGGAAAAAAGAGTGTTTTTTGAAGATGCCAGAAGAAATGTATTGGAGATGTTTTCGGTAGAATATCCTACACTATCTATTCAAAATATAGATATGTTTTTGGGTATGTTTTATAGACTAGCAAATTATGAAGAAGAGGGTCAAAAAATTAAACCCACAATACTTATCACCAGCAATATAAATGCAGTCATCAAAAATTGCCCAAAAGCCAAAAAGATTGTCTTTTACGAAGACCACGACAACATTAACTTTCGTGCTAGAATCAAAGCCCTTATGTGTTTTTGCAAAAGAGACTGGAATATATATGTCAACTTTGGCGAAGACATAATCGAATATGGAATTATCAAGAGTATGACCTCGCTAAAAGAAAGAACACTTATCAAAACCCTTCACGAGCCATCTACCCTTGAAGCAATTTCCAAAAAAACAAACCTTGTTATCATTGATGTCTATGGTGGTGGCGTCTGTCGTTTGATTGGTGCCAAAGGCTCAACTTGCTCAGTATGTTTCAATCTTAATTCGGATACTGAATACAATTGGGACAATGAGATTAACGAATTTGTCGAGGCTTGCGTATCAAAAATCAAAACTACCAAAAGAAAACTTCAAGATATCAAAAACCTACTTGGCAATATCTTCTATGGGGTATTGCAAGGCATTCACGGCACAATCTGTATGGTTGTAGACAAGGAATTCAAAGACAAAGCAGGTTACTTCCAAGACGGCACTTGGTTAAAGGAACCAATAGAACTTGTCAAACTATTCCTAAGAAGTTCTACATTTGACGAGAACATCTTGAGAAGTTATGCCGATGTACTAAAGACAATGCTAGACTTTGATGGCATTACCATCATAGACAATGCGGGCAGAATTAGAGCATACAATGTATTTATCGAATCTACCCCGGACGCCAACAAAAAAGTTGTGGGTGGTGCAAGAAAAAGAGCAGCATATTCCATACTTCATAATAGAAACAAAAAGATTGTAGGCGTATACTTCCAATCTCAAGATGGAGATAACTTCTTCAAAGAAAAAGGCGAAAAGAGAAAAAAGAAAGTCAAGATTGTTGGTGGCGAAGTTGTAAATGAAGACAACAGTATGTTGCCACTAGAAATAATTGCCAAACTTGAGCAAGCCAAAAAGAAAGAAGAAGAAAAATTGCAAGAAGAAAGAGAAAAAGAATTAGC
>CAYPKM010000008.1:0-33058 GCA_964411325.1 uncultured Christensenella sp.
ACTCGTTTTCATATTACATTTTATAAATATGCAGTTGTCAATGTACTCTTGCAATGTCTAATCAAATTTCTTTGCGAAACCCTTTCGAACGATTGCAACGATAGTATACCACCAATGAAATGACCTCGTCAACACTTTTTTGGAAAGTTTTTTTAAAAATTTTTAACTTTTTTTAAGTGTTATATGCCCCACCCCTCCCCGTGTTTCTTTTTTAATTATCAAAATCCATTAAAATCATCCCGAAAAGCACAAAATCCACCCTAATTTTATATGCCCATACCCCCTCCATAGACCTAAATTTTTTTAATTTTTTATTTTTTTCTATCAATTTCGACTAATTTTTCCTTATTTATTATAATGTTTATTATTATATATAATATATTATATTTATATATGTGGTGCACAATTTGATTGAAAAATAGAATCAACTCACTCATATTATAGAAACATCTCATCCTTATTGTTATATATTTGAGAAAAACATTTTATTTGGACTACAAAATTCAATCTTGCATTCCCCCATACTCGACCTTTTTCATTTTCTATATTTGTTTGCACCTTGTTTCTAAGTATTTAATTGATTATCTACATACAAAAAAAGGACTTTTAGCCCCCACTTTGCCTTTCAAGTTAACAAATGGTTATCTAAAAGTTCTTTTTTAATTAATATTAATTTACATTATAAGTCTCGATATCTATATCGCTAACTTTGGATTTTTTGGTAGCCTTGACTTTTTTGTGCTTTTTCCTAAGAACAATTATCAATGCAATACTAAATATCAAAACAACTACAACAAGTATCAAAATCCAAGCAAGGGTAGAAAGCGTCTTCGTTTCGGTAGTAATTATATATTTGTCATTGATATCATCAATTTTGAATACATAATATCCATTCTCAATTTTGATTGCTTGTTGACTAAAGCCTGACAAGCCAACCTTGTAAACCTTGACATTATCAACATCTTCTGTTGCTTTGATTTTGACTGTATAAACATAATCTGAGCCTTTTTTGCTCGCATTTTCCAAAGTGCAAATTGACAAAACCTTTTCGTCATTAAATTTCTTGGTATCCAAATTTTGTACAAGTTTGATATTTTGAGATTCCTCATCAAAAGTAGCCTCATCACACTCTACAATGCTCATTTGCTCATTGACTATAGATAGTGCATTTTGGATTTTAACCAAACCTTGAACACTGCCCGTGTAATTATCGTCATTGATTACAATCGCAAAGCCATATGTGCCAACTTCTTGAGGAGTAACATTGTTTTCAAATCTATAAGAGAAAGAAGACTCTTCTACGCCTATATTTTTGTCATAAGAAAATTCAGGATATTTCTTGTCGCCATCATAAACAAATTGGTCGGCAGTGATAGAAATAAACACATTTTGTTTCTCAATGATTAATTCTGCCTTTTTGCTCTCTGCATATTCATAATTTTGATTGCCTGCAAATATAGCATAAACAATATATTTGCCAGCATTCACACATTCATCTACCTCAAAGCCATTTGATGTATAAACAAATGTAATACCCTCTTCAAAATTGGTTACTTGCAAAGTTTGAGGTTTGCCATTGTAAACTACAGTTTTTGATAGTAGTACTGGCTTAACGCTTGCTTTGGTAATTGTATACTTGCCTGTAACTATTTCGTTTATATAATAATTGCTAGGAACAACAAAGGAGCCACCAATTCTGTATTCGCCCACATTATTGCCACTATCTCTCATCGCCAAGATATCAAAAGAATCTTCGAATTTCAATCCTGAAACTCTGGTAATGCTATAAGTAAGAGGAATTTCGTCCTCTCCATAAACTTGAGTTTTGTCATCAAACACTATATTCAAGCCATCTTTTTGGATAGTAAGAATGTTGGATGTAAATTCGATATCATAATTTGCATTGCACAAAGTGCCAAGCAATATAGTATAATCCCCCACATCTTCGCCGGCATCTCTCGATAGTGTGCCAGATAGGGTGTCACCATTAATAAGACCAACTACGTCGTATTCCAAAACGTCGTCACAGCCATAAACTTTGGAGGATTTATGAGCAATTACTTGTATTTTTCTAGGAGTAATAGAATATACTCCCTTTCCATTCTCATTAAGAACAATCAAATTGTAATTTTGACTAGCAAGGGTGCCTATGGTTATATCGTAGTTACCTACAGTATCTCCACCAGTTCTTTTTAGTTCTCCTGTAATATACGATTTGTCAAAAGTGTCCTCAGAAGAATATGTCAAACTCGCAACGTCACCATAGACTGGAGCCTTGTTATCAATTGTAATATACAAATCTCTAGCACTAATGGTAAATTCGCCTTTCTCAAAATCTATAGAATAATTGCTATTGCTAAGCGTGCCCTTTTCTATATCATACACGGCTACATTCTCACCCTCTTGTCTAGTAAGAGAGCCAGACAATGTATCGCCATTCAAAAGAGACGAGACAAGACTGCCATCCATCAATATTTTGTAAGTAAGTTCGCAATCTTCTTCACCAAATATCTTGGATTTGTTCTCGGCTATTACAATTATCTTTTTGGCAACAATTTCGAAATATTCGGGTTCTTGTTTGAAATCAACAATGTAATTTGCATTTTCTATACTATCTTCAACATAACTAATAGCATAAAATCCTACATTTTCTCCACTCTCTCTAGCAAGGCTCAATACAATTTCATCACCATCAATGTTACCACTAAAAGCATAGGCGATTGTATCTGGGTCAGGCTTTCCATAAGTTTTGTTTTGACCAGACACAGCCCAAACATTCAAATGAATTCTATTTATTGTTAATTGTCCTTTGGTTTGGTCAATGACATAATTTGTATTTGGAAGCGAAATTTCAAAATTATAAACACCAGCACTAATTGGCAAATTGTCTCCAAGTCCGTCATATTTAACTTCGCCATCAATAGACACTTCTTGACCTAAGCCATCTTGGAAAGAGTAAACAACATTATGTCCCTCACCATTGTAATCTATAGCCAAACTCTCTTCGTCAATTACAACATCTAGGTGTTTAGGAGAAACGATAATTTGGATATCATCACAAACAATCGTGTAGTTTTTGTTATTCGATTCAATAGAAATTAGATAATTCCCAGCATTCTTAATTGTTGCTATTTCGCCGTTTTGGGTAGCAACAATAGTGTATGTTACGCTAGAATTGGACAAGCACAAATCAAGGGCTATTTCTTCGCCACTATACTGATACTCACACACAATACTCTCTACAGTAACCTCAGCAGGAATAACTGATACATAGTATCCATTGTCTCCACTCTTTCCAGCAATAACTATTTCGTAATTGGCATTATTGCAAGACAAAGAATACACATAGTCGCCTACATCTACAATACTATCGTAGCCATCATATGCCAAAGATATGCTATTTGCATCCAAGCCATAGAAATTGGCAACTTCATATGTAATGTTTATATTCTCACCTGTATAAACATAGTCGGTATCGACTTCTACAGTAATCTGCCTACATTTGATAACCAATTCACCGCTAAATACACCTGTGTCTCCATTTTTGAAAACAACGCTTGTATCGTTAGATTCAAAGGTATATCTATATGTTCCAACATCTCCCCATCCAGCATTATCATTTACTTTGACAAATGATAGAGAGACAAAATTAAATAGTTTGAAATCTACACCGTATTTAGACACCAAAGAATACTCAATTGGGTAATTCTCCAAATTAGATAGTCCCTCTGGGTTTGGAAGATATTCATATTCACTAGTAATATTTACATCGATAACTGCTGGTATTACGCTAAATTCGCCCGACACTTCCTCGTTGCCTTCGTCTAGTTCCAATCCATTGACGCTAAGGATATCAAATTTGCTATCAATATCAAATTTGTAAGTAAATGTGTATACTTGTGTAAAATTGTCTATACTTTCGCCATCTTTAAAGATATTTACGCTCACACCATCAAGTCCATCAGATATCTTCACACCATCTTCATTCATAAGTGAGTATTTGAAAGTTTGTGCCATTCCATTATATTCATATTCTGTGATTACCACTATTCTCAATTTGGTTATTCTTATAGATATCGAATAACTCTCGTCGCAGTGCAAGATGTAGCCATTGTCGCTACATACAAAGGATATTGAATATTCTCCATCTTCACACAAATTGCCGACTTCTTCTGTACCAGTTTTCAATACAGTATAATCAAAAGCATTGCTTGTAATTACTTCACCGGTAGTGTCTTTCACTACATAATCTACAACTATTATTTTGCCAGTATAGTCATATATCTTTTTGTTTAAAGTAACATAAACATCTTTTTGAGTAATAAAACAATTTCCAGTAACGAAACTTGTTTCACCTTCAAAGCAATAATTATTTGCAAATTCATCTTTTAGCACAATAGAATATACATAATCACCAACATTTTTGAAATCTACACCCTCATTATCTTGAGTATAGGAAATATTGAATGCTGAATTATTCAAAATATTGTCTACCACAACAAATTCAATGCTTTGGACTTCCTCGTTATACTTGAAAGTTGTTTGTTCTTCACTCAAAACAATACATTTTTTGGAGATACGAATGTCCGTAATCTCATTACAAGTATCAGAAATGATATAATTATCGTGATTGATTGAAACTCTTGCCAAATAATTTCCAACAATGGTCATCTTATCCAAAGATGTTTCCAAATCTGTATCCAAATAATAATTAATAGCAAACAAATCCTTTAGACTTGCTATTTCCTCTAATGTAAGATTTGTATTTGCAAAATCAATTGCTATTTGATGTCCATTTGGGTCATAAATTAGGTTGTCACAGCCTGTGTAAGACATTCCAGTAATAGACTTTGGACTAATCACAATTTGGATATCGTTATTAGTTTTTGTCACAAACCAATCATTGTAATTATTTACAACACTCCATCTTAAATAATAATTGCCGACATTATAAAAACCATCCGACACTTTGCCACTTGTAGAATTGTATATCAAATTGTTAGACTCATCATATAGCGAAAATTCTATTATGTCTTTATTAATCATAACATCGTCGCCATCACTACTTGCAAAGTTTGTCATCAAATAATCATACAATTCGCCATCACCAGCAATGGATACACTTGATAGCAACTCATTTAATACCTCTCCAGTTTCGTGGTTAAATTCCAAACTATCTGCAATATCCAAATCTACAATATATCTAAACTTAACCTCAAAGGAAGATTCACTAGCAAATGCTTTGTTGTAACTACTAGAGTAATTGACATTGGCATTGATAGCATTATCACCTATTTTAACGCCATAGAATTGGTATCCAGCATTTGCCGAATATGTCACTTGGTACTGCTCGCCAGCATAAATAGTCAAATAAGTATCGCTATCTTCGTCAAACTCATTCAAATAGTTATATCCGTCTATAACAACACTTGTATATCTGCCACCTTGAAGAATTGGGAATCTAAGGGAATATGAAGTTGGATTGTAAGAGAAACCCTCAACAGCCACTTTTTCGCAAACATTGCCAACCATATCACGAGCAACAACCAATATTTTGTAATCGTCTTCCAAATTGAAATTGGCTAAAGATAGATTTGTTGTTCCTGCCTCGCAAGTTCCCATATAGTGTTCCAAAACAATATCTGCCAAATTGTCACTAGATATTTGAGCATACTCAGCCGATGTCATAATCAAATAATACAAAGTCTCATCTGAGTGATGTGCAATTGTGCTTTCTTCAAAAAGCAATTTGAATTGCAAAGTCTTATTTCTATTGGAAATAGATACTGCACCATCAAATGATGGATTGTTTGGCTTAATATTGTCTTTGTATATAGTATATGTATTTTCGTTGCCTACATTGTCGCAAACCTTAATCGTATAATCTTGAGAGTATAATGCATCAAAAGAAAATTCGGTGTTATCTGCCACATTCTCTTTTCTCTCGCCATTATATTCTACATAACTAATACCACTGCCATTCTTGTCAGTAACAGAGAAATTAATTGTTCTCTTTTCGCTAGTTTTGTTGGTATCTTTGCTAGTACTAGTATTGATAGCAGGTGCAGTTTTGTCAGTAGAAGATATTATTATCTGTGGTTGCAAAATGGAAATACTTTTACCCTCAGACGTAAATGTGGCAGTAAATGTATTTGTCCAATCATCAATCTTCTCTTCATCCATTTTGGCATACAAATACTCACCATCGGTATTAGTTGTAGATTCGCTCTGTGAGTGAGTGCCATTAGTTAGAGTCATTGTAGAGGTTTGTCTTTTGGATGCTGCAGTCATTTTGGATTTTAGTTCCACTGCTAGTTTGCCATTCTTCATTGCTTGCAAAAGGCTATCTGAAATAGTAAATTTAGTAGAAACGGTAATCTTTGTGGTGTTATAACTGGTTGCAGCAGTCAATTTGATAATAATAGAATCAACCGAAACCTCTTTATCAACTTCAAAAATAGAATCTTCAAAGTTCATATTTAAATAACTATTCGTATTGTCTTTATTGGTTTCATCATACAGATTGTGAGTACCAACAGTATCAAAAGACAACACTTGTGTTTGAGACTGTGCATCATCACTTCTACTAGCATATACTTCGTTTGTCTTATCATTGGTTGCAAAAAGGAGGCTAGCAAAAGGCATAATTAATGCTAGTGTCAATATTAATAATTTTGATTTGATTTTTTTCATAATAAATCCTCCCTTTTGCAAACAACCAAGTCGCAATCGAAATTATTTGAATTTTCTTTGAATTCTATAAAGGAAACAGAAGCCGTTTTGGAATTCGAATATTCTTCTTGATATTTCAAAATATCTGTTTGAACATTTGAAGGTGTAGAGATGGATAGTGTAGGAATATTGTCATTAAGCGAATTAATAAAGAAATCGTAAACAATGTCGCCATCTGTAGGCACATCAAAGCCCGCACTCCTAACAACATAAGACTCATCAATAACCATCTTTCGCAACAATCCCTCTTTGGAAATAGTAAATGTAAGAGCAATGCTTGTGAAATTTTTAAGTTCTTGTTTGGAGCACATAACACCCATCAATATTTTATAATAATTATAGGAAGTTGCCGAAGAACAGTCTAGGTTTAGCACAAACGAATAATTGGTGCCATCAAACGAAAGCCCTGTCACACTACTAACAGTAGTAGTATCTATAACGTATGGAGAGAAGTTTGCATAATTAATGCCAAATTTGTCTTTGTAGTCAGTCAAAGACTTGTCTTCATTCCAATCACCATACTGTGGAATTCCATTCTTAAAATTGGATTCTCCTTCTACCTTGGAGTATTTGACTTGTCTATTGCCTTGTGCATCTGTGTAGAAATATGTAAGTAACGAAACATTAGGGTCAACGCCACCACCCAAATTTACAACCTTTCCAATATTTAAATTTTGGAAAATTTTGTTGTGACTAGCATCTTCGATATATATCGTTGAAACAGATTGTATTTGGTCACCTACGACCGGTGCATCTGCTACTGCCGTGCCACTACCAAATATCTTGTAACCAGTAGAATTTCGAAGAATATCGTATGCATAATTCAAGAATGATACTGCAAATACAGAATCTGAAACACTGATATCATAAGTGCCAGCACCATACACATTATCACCTTTAACAATTTGAGGTCCATTATATGTATAGAACTTCAATTGTTTATTTTCTGCTACTGACAAATATGGTAATTTTACATTAAGAGCAGGTTCGCCAGAAATCCCTTGCAAACTATACTCGCCACGTTCATTGGTGATAGTTTCCTTGCCATTGCCTACAGATACGATAGCACCAACAATAGCCACACCACTCTTGGTTGTTACCACACCATTGATATCGTAAAGTGGTGTAATACTTATATCTTTCTTCTCGCCCTTTTCTACATAGAATTTGTCATTTTCGGTAGGAGAGAAGTAACAATTGTCTTTTTGCAAAGTAATCAAAACTTTACCTTTCAAGCCTTTTATTGTACAAGTAGAAGAATCGCAAGTTTTTGTTTCCTTGCCATAAGTTATCTTGATGCCTGAGAAATCAACACTTTGGGAAGTGCTAGAGAAATTGATAATGATATCATAATCCAATTCGATAATTAATCCTTCTCTATATTCCGAAACACCAATTGTTTTTGTATTATATTCATTTACAATATTTTCAGAATTACCATCGCTCATAGAAACTACTAGTGTAATATCCCCTACAAGCCCAGTAATATTAAATTTGCCATCAACAGCCTCAAAAGACCTTCCATCACTAGTTTCAATTTTGGTGCCGTCCAAGAAGATATCTCCTGATTTAACAAAGCCAGAAATAGAATATGTAGCACTCAAAGTTTTGGTTTCTGAAGAACTAACTACCAAGTTTGAAATGGTGTAACCCTTTTTCTCAAAAGTAAAAGTAGTTTTGCTATCAAGGTCGGTAATTTTGAAATAACCATTTTTGTCAGTTGTTGTTTGGTACTGTGCGTCACCTGCTACAAGTTTGTAAACTTTGACGCCCGAAAGTGCCTTATTCCCCACCTTGATATATCCATCAAAGCCAAATGTGCTATACACTTCCATATTGCCATTAGCACCAGTCAATTGTATATCTTTGAATACAAATCCCTCTTTTTGGAATGACAATTGCGAACTTCCAACAATGCCAGAAAGATGGAATTTGCCATTGCTCAAAGTCATTGTAGAAATGCTCTCACCACCAAATGTCGCAATTACTTTTACATCTGATAATGGGTCGTCACAATTTGTTACAAATCCAGACACTTCATAAGAAGAATTAAGTGTAGCATTGAGAATTTGAGAAGTCGCCACAAAAGGCTCTATAGTATAGCCCTCTAATGCAAATTGGATTCGGTCACCAATTTGGATATCTTTTAGCAAAACTTCGCCATTAACTGTAGAGTACTCTTTCCCTTGAAATTCTGCAGTGGCACCCGACAAAATCAAGTCGCCAGAAACGATTCTAACAAGAGTATCAAATGTGGCAACGCAATTCAAAGTAGTATATCCCGAAACGGAAGTCTCATAAGCAAACTTGTATCCTTCGCCCACAAATGCAACTTGATTATCTCCATCAAGACCATTAATCTCGAAGTATCCCAAATCATTCGTTTGAGCATTTTGTCCACCAATTACAACTCCAACACCCGATAGTGGAGTAGTTCCTGAATAAACATATCCACAAACTTTGTATGTCGCAGAGTAATTGATATCATCTTTTTCATCAAAATTCTCTTCGTCAGCATATCCACTGTGACCAACTGGCGAGAAATCATAGCCTTCTTTTTCCAAAGTAATCAGTCCAGACTTGGTTACAAGACCAAACTCGTATTTGCCATTTCTATCAGTATTGGTTTCGATATTTCCAACACGAACTTTGACATCCTCAACAGGCAAATCTCCACACATTATCACACCACTGAAAGTATAACCCTTGTTTGAGAAATCGTACTTATTGCCACCAGCAGTAACATTGTAATGTTTTGGTTTGAACGCAACCGAACTATTCATATCATAAAATAGCACATATTCTCCCACCAAGTTTCCAAACGAATAATCGCCCGAGGCATTTGTTGTGGTACTTTTGATTTCTCCAGTCTCTTTGTTCATAATAGATACAGTTAGTTCAGAAACATTAATCATATCTTCTGAGTCGCCATCTTTTTTGGTAATATTCCCACTTATACTATATGAGGTATTAATACTTAGATTTTGATAATAACTAACATTATTTGTTCCCAACAAATAAAATTCTTTGGAATAAGAAACTGTAGCGTCGCCATACAAATTTTCAATGACAAACTTGCCATTCTTATCTGTCAATACACTCTTTGTTCCCGATGAAACCAACACATCAGCCACGCCATTTTTGCCACATTTAATAGTGCCCTCTATATTGTAACTCAAATTAACAACAGTAAGTTCTGTATCTTTGTTTATGCTCATTTCCCAAGTATTGTAATTTTCGCAAGAAACTATAAGCGTATTTTCTCCAAAAATATCATTAATCTCAAATCTATTGTCATTTGCGACAATCTCTTCTCCATTAAGGCTGACATTTACTTGTGACAATTGATTTGTCCCCGACTTAACTCCAAACGAAAGAGAATATAGAGTATAGCCACTAACTTGCAAATTATTTTGGAAATAGTCGCAAGTATAGTTTTCTTCAAACTTAAAACCCTCTTTTTGGATAACAATTGTAGGGCTGTCATATAGATTTTCAATCTTTAGCAATCCCTCTTCGTTTGTGAAATAATCAGCACCATTTACACTTACACATACACTTGGCACACCACCATCTTCAGACGAGACAGCGATATCGCAAGCGAAGTATTTGTACGCGTTTATCTCAATATCTTCACGATTTTCTATCAAAATAGAATTTTCAACGAAATATTCATCACTACTAATACTTAAGGTATCGCCAAACTTAACACCAGTCAAAATGAAACGTCCATCGCTATCACATTCAATATTTCTGCCACATATGCTAAGTTTCACTTGCGAAAAGTTTTGACCAATATCCATATTGACAACGCCACTAACCGAAGTTGTTCCTTGCAATGTAATATTGCAATTGTCTATACTAGACTCTACATTATCAAACTGGTAATTTTGTAATGTTGCTCTAATAGTTTTATTTCCCCAAACATTGTCAAATGTAAAAGATCCATCAGTCGAAAGCAATGTTTTGTCTCCACAACTAACGCTCACGCCACTCATAGCAACATCTCCACAAACGATACTGCCGGTCACAGTGTAATATTTGTAGCAATCAAAAACTATAGGGTCAGTTGCCGACAATATCTCTTGTCTTTTATTGCTTACATAATAATCGTTTGATGACAATTCAATTACTGCACCCGGCTCTACGTCGTTTGCCACAAAAGTCAAATCATCATTTAATTCCACGACACTATTATTTACTTTTAATTGAAAATCCGAACTAGACGCATCAGCATCAACATTTAGTCTACCCGAAATATTGGTCATTCCAGAAATAACTATGTCATCTTCGTAATCTATTGTAAAAGAGGATTTGAAGAAATTATATCCATCTTTGGTAGCAGTGACCTTAACCTGACCTGCCAAGTTTGGCAAATAAAATTCACCAAACTCATTTGACATAGTTTCGTATGTACCATTTTCGCTAGTAGCATTAATCTCAACATTAGGAACGATAGCATTGCTATTTTTAACAACGCCAGACTTGTCAAAAAGTTTGTATCCAGAAAAATTAACATTGGAAGAAAGACTGCTAACGAATATCAAGTCGTCTGCAAAAAGGTAGCCATCCTTGCTGGCACTTACTTGAACAACACTATTGATATTTGAAAATTTGAAATATCCGCTTTCATCAGTCTCTGTAGAACTTATGCCACAATCAACTTTGGCTCCTTCCAAAGCCTTGCCATCAGCAAATACATATCCGCTAAATGAGAATTCTGGCACTGTGGATTTGGTAAACAATAAGCCTTCCAAAAGAGAACATCCACTAAGCGCTAGGGATGCTAGCATCAAACACAAACATTTCCACCAATTCTTTTTCGTCATAAAAATCTCCAATGTTATTTAAGCCTCAACGCATTTTATGTTGAAGCCAAAATTAATTTACATAGTAAATTATACTACAGTATTTATCAAATTTCAATATAATCTTTCAAACCATTTTCTGAGAGTGGCATTCTACTCTAAGTAGACACTCTCACCCCACTCTCATTTTTGTAGAATATGAGAATTAATATCCGTCAAAACCATTGCAAACAAAAAAATTATTTGATATAATACTTGTATTAACTACTTAAAGCATGGTGAATAATGGAAGATTATAGAAAGATAATTGCACAAAATATAAGCGAACTCAGAAAAGAAAAGAAGATGACCCAATCAGAACTTGCCGACAAACTTCATTATAGCGACAAAGCCATTTCTAGATGGGAAAGAGGCGACACTATGCCATCTATTGAAGTTTTGTGCGAACTCTGCAATCTTTTTGGTGTAGAATTGCAATATTTGGTCAGTACCAACAAAGACCAAAAGAAAAGGGCGACACCTAGCAAAATTGTACTAGGAAATAGAATAATTATCGTGCTACTTGCCATTACTTTTGTTTGGTTGCTTGCCACTTGTATTTACGTATATGCAGGATTGCAACTAGGCGACCATCCTTGGATAATGTTTTTGTGGGCAGTACCAGTAACAGCACTTGTCTCTGATATATTCAATTATATTTGGGGCAAAAGGCTTTATTCTATAATCACACGCTCAGCACTAATATGGTCGCTCCTTACTTGCTTTTATGTTCAATTTTTGAGCCAAAATATTTGGCTAGTATTCATACTTGGCATTCCTATGCAAGTTTGTGTGGTCTTGTGGTGTATGCTCAAAAAATAAAAAAATACCAGTTCATTTTTTTGAACTGGTTTTTTATTTTTAATGGAATAATTCCAACTCCTTGTCGAATTCTGGAATAACAATTTCCCTAGTACTATCAAATACAGGAAGTTTACCCTCCCAACACTTGTTTTGCTCTACAAACATTTTCATTTCGTCAAATTTTGATTTCATTATCTCAGGTTTCTCTGTCTTGTACTTTCTATGCGTCAAAGTACCATCTTTTCTAACCTCATTCAATTGTTCTATTTCTTTTTTGAAAACAGGAAAGTCATTTGTGCGAATATAAAGTGTTTTGTCATTATTATAATCTTTGAATCTACCCAAATCTCTCCAACCTACTGGTCTATGAAAGTCACTGCCACCAGTCTCAATAATAGGATTGTCAAAGGTGTGTCTATCGCAGGCGTGCTTGATAATATCTGCAGTTGCCTTGTTCATAGCCGGATACATTGTTTCAAAACCGTCAATACCATAATCAATTAGACAATCAAGGCTTTTTTCAGGCTGTTTCATCTGAGCCATAGACAAACTTGGATGAGCCATTGTACAAAAAGCCCCTGCACTATGAGCAAAGTCCACAACGTCTTTGGCGTTTAAGTTTAGTCTAGAAGCCTCTTGAATTTCTCTATAAAGAGCTTCAAAATCATTCCAATTTTTAAACAACTTCGGATAATATTTTCTGAAATAATCATAAGTTGATTTTTTGCTAAGAGAGGAGAACCCTTTCTCCACATCCCTCATTACCTTGATATACGAACGCAAATCTTTTTCGTTAATTTCTACATCTTTCAAGTTTGCCATCTGGATAAGTGGGCCAAAGTCATATTCAATATCATTTAGATGTTTAATTTTCATTAGCTTAACAAACAAGTTTGTCCCCAACATTTCGGGCGCATACACAAGCAAATGAACCTTGGAAGGCTTGCCCTTTCTATTCTTGCCACACTTCTCTTCAATTCTGCAAGTACATTCCACTGCAGGAATCAATTTGACACCATCAATATCGTGATACGCTAGTTTTTTATTTAGACTTTTCTTGGTCAAATAATTCATAATGGGCGACAAATTATTGTGGTCGGTCGGTGCAATGTACTCTAGCCCCATCCCTACAGCCCTATCTTTCAAAGCCGAAAAACTACACTGTGCATCTGATGAACCGGTAGTATGATAATGCAAATCCATTTTCTTTGTTCTATTATCTTTTCCCATAATTTAAGACCCCTTTGATTGATTATATTATAACACAAAGAAGTAAGATATTCAATAGGCACTTTTATTTTTTTGGATTAATTATGGAAATAATTATATATATTATATGCTATTTGTTTGCCCACGCCTTTTACAGCAGAAAGGTCATCAACACTTGCCGACTTTATTGCGTCAAGCGATTTGAATTTTTCATAAAGCAAATTAACCGTCTTTTTGCCAACCAAGTCAATTTTTAGGAGAACCGACGAAAGGGCATCTTTTTGTCTAAGAGATTTTTGAAAGGCAATAGCAAATCTATGACTCTCATCTCTTACATTTTGCAAAAGTCTCAAAGCAAAATTATCCTTAGTCAAAATCACTTTGTCTCCACTCACTAGATATATCTCTTCTTCTCTTTTGGCAAGAGATATCATATCTATATCTTCGCCACATTCAATAAGTGCATTTTTGGCAAAAGTCAATTGAATAATTCCCCCATCTATTAGTATCAAATCGGGACGTTCGGAAAAACTAATATCTTTCTTTTCGTGAAATTCATTTATTCGTCTTGTCAAAACATCGTGCATATTCCTAAAGTCATTTTGACCATCTATATCAATTTTGAATTTCCTATACATTTTTTTGGCAGGCACACCATTAATAAAGACCACCATACTTGCCACTGTATTTGTTCCACCAAGATTGCTAATATCATAACCCTCAATTCTTCTGGGCAAACAAGTAAGCCCACACACTTTTTGTAGAGTTTTGATAGCACCTAGTGTTTTTAGTTCGTACAATTTATCTTTTTCTATAGACTTTTCCAAATACTCACTAGCATTATCGTTTGCCATTTTCAAAAGTCTACTATATATGCCTTTTGAACCACTATATATAGTCACCCTTTTGCCCGCACATTCGTTTAACCAAGCACTCAAGTTTTCATCACTCTCTTCCAAAACGACACCCTTGGGAATAGCGCCATTTGACATATAATATTGCGTCACAAAATTGGTCAAAATATCATATTTGCTAATGCTAGCATCTATCACATTGTAATTACTAAGTCCTATCATTTTGGTTCCCCTAATGCAAGCAACAGTAACTACTGCCGAAGAACCATTCTCGGCAAAACCAAATATATCTAGGTCGCATTCTTTGGCAAGCCCAGTCACATTTTGAGCATCAATATTTTCTATAGATGTCAAACTATCTCTAATCTCAATTGCTTTTTCAAACATCTCCATTTCGGCATAAGCCATCATCTTTTTTGTCAATATCTCTTTGGCTTCTGTCAGATTACCCTTCAAAAAATCAACCACCTTGTCTACCTCACGAGAATACTCTTCTCTCGTGCATCTTCCCGTACAAGGGGCTAGACAGGTTTGAATATGATAATTCAAACATTCTCTCTTTTGACGACGGACAAGATTCAAATTGCAATCACGAAGTTTAAAAGTATTGCTGATAATTTTCAAAAGTACACTCGCATTAATCTTATTAAAATATGGGCCAAAATACAAACTGCCATCTTTTCTCACTTTTCTAGTAATTTGAACTTGAGGATAGTCTGACTTGATATCAATCTTAATATAAGGAAAAGCCTTGCCATCTTTGAGCAGGATATTATAAAAAGGTTGATGCTTATGAATAAGATTGCTTTCAAGATTCAAAGCCTCCAATTCACTCAATGTAATTATATATTCAAAGTCAAAAACATTATCCACCATTGTTTGAACTTTGGGTAACTTTTGAGTATTCAAAAAATATGAAGACACACGCTTCTTCAAATTTTTTGCTTTGCCAATATATATGATATTGCCATACATATCCAACATCTTGTATACGCCGGGCGATGAGGGAAGTGCATAGACTTTTTCTTTTATTCTTTCCAAAATCTTTTTATTCATTTACCAATTACCAATCTTGTTTCTTTCTTGTTCTATCTTTGACATCATCATAATATTCGAAATACTTTTCTTTGAAATTCCCCTTGCCGCCCCTCATTTCCTCAAGGTCTTCAAGAGTAAAATCACTTATAGAAAATTCTTCCATACTCTCTGCCAATTTCATCATTTCTCTTTCATTCATTATTAATATCTCCCAATTAAATCATTGCAATTGAAGCACAGCAAGCAATTCCAAATGTTCACCACAAAAAGAAAACATATCATATGGAAAAATGTCAGTAAGCATATATTTGTTGTCATCAACTAGTATTTTTATGTCTCTTAACGCACTATCAGCATTACAACTCATATATACAATAGTCCTCACACCAACACTTTTTAGTTTGTCCAAAACAGCCTTTTCACACCCTTTTCGGGCAGGATCCAAAAAGGCGACAACATCATCACTTTCACTTAAGACATTTACATTATCTTCACACTTGCCACACAAAAATTTCACATTATTTACATTATTTATTTTTGCCATATTTTTCGCATTGTTAATAGCCGACGAGTTTTCCTCTATACCAACAACCCCTTTTGCTTTTTTGGCAAACATTAGCGATGTTATTCCTATTCCACAATACAAATCATATATCGTAGTATTATCTTTGATATTCAAAAGTTCACTTGCTTTTTTGTACATTTTTTCTGCCACACCCAAATTCACTTGCAAAAATGATGCAGGCTCCAAACAAACATTCACCCCACAAAAATCAAACTTTAGATATCTATCTCCTGCTATATGCTTAAACACTTTGTCAAAAATCGCCCTATCTGTTCGATTATTGATGTTTAAATAAAACGATACTGAAGAAAACTTCTCACAAAGTTTCTTGTACAACCAATCCCTCCCAGAAAAATTAGTTGTCGTTACACACAATGTTAATTGAAGTTTGTTTTCTATACACCTAGCGTGCACATATCTCAAAACGCCACTACTACCATCAAAGCCTCTAATTTTGAATCTAGACAAATATTCTCTAAGAATTGATATTAGACTGTACGACCAATCGCCATTAAGAATGCACCCATCAATATCCACAACTCTAATACTTCCCTCTTCAAAAAAGCCCATTATGGTTTTGCCTTTCAATTGATTAAACGCTAGTTGCAGTTTGTTTCTATATTTGTATGGATAATAATTATGTGCAATAGGATGAATATTGCTACAAACATCCGCAAAAAGACTATTCACATATTTTTGTTTTTCTTCGAGCAAGCAATTGTAATCTTTTTCGATATCGCTACATCCACCACAAAATTTGGAATGTTTACACTTCATCACCACTTACCACCTTTGCTAATCTTTGGAGGTTTGATAGCCTTAGTTTTAATAGTATCTTCCTCCATCACTTTTGGAATATCTTTATTTTTGTAATCAGAATAATTGCCCGAATACAACTTCAACTTCCCATCTTTAATTTCCAAAATACCATCTGCAACACTATCTATAAAATATCTATCGTGAGAGACAAATAGAATATTGCCTTTGAATTTTTTCATTGCTTCTTCTAGCGTCTCCCTAGTAAAGATATCTATATGGTTTGTAGGCTCGTCAAACACAAAAGTATTAATATCGCTTTGGAGCATACACGCTATTTTTACCCTCACCTTTTCACCACCACTAAGAGAGCCTACAGACTTTTCTACATCGTCTTTGAAAAAGAAATATTTGGCAAGTAGTCGTCTTGCCTCCCCCTCTTTCAATTCGGTGTGAGAAGTAACATAAGACAGCACACTTTCTTTCTCACCATCAAAAGTAAGCAATTGCGATAGATATCCAATTTTGATGCTACCACCTATTTTTATACTTCCCATATAATTGGGATTTTCTCCAAGCAAACATTTAATAAGAGAGGTTTTGCCAGTTCCGTTTTTGCCAACAATTGCTATCTTTCTGCCAGAAACCATCTGGAGATTTGCATTATCAAACAAAATTTTGTCACCGAGTATCAGTGAAAAGTCTCTCACATCAAAGACAACAGTGGATCCTCTATCACTCGCACCCAAAGACAATTTGAGGTCGTTTCTTTTCTTTGGCTTTTCAATTCCATTTTCTTCTATTTGGTCAATTCTTTTTTGAATCGCTTTGGCTCTTTTGAACATAGATGGATTATCTGCCCTTTCGCCCCATTCATAAAGTCTTTTGACAGCACTTTTTAATTGTTCTAATTTTTTCTGTTCATTTTTGTATTGCTCAAATTCTTTTAATTCTTTTTCTTCTTTTGCTTTGACAAAATATGAATAATTTCCCACATATCTTTCACCATCTTCCACGTCTATAATAACCCTAGAAACTTTATCCAAAAAATATCTATCGTGAGATACAACAATCACAGCACCTTTGAATTTTTGCAAATACCCCTCTAGCCATTCTATTCTTTCTATATCCAAATGATTGGTGGGTTCATCCAAAAGCAAAACATCAGGGTCTGTTAGCAATATTTTGGCAAACTGTACCAAAGTCTTTTCTCCACCACTAAGTGTAGCATATGGACTATGGAGCAATCTCTTTTCTATCTTGAGTCCATTCACTACAAAGTTTATATTCTGCTCGACATCATATCCACCATCTGCTACAAATTTTTCTAGCATATCACTATACTTTTGAACTAGTCTATCCAATTCGTCACCAGTCGCCCTCGACATCTTTTCTTGTAATATATTCAAAGACTCTTGTCTCTCAAAAAATTTGGCGAAAGGTTCTTTCAAAATTTCTTCGACTATTCTATCATCCATCTTATCTGCCGACGTTTGGTCGAGCATAGCAAAAGTTAAATTTTTGGCAATTACAATATTCCCCTTGGTTGGTGTTTCCTTGCCAACAATCATTTTGAGTATTGTACTTTTGCCACATCCATTTCTACCCACCAACGCAATCCTATCCATATTATTTAATGAAAAAGAAAGGGGTTTAAACACCTCTCCAAATCCGAAATCTTTGGTAACCTTGGTAAAATCTATAAGCATTTTCATCCATCCAAAATCTTTATTTGTATAAACTTTGTTTTGAACTCATCTTCTATACAATTATATAATATCACAAAGAAAACATATTTTCAAACTATGAATATTATTTTTTGCATTTTTCATAGTCCAGCAAAAACACAATTTCTACCAGTATCACAAACAAAAAACAAACCCAATCTTAAATGTGAGCCCCCACAAAGACCGAGTTTGTTTATTGAATTATTCATCTTTCTGAATCTCTTCAATTACATTTTCTTTGACGCTTACAATCTCCACATCACCACTTTTTTGCGAAGACATATTCTCTTGATACTCATCGCTTGCAATTGTTTGACCTATCTGCTCGCCACCTTTCTTTTTCTTACTATTTTTGATTATCAATTTAATTATTGCCCACAATACAAGCAAAACAATTATTGCAAGTATTATCAAAAAGAGAACTGTGGTAAATTGTGGAAAAACAGCACAGACAGTTACAATTATAAGACCTGCAACCATATTTCCTAGTACGCACGACAAAACAGTTTGCCAAAAATTCAATCCTATAGCCACAGCCACACAAGTACCAGTCCATACACCAGTCAAAGGCAAAGGAACTGCTACAAAGCCAAAAATGAACAATGCTTTTAACCACGTTTTCTTGGTTTGAGATTTTTCATCTTTCGTCTTTTGATTTATACTCTCAGAATGGTTTTTCACCTTTTCATCTATCAATTGTCCAATTTTTCTAAAAAGTTTAGTCTTCTTTAGCCAATTAACGATAGGCTTAAAAATTAGGGCAACAATTGGCACAACCAAACAACTGCCAAGCATTGCAAACAAAAACGATTGTGTGCCGTTTAGAGCATTCTCTCCCCAAAAATCAACACTCATCCCCACCGGTATGCCACCTTTTAATTCTACCAACGGAAACATACTAATAAGTATTGTCGCAATCCAAGATTGTTTGCCAAATATACCCACAAAAAACTTGCCTAATACATCTATCATAAATAACTCCTATTGTATTTTGCATAACCCGAATGTATTTTAGCACAAATTGTCGATATAATCAAACATATTGAGTAATTTAATTTTGCACCTACACAAACCAAACTAAATGAAACAAATTACTTGGGGAAAGCATAAAAATATAGTAAAATAATTAATGTCAGATTGTTTTTAAAAGACTTGATGGAGTTTTTGTTTAATCAGTCTCATCAAAAAAATTAGCGAGGTGTAAAGATATGAAAGGAATAATATTGTGTGGTGGACTTGCAACTAGATTTTTACCAATAACCAAAAGCATTCCAAAAGAAATGTTGCCAATACTAAATCGTCCAGCCATTGATTATATTGTCAAAGACTTCCAAAACAACGGAATTACAGATATATTAATAATTTTGGGAAGAAACAAAGAGTGTTTGGAAAATTATTATGATAGAAATATAGAATTGGAAGATAGACTTTCTTCTACTGGCAAATTTGATTTGTTGGAAGAATTAAAAAATATTTATTCAGGGATCAACATTTCTTTTGTGCGTCAAATCAACGCCAAAGGTACGGGATACGCCGTCAAAATGGCAAAGAACTTTGTAGGCAACGAACCTTTTATTTTGTCCTTTCCCGACGAAATTATTATTGGTCAAAGTTTTGCCAAGCAACTAATAGAAGAATTTGAAAGAACTAATGCAAACATTTTGCCACTAAGACAAATAGAAATTAAAGACTGCCAAAAATATGGAATGATAGATTACGAAAACAAAGAAGGAAATTTGGTCATAACCAACATTGTAGAAAAGCCAAGCATAGAAAATTCGCCTAGCGACATATGTTATATAGGTGGAGGAATTTTCAAAAGCGAAATTTTCCAAGCAATCGACAAATGCTTGACCCACAGCAATGGCGAAATTTACCTAACAGACGCTTTCTTTTCGCTAATGAAAGAAAACGATCTTTTGGGCAAAATAATCATTGGCGACAGAATTGACTTCGGCAATCCTCTAGGATTTGTAAAGGGCAATATAATTGCCTCCCTCAATGACGAAAGATATAGCGACGAAATCATATCCTTTATGAAAAACATTTTAAGCGAGTTTTAAAAGCAAAAAAGTCAATTAAACATTAATTTGTTTAATTGACTTTTTTGTTAATTACTCAACTGGCTATCCATATATAATAGATGTTCCCTCATCCAATAAATCATTTGACACCTTCCATAATCTCCACTTACAAAACTGGCAGTTTTATTGTTCCATTTATTCAAGTCAGTTTCAAAAACAATATTAGGAATTTTGTCAAAAAATTCATTTACAACCATTTCAATATTTGTTTCAGACAAAACAGATTGTCTTAATTCTTTGTATCGGGTTTCTATTTCACTTTTGAAATTAGCATATAATTTCGACCACAGCATATTGTAAGAAGTACTTAAATTAAATGGCGCGTGAGCATTTGGTTGTACATCATTCCAATACAATCCCCAAGTACTATCCATATCATACATGCTAGGTAGCCACTTAACCCCATCAAAAGTAACCCATAATATATTTTTGGCAATATTATCATCACCTCGAATAACACTTGTATAAATAAACGAATCAATCGTTCTTTCAACATTTATATAATCACGAATACCATCTATAAAATCTTGTCCATCGTTATCATTTACAAATCTAACCATTGCATTAAAGCTATCTACAACCCACTCATAACTATCATCTTCACTTTCTTCATTTGAATAAAACTCAAGTGCTATGCCTTCTTGCAAATCATAAGTTATTTCTTTTCTCAAATAACATTCCTCATTCCACAATTTAGTTTGCAAAATTGCTTGGTTTTTCTCATCGCTATCTTCCATTCCAAACATCCACTTATCTTTGGCAATATTGAACGTATACAAACCTTGATATACTCCATTTTGATAAACCAAAATAGGAAAGCCGTCAACAACTCCAGAATTGTTTAATTTGGATATATCATCTTCCAAATCTCTAGTCTTGGCAATTTGCGAATACAATTTGCCAGACACTACATTTCTTGCTTGTGAAAAGTCGTTGTAATTAGCCTTTAAGCAATACTTCTTTTGTTTGCCCCAATCGCTATTTATCTTCACTTTTTTGTCTAGTTTTATACTATAATTTTTCTTTGGAAATCCAATACTAGAATCTCCTTGCCATTTAATTGTGCCAGATTTATCCAAAAACTCCTCTTCACCATAATAATTAAAGGAAATATTCACTTTATTTTCTTTGGTAGCAGAAGCCACATCCCCTACAATATTTACAATAGGCATATTCATATCTGAATATCTCAAAGATTTCATATATTTAATATTGCAATCATTACATTCAAACATTGCTGGACAATCCACATCTTTTTCATCCAAAAATATTTCAGTAACTTCTATATGTTCACATTTAAAAATTGTATTTGAGCAACCAATACAAACCCCATTATCATCTAAAACGTGATAATCTTTTTTGTCATCCAGTTCAAAGTAATTATCTCCCAAAGCACCACAAGAACATTTGTAATAATATTGGGTAGGCGTAACCCCACATATCATTTTGGTTTTAAGAGTGCTATCATCTTGAATAGAAACATCAAATGTATGCTCTAATACCTCACCTTTGCTTCCACACTCACACTCTTTCCAGTGTCCATATTTATTGAATTTTTGTATAACATAATCACATATATGTTCTTCTTGTTTGTCACACGCAAAAAACATCTGTCCAGCACAAATTACAAACAACGCACATAATACATATTTCCACAGCCTTTTCACGGCGTTGCTCCTCCCTTGTTTTAAAAAACGTCCTATTATAGCCATTATACCCCCCCCCCGTCAAAATTTGTCAAGTGATTTAATACAACAAATTCGGATTTTCCCAAGTAAATATTAAGAAAATAATCTTGTTTGAAACACAGACAAATCCCATCGCTAGAGACGTCTTAATTTTGGACTTAGTCATAAGCAAAATTGCAAGTTAAATTATGTGCTAAATTACAAACGCAAGCAATAACAATATGGAGCAAAAAAGTGTCAACAATGTTGACACTTTTTTGTATATAATATTAAGATTTTTTAATGGAGATGTTTACTCATTCTTTGCTTTTTTGAGTTTGTTTTTGATTACATTATACAATGCAAATATTCCCCTAAATAGCCAATAGCAGGCGTATCCGAATGCAATAGTGGCTATCGACATTGCAAGCACAAACAAAAATTGTCCAAACCAGCCAATGCTTGAAATAAGACTTTCTTGAATCTCGCGAATAGCATCAATATTGCAACGATAAAATCCATTGTAATTGGTCTTTAAAACCTGTGCCATAATGCCGGCAATTACACAATAAATAGAGTATCCTATTATAATTATTTTCATATCTCTTTTGGTTTCAATAGTATACAAACGAAGTGAAAGAATAAGCATAAAAGCAAAGCACACAAGCAGATGAAAAGTTACCGTATGAAAATCTATGAAGAAAGAGAAATAATCTCTGACATTGCCTGCCGAAAAAATCATATTGGGATAAACGCACATAAAAACAAATAGCATCATACAACAAATCGTTGTGAATGACCTTATTATCTCACAAAACTTACCCTTGTAAAAGGCAAATAATGGAATAAAAAACACAAACAAACTACAAAAGTGAAGAGGTATTCTATAAAAGCTATATCCATCTTCATCCAAAAAACTCTCTATCTGTTTCCATATCTCCAAAACGATAATGATGACTGCAATTATTTTGATAGGAATCAATTTGTATCTCTCATCTTTATCTTTGAGAAAGTGCCCTAGCAAAATAGACACAATTGCCATCACTACAAAAGTAGGAATAATGGCTATTGTGTGTTCTTTCGTCCATAATTCCATAAAATTTCTCCTTTTTTATTAATATATCTCTTTTTTAGTTATTTTGACAAATAAATTGCTAAAAAATTACAATTTTATTTGAAAAAATAAAAAATTAAGAAACATCCCCACATTTCCCACCACGACAATTAGGTTTGTCTCTATCATTCACACACTACCTCACAAGCACCAACGGTCAATATGCTTTGACTAAACACAAAAAATATGATATTATGATACAATGTTTAAATAAAAATGATAGGAAGTAAAATGAATTTACCACAAGACTTTGTAGAAAAAATGAAAACTATGTTGGGGTGTGATTGTGACGATTTTTTGGCATCGCTAGACAAACCTGCACAAAAAGGAATAACAGTCAACACAAATAAGATTGATACAAAAACATTTGAGAATTGCTTTGACCAGCATATCGAAAAAATCCCACTAATATCCAACGGCTATTATGTAGATTCATTCAAATTTTCCGAAAACTTATTTAATCATTTAGGAATAATATACTCTCAAGAACCAAGCGCAATGTATCCAGTAGAATTACTAGGCATAGAGGAGAATGACATTGTATTGGATGTTTGTGCTTCTCCCGGTGGCAAGTCCATTCAAATACTCGAAAAATTAAAAGGTGCTGGATTGTTGCTTTCCAATGAAATTGTATACAAGAGAGCCAAAATACTGGAAGAAAATATAACAAGGATGGGCTTTGAAAATTGCATAATTACTTGCAATAGCCCCGAAGATTTGCAAAAAGCAAATTGTTTGTTTGACAAAATTTTGGTAGACGCTCCGTGTGGTGGCGAGGGAATGATAAGAAAAAATAATTTCGACATTAATTGTTACAACCCCAATGCCATAGATAGCAATGTCAAAAGACAATTAGAAATTTTGGAAAGCGTAAAAGACTTGTTAAAAGTTGGTGGAAATCTAGTTTATTCCACCTGTACATATGACATTAGAGAAAACGAGCAAGTCGTATACAATTTTCTAAAAAACAACCAAGACTTTGAACTAATACTTGATGACAAATTCAAATCTGTTTGCGAAAGTGGAATAAAGATAGCAGACACCCACACCGATTACTCGTGGCGAAGATATCCCCACAAACATCGAGGCGAGGGGCAGTTTATGGCGTTATTTACCAAAAGAGGAGAAGGACGAGAAATAAACATACCTAGAGAATATAACATACGAGGATTTGAAAAGGTCAACAACAAAGAATTAACACTAATAAACAAAACACTAAAAGACATTCTTGACTGCAATCAAATAGACTTTGATTATCTAAAGAAAAATGATGAGATATTTGTATTGCCAAAAGAAAAAATCGATGTCAAAAACTTAAACATATTAAATATCGGATGCTTACTTGGAATTATCCAAAAAGACAACCTAAAAATTTCACACGAATTTTATCATACATATGGAAACTTGTTCAAACAAAAAATAGAACTATCCCAAGATGATGCCAAAAAATATATACACGGCGAAGAAATAGATACAGATTTGTCAAATGGGATATATGCCGTCACCCACATATCCATACCTTTGGGTGGTGGAAAAATAAGCAACGGCAGACTAAAAAATTATTACAAAAAGAATTATAGAATATAATAAATAAAAGGAACAATATGAGAACTTTACTTTTAACACACAAAGCAGACCCTGACGGAATAAGCCCCGTTATATTTTTGAAATTGATTAGAGAAAACTTGGATTACAATTTGCTAAACGCAAACGACATAATTCCCAAAGTTCAAGAATTAATCAAAACCAAAACATATCTAAACTATGACGAGATTTTTATAACAGACTTGACACTAGACAAAGAAACGTGCGAGATGATAATGAATACTGGCAAAAGCGAAATCTTTCACCTATTCGACCATCACGCCTTTAATCTAGTTGCCAACAACTATCCTTTTGGCTGTGCTATTAGCACCAACGAAGATGGAATAAACGAATGTGCAACATCTCTTTTGTACAAATACCTAAAAAGCGAGTACCCCGACATTTTTGACAATCAAGCAATAGAACACTATGCAGAATTAATAAGACTTAGCGACACTTGGGATTGGGTAAAAACAAATGATGTAGAAGCCAAAAAACTCAACGACCTACACGACATTTTGGGAAGAGATGCATACATCAAATATTTCGTCAAGTTTTTCAAAGAAAACAAAACTTTTTACTTTACCGAAAAGCAAGAATATTTGCTAGAAGTAGAACAAGACAGAATAAAAAGATATTTGGAAGAAACAGAAAAGACAATGTTTCAAGCAACCTTACACGGCAAAAAATGTGGCATTGTATTTGCCGAAAGCAATAGAAGCCTGCTAGGAAATTATCTAGCCCAAAAATACTCATACATCCTTGACTTCATTGTCATTATCAATATGCAACAAGGCTTGTCTTTTAGATGCATAAAAGACGATTTGAATGTCGCTGAAATAGCCTCTATATATGGTGGTGGCGGACACCTAAAAGCATCAGGTGCACCTATGGATAATTCGCTAAAAAGAGAGGTTATAAAACTAATACTAAAAGACCCAAATATGTTTAATCAAAGGTAATTAAATACGATTTTGACCATAATTACATAAAATAAGTTTTGACAAAAAGTCGCACTTTTGTGACAAACTATATGCAGTCTAAGACAGAAAGTATATAAAAAATAAATAATAAAACACAAAGAGACCAATAATATGGAATTGAAAAAATACTCAAAAGAGAGCAATATTTGTTATAGTTTTGGAGCCTTTCCAACCTATGAATTAATAAGCAAACATAGTACTCAAGTAGTGGAAATATTAATTCACGAAAAGATGGAAAATACTCCCGACACAAACAAAATTTTGAACCTAGCAAGAAGTAAAAACATACCTATCAAAACTAATGGAAAGTTGATAGAGAAATTGTCTGGCAAAGGCAATGTCTACATTGTAGGCGTATTCAAAAAATACGATATGCAAATAGACAATTCACAAAATCAAGTATTGCTAGTCTCCCCTAGTGATATGGGAAATCTAGGCACAATCATTAGAGTGATGTCTGGCTTTAGTTATCAAAATCTTGCCATCATCAAACCTTGCATAGACATATTCGACCCCAAAGTTATTAGGGCTAGTATGGGGGCAATATTTGGTATCAATATTCAATTATTCGACACATTCGAAGACTATCAAAAAGTCAATCAAAATGCCAAATATCCTTTTATGCTAAAGGCAGATGTACACTTAGGAAAATTAACACAAAAAGACACCCCACACACATTAATTTTTGGAAATGAAGCAAGTGGACTAAGCGATAGTTTTTTGGATATCGGCACACCTATAATTATCAAACATTCAAACGCAATAGACAGTCTAAATCTTTCTATGTCAGTTGGCATTGCCCTATATGAATTTAGCAAAGACAATTTTAATTAATTGTCTTTTTTTTACACGCAAAAAAACTCCACTTATTATTGAATTAAACTTCAATCGTAAGTAGAGTTTTTTAAATAAACTTAATTATAAAATATTATTAATTTTCTTGTACAAAGTAACAAATGGATTTGGATAATATTCTTCAGAGATTGTTTCGCTTGTCTTGTAGTGTTCTAATACATTATTATAATCGCTTGTATTTCTACTTGTATAAAAACTAATTAAGCCATTGTAATAAGTAATTGCATTATCTATATTGTCAATACCAATTGGTTTGGTTGGAGCGTCCATTTTCTTCAAGATTAGCAATGCTACTCTTCGAGTAAGAGATATCCCCACAATAGGGTCGCCTTGGAAGTCTTCCAACAACTCATCAATCTCAAGAGAATTCTCTTCGGTCAATGCACTACTGCCTCTTTCAAACAACTCAATTTTCTCATCAATGTCTTTTTTGATTTTTGACATTTGACTCAAACAAGTAGAAGTGTTTTTATAATATTTCCCCGAAATGTTTTCATCAGTCTCTGCTATTACTCGTGTACTATTATCTATAATATCATTTACAAGTGTTTTTTGTTCTATTTCAATGTCATCTTCGTTGCCATCAAAAGTCTCTTTTACTCTCGACAAATAACTAGACATCAAAGTCTTGATAGCACTTCTTGTTATAAACAAACTATTGCCCCCAAACTTGCCATCCGATACTTGTGGAATGTATTCACAGCCATTGTCAGTATATTTAATGTCGTCAAACTTATTTGCATTATCTGCCATTACATTAAAGGCTATTGCATCTAAATTTTTGCCTACATTATCTGCCACATTATCCACATCATATTCTTTTCCATTATTTAATTCAATCAAAGAATTAACGTATGACAATTCTCTCTGCCAAGACATCACTTTGTCATTATCAGAAGTTTTCTTGATATTGCCCTGAATTTCCGCTATCAAATTGTTGAAAGCAGTCTTTTCTTTTTGTTCATTAGACATTTCTTCTTGGGTGCTTGGGAATCCCGCTGTCTCGACTTTGGCAATATCAAAAATGCCACTTATTAAATTATTGATAATCTGTCTAGTCACAAAACTAGAATTAGTTGTATTATTTGCGTTTATTTTGTCTGTGTATTTGTATATGCTTCCTTGCTTTTGATAAGCAAAAGCAATACTATCTAATTCTCTGCCAAGAGCATCTAATTTAGTCGCATTCTCTGCTAGTTTGGCAGTAATCTCCAAATCTGTGCCAGTGGGATATACAAGCATTGAACTGTCTATTTTCAAATTAGCAAGCGTTTGCATATGCGTCATTTCTTTTTGGAAACTAACAATTGGGATGTCTTTGGTGTTCTCAACGTTTAGTTTGATATCGTCAATAGCACTTTCGATATACGTCTTAACTTTGTCGTCAAAGGAAGAAGAAATTGACACTTTAACTTCATCCATCGCACTTGCCAAAACATCTCTTAGGTCGTTTGCAAGAAGCAAATACGACTTCCTAACACTGCCACTCTCTATCTCCTCAGTCATCGGATTGTCTTTGATTTCATATCCAAATACGACCATATCTAGACTTTCACCAATGCTACTTAAGTTGTCTTTGATTTTGTAATCGCCTTCGTCCCCAAATTTGATATCCATTAAACTTGCCAAATGGTCAAATTCTATAGTCCAAAAGTCTTCAAAATCAGTAATACTTGCTATATACTCTTCCGACTGCAATCTACTTGAAATATTGCTTATTACTCTATTAATTGCTTTGTCTACATCACCAGTTGCATTTTCATTTTTGATTCCGTCTATAGCAAAAGCAATTATATTGTACAATTCTCTTTGAGGAATTGTTAAGCTATAATACAAATTGTCTAGGTCAGGAGCAATGCTTTTGGCATCATCAACAGTATTGAGTTTAGACGACTTGTCAGCTACGTTTTTCAAGTTTTTGTAGTATTTTAGTTCGTTTTGCCAAAAGGTTGATATTTTCTTTACACTTTCTTTGATATACTCAGATTTCAAATTATCTTTTACTTCCAAAAATAATTCATATATTTTGTCATTCAAAACTTGATTTTGCGATGTGTCGCTTCCATCATTATATTTCTCTTCAAAGTCTTCACCCAAAATACCATCTTGAACAATATCCAAAGCGGACAACATTAATTGTATTGTTGCATCATTACCAAACAATATAGAATATTTGGCTTTGTCCAAACCTTTGCCCAATTCTTCTGTCACTTCAAAGTTTCCAGATTTCAAAACACCATATATTTCTATAGCAAGAGAGGAGATATCAGTCATTTCGCTTTCCCAAAATTTGTTTTCTACATCATAAGTGTGTTTGGATGTAATTAGATTGTTTTTGACGTCATCAAAAACAGAAGTAATTTTGTGATAACTAATATTAGAAATATCTTTTTTGATAGTCTCTTCCGCATAGTCTAACAAGCTTAGAAACATACTTATTGTGCCAGATACCTGATACTTCTCATCATCAATTTCTTTGGTAGTAACAGCACCAAAGAGTACCGTTCCCTCCAAAATATCCAAAGCTTCACCAAGATTTTCGAATGTTTCCTCTTTCATATCCAAATTGATAGATGTTCCTTGTCTCAAAGCTTCGCCTTTTATTTTTTCGCCAAGTATGCCATTTTCACCGTCTCTAAGTTTGTAGACAGCCCTAGAAATTTTTTTCATTTCCTCATCCCATCTATCCACTTTTGACAAGTTGGTTACAAATTCATCTAACAAATAACTTTCCATTTCTTTTGGAAGTAATCCAGCAAGCACACTTTGCAATTTTTCTATTGCAAAATCGATTAGGTTTGTGTACGTCTGTTCATTGACAATTCCCGATACTTTGACTGTTTGCATCAAATTTCCAATCGGTTCCAAAGATTTGGTTGTCAAATAAATATTGGACGACTTATCTACCGAATTCAAAACATTTATCGCATTTCTGACTACATTTGAAAATGCGTTTGTCAAATCTTCTCTACTTATGGAATATTCATTCTCTACATATCCATAATTGATAGAATTTTCCAAGACATTTAGTCCGATATTCAAAAGATATGGCATTGTAATATTAACCGTCTGCAATTTGGTAAGTTTGGTAGTAAATTGCTCACCAAAGTCGCCATCTAAATTTTGGATGATAGTAATAGGGTCGCTAAAGTCATTTTGCAAAATTCTTGTAAGCAGACCCTGCTCATTTAGATATTCTACCAAATCCAAAATATTGTAAGTCTCGTCAAACACATTAATTCCACTTTCTTCGGCAAGTGCAGATATTGCGTTAATTGCCATTTTGTTCACAAGTTCGTTTTCGGAGAACTTGGTTCCGTTATTGATAAGTACAGTACACACTACTGGAATGATATAATCTCCAACGCAATCAACTAGCCCCACCTTTCTAGCGAAATCCAACAAGTCTTTTGAACCACTTATAAGCGTGGATATCTGCGATTGATTAAGGGTTGTGATAGACCCCGAACTAGTATATTCTTTGTACACACCCACCAAATCGTCAGCTTTGGAAATAGTAGTAACTATATTCTTGATATCGCCTTTTAGTGCAATCTTTTTGCCATTAACTTTTTTGGTTGTTAGATAATTAAATTCGGCTACCGACACACCCTCTATTCCCAAATATTTGGAAATTGGATAAAATATAGAACTATCGTAATTATCTATTATTTGGTCAGCATTGCCATCTGTAAGCCCCGACAATGAAATCTCGCTATCTGACATATTCTTGATTTTCACACCATTCAATTCGTCGGCAATATCCATTATTCCATAGATAGGCATACAAACATTCATCATTACAAACATTCCGACAAAGGCACCAACCAATGCACCCCACCAACGATGCTTATTTACTTTTTGTTTCTTATTCGCTCTCTTTAATTCTCTCTCGGATGGCTTGTCAAAATTCTCTTTGATAACCGGCTCACCTTGCGTTTGATAGTCGGTATCTTTCTTTACAAAAACAACACCACCATCAGATGGACTATCACTATATGCATCCACCCCTTCTGATTGCACTTCTTCTACACTATTTTCACTTTCGCCAATATCTTCACTGTGTACTTGTGCAAAAGGGTCAATAGTTATTGGCACTTCGTCTTCGACGGTTATATCCGTATTCAAAGTGCTATTTTCTTCATTTGATTTGTTCATAATTTCGTGAAGCGATTCTACGCTATCATCATCAAATTCATTATTAAAAGAGCTAAACGCCAAATTTGCTTTTTTCTTTTTTGGAGCAAATGTAAGTTTGTAAAAAAGATAATCAAGTGGCAACAATAGATATTTGCAAACAATGAATAATATCAAATAAACAAAGACATTCAAAACAAGTAATGGAAGACTAGTAATAACATTTACAAACTCTGGATTTTGAATAGAAAATTCTTCGCCAAGCAACACTTTGACAAAGAAGGTCACACAATCATTAATGCTGTGATATCCTACTAGCGTTGACTCTTCGATAGTGAAATCAACATTGATTTTAATCTTGAGAATAGCATTGGTAATAGGTGCCGACACAAACAAAAGAATAATGGAAGTCAAGACCAAAAAAATGCCACGACTAGCAGTCTTTCTAAGACCTCTAATAAGCCCACATACTACCCCCGCCACAATAAATAGTGCTAGTAAAATATTCAAAACCAATGAAACATAATTACCCATAATTTCAACTCTTTTCTGTATAATTTTTATTTATTTTAGCAAAAAAAATAATATTTTCCAAATAATAGCGGACAAAATATGCAATACTTGCCTCTCATATATCTAATTTATGCAAATAATTGCAAATAAGTTGGTATTTTTCACAAAATCATATATAATATGAAAGTAAAATTACAAAGCACTTGTATTGTGCTACTAAACGAAGGAGTATTTATGAATATTTGGAGAGATATTAATGCAGAAAGAATCAAGCCTAATGACTTTGTTGCTTGTATAGAAATAGAACACGGGAGCAAAAACAAATACGAACTTGACAAAGAGACGGGTCTAATAATACTAGATAGAGTTTTGTATACAAGCACACATTACCCTATGAATTATGGATTTATTCCCCTAACATATGGTGACGACAACGACCCACTAGACGTATTTGTTTTGTGTAGTCAACCTATAGAAAAAATGAGTCTTGTTAGGTGCTTTCCTATAGGAGTCATAGATATGAAAGACCGTGACGAGGGCGACCAAAAAATCATTGCCATTCCTTTTGGCGACCCACAATACAATGGTTATAGAGATGTGAGCGAATTGCCAACACACATTATGGACGAACTTAGACACTTCTTGACAGTGTACAAACAATTAGAAAACAAAAAAGTAGAAGTTTTGGAAACTGGTGGCAAAGAAAAAGCAGAAGAATGCATTGCAGAAGCAATGAAATCATACAAAATACATTTTTTGGGAGACCAATAAGACCCCCAAAATTAGGAGATAAATATGAATGCAGTGCTAGAGAAATATTTCAATCTGTACAAAAACTTGAGAAGTGTAAGCGAGATAGTAAATGAGATTTTGGTGCTAGACCACTACGCCTATAATTACATTCAAGAAGAGGCTATTGAATGTATCGACTTTTGTGTAAAGAAATACAATAGAGAAATAAAATTAATTGCTAGTCTAAAGAGAGACAAAGTTGTAATAGACAACGACCCCACGCTATACGAAAGGAAAGACGATGTAGAAATAAATAGCGATGTGGAATACATCAGAGATTGTTTAATTATAATTGGAACGGTTAAGGCGGGTTTTAATTATAGTATAAGAGAGATAATGGAGGAAGCAGGCTGGATTCAAGAGTGACGGATATGGATAATTTAGATGTAATATTAGAAGAAATAATGGTAGGAATATATAATAGAGTAATATCTAGTGAGGAAAAAATTCTCAAAAAATTGAGCGAACTTGGACTCAAGGAATTTAACACACTCGACGCCATTGCTCAATGCACCAAAAGCAAAACAAATACAGCCAATAATATCGCCAAAGTACTATCTATCACGCCAGGAACACTGACAACAAATCTTGATAGATTGCAAGACAAAGGATATATCGCGAAAGAAAAAAGTCAAGAAGACAAAAGAATTGTGATAATATCTCTAACACCTGCAGGGGCAAGCCTTAGAAAAAAGAGAGAGGCTATACACAAAAAATTAATTGCAAATGCAATTCAAAAATTAACACCTACCGAAAAAGTAACATTAGTGAGTGCATTAAACAAAATAGAGTTCTAA
>CAYPKM010000009.1:0-20767 GCA_964411325.1 uncultured Christensenella sp.
TGACCGAAATGAACACCTGCTTCAAGCAATTGTTTCATTGAAATTACTGACATATTTATTTTCCTCCTTGTTTTTTCCTCCCAAATACTTTAATCTCCAATAATCAAGCAATTTAGCCAACAAATTATTGAATCATCAATTTTTTAGAGTAAAATTAATGTTTTGAAGACAAATAACTATTCAAAATTTTAATTATTTGCTCCAAAATGTATTCGGTGCGTCATTATTCAACGAATAAATGATATCACAAAAAAAACCAAAAATCAATAATTTTTAGTAATTTTAATAAAAAAGTGCAAAGATTTCTCTCTGCACAAAAAATTAATTATTATTCTTGACTTCCGTCAGTTTGACCTTCTTGAGTTTCTTGAGTCTCACCATTTTCTTCAGCAGGCTCTTCTTCAATATCAATACCTTCGTCTTTCAACATTTGATAATATTCCTCAAAAACCTTATCAACAATAGCATCGTCTTCTACTATTACTAGGCATTCTTCGTCATCAATCTCGTCAATAACGAAAACAAGAGCCTCGTCTTCTGCAATGCCTTCCATATTAGCAACAGGTTTCAAGATTGCATATGTTTTCTCTTCAATTGGAACCAATGCAATTTGTTCAAACTCTACTTCTTGATTGTCCTCATTGTACAATTTAATATTGTCTGTGTTGTTCTCATCCAATAACATATCAATTGGTGATAAAAATTCTTCTGCCATTTTAATTTTCTCCTTAAATTAATTTAAAATTTTTTTACATCTAGGTAATCTTGCAAAATGATAGTAGCAGACAATTTGTCCAAAACTTCTTTTCGCTTTTTCCTTGACACATCGGCAGAAATCAATAATTTTTCAGCCGAAACTGATGTAAGACGTTCATCAAGAAAATCAATTGTTGCAGAGGTATATTTCTTCAATTCTTCGGCAAACTCATATGTTTTCTCTACACGCACGCCTTTGGAGCCATCCATATTCAAAGGTAGTCCTAGTACAATAACTTTGACATTATTTTCACTAGCAATCTTGGCAATATGTTCGCAATCAGATGTCAAATTGACGCGAGTATAATTTTCATAACCCGACGCCAAAAATCTAGTTACATCGCTAAGAGCAATCCCTATTCTAACATCACCATAATCTAGTGCCATAATCCTATAATATGAATTTTCCATATGTATATATTAACACATAAACTTAAAATCTCAAAATCAATTTAGCTAAGAAAAATAAAAATTGACAAATTATTCCAAAAAAACATTCGTTGCAAGCAAGTTATTCAGTAATCTTTTTTACTTGCTCTTTCATTGCTTTTTTGCCTTTTTCCACCATTTTTTGAGCATTCGAATTATTTGAAACAACCAAAGCTCCTGCTATAAATCCTAATGCCATACCTATAATTAAACAATCTTTCATATTTGCCTCCTAAATTTTATATAAATATAGTTTATTTTGGCTATATATATAGATTTTTATACAAAAAAAGTTGATTATACTTCTCAAACGTTTAGATTTGAGAATTCATAATCAACTATAAGTTTATTTATTTTTTAAACCAAGAGAATAGTGACTTTTTCTCTTTCTTTGGTTTATCTTTGCTCTTTTTCTCTTTTTTGGAGTCTTTTTCTTTTGTGTCGTTGTCTGAAACTTTGTTTTCTACAACCACACTTTCAACAACTACTTCATTTTTGCTCTCAATCTTTTCTTTTGGTTGGTTATTTATAGAATTTAATTTGATTCTATCCAAAATTGAATTAAGACTATTGGAATTGTTTTTCATTTTCTCGTTTGTTTCTTTGTTCTTAATAGTCTCGTTCAAAGCTGATAAATGCGAAAGTTTCATTTCGTTTGCTACTTGCTTTTCACTTGACTGACCCAATTCGGCAAGTCTAGCAATTTGAGTACTTCTTTCCAAAAATCTTGCGTGCTCCAATGATTTTTTTGTTTCAACATAAGTTTGATTATCTATATTGCTTATCTCACTACGTTTGGTCTCACTAGTAGTTGTAATTGTCCTTTTTACTTGTATAGTACTTCTTTTTTGACCGGCTGTAGTAATTACCACACCTTCTTGCGAAGCCACAGTGCTTAATTGATTGTTACTATCTTGAGTAGGCTCAATAATTTCCACATTCTGCTCGTATGTGGTATTTTGACTAGGAAGAATATTTACTTCTTGACTAATAGTGTCTTTTTCTTGAACGGATGGCACAACAATAGTTTCAACAACTTCTTGTTTCGCACTGTTTTTCTGTTCCAAAGATTTCTTGTCTTTAGATTTCTTATCTTTATTCAATGACTCTTTTTTAAGAGTTTTAACATCACTCTTCTTTTCGGCTACATCTTTACTTTTTGCACTTTTCAAGCCTTTTCTATTGCTTGATTTCTTCTCAATACTTGTACTAATTATATTTGTTTCGTCTGTCACAATATTTTTGGAAGCAATGCTTTTTGATTCTTTAGTAGTTTTAGAACTTTTTGACTCGTTAGTAGCATTAGCACTTTTGACAGCCACTTGTTTTGAATTTTTGGAAGTTGCAGATTTTTTATTGTCTTTTTCTTTTTTAGCAATTTCCTTTACTTCTAATTTTGCATTAGAATTCTCTTGTTTCTTTTTGCTTCCTTCCAAAGCAAGGCTGACTTTCGTCCTTGTTTGCTTAGTTTGAGAAACGCTTGTAGTAATCAAATCATTTTGTTCTACAACAACAGCTTTGGCGCTTGCACTGCTTGATTTTTTGGTACTTTTCCCAGTAGAAGCATTTCTAGAAGAATACATTTTTAAACTACTCAAAATTTCCGAATTTGAAATGGTCTTACTTTCTTTTTTGCTCTTTTTAATTTCTTTTTTGGCAGATTTTACATCAGTAATTTTGATAGGTTCGCAAGGCTTAATTTTGCCTTTTTTGATTCCATCATTATATTTTTTGATAAGCAAAGCAAAAGTATCCAAGATAATTTTGTAAACGTGAGTTTTGCTATCGTCAAGTTTTGAAAACTTCATCAAATCATTTTCATCAATTTTAGTGGCTTTTGAAATAGTATTTCCCTCAACTATTTCGCAAAAGTAAGAACACAATGCCACAAAAGTTGTACAGCCACTTGCTTTGTAAGTAATTCTTTGAATAACATTTTCACTATTAATTTGTGCAAAAAACTTAACAACATCGCCAAATTCGTTTTTCTTGGAGATAACTTTGATATTTGCATTTTTTAGAGCATACAAATTTGTTAAATTGTTTAATCTATCAATTACATCTTGATTGTACATAATTAATTTTCCTTTTTCTTCTGTTTTATTGGACTGTCTTTTCTAAGTTTGCTTACTTCATCGCACAATGTTCTCACAACATAATCAATGTCGTCTTTGGTAATATCTATATCAAAAGAAAATCTAACTGTTCCTCTTATTTCAAAGTCGCTAAGCCCTATTGCCTTTAGTACGTGGCTTTTTTCAAGAGAGCCAGAAGCACAGGCAGAGCCAGACGATACTGCAATTCCTTTTAGGTCAAGAAGCATAATCAAATTTTCACTCTCAACTCCATTGAATGTAACAGAAACTATATTATTCACCTTTTGATATTCATTGCCATTAATTTTGATATCTGGAATTTCGTATGTGATTTTTCTTATGAAATACTGAGTTAATTCAAATATCTTTTTGTCTCTAAATGACATATCCCTCAAATTTAATTGCATTGCTTTGCCAAATCCTACAACGCTTGGAACATTGACTGTTCCACCACGTCTATTCATCTCTTGTTCACCACCAACCATAAACTTGTTGATTTTGACACCTTCTCTAATGTACAAAGCACCAGCACCTTTTGGCCCGTGAATTTTGTGTGAAGAGAGACTCATTAGGTCAGCACCCAAGTCATCCACGTTTATTGGGAAAGCACCCAATGCTTGTACTGCATCAATATGGAAATACGCACCATAAAATTTGACGATATCGCTTATTGCTCTAAGATTTTGGATAGTTCCAATTTCATTATTAACAGCCATAATTGATACAATGGTTGTAGTAGGTTTAATCTCGTGCAAAAGGTCAGAAACAGAAACAAGTCCACTCTTGTCAACTGGAAGATATGTAACTTTGAAACCTTCTTTCTCTAATTGTTTGCAAGTGTCAATTATGCTATGATGTTCTATTTGGCTAGTTATAATGTGTTTACCTCTTTTGATATTTGCATAGGCAACTCCACGCAAAGCCCAGTTATTAGCCTCTGTTCCACCACAAGTAAAGAAAACTTCGTTACTTTTGGCACCAATGCCTTTGGCTATGATATCTCTAGCATTATCAACGCCAGCAACAGCGTCTCTTCCAAAAGAATGAAGACTACTACTATTGCCAAAAGTACTAGTAAAATAAGGCATCATTTCTTGCAAAACTTCTCCATTAAGCACTGTAGTTGCAGCGTTATCCAAATAAACTCTTTTCATTCAACCTCTCCTAATTGATAAATAGTTTAAAAAAAACACAAATTTTTGATTACATATATTTTAAAACAAAAAAGCAACTATGTCAATAGTCACCTTTTAAATATATTATATTTTTTAGTACGATATACCTTATTACAATTTCAAACTGTGCAAACAAACTATTCATTTAACAATTGAATCAATTTGTTTTCGCTTATTAATCCTACCGAAGAATTAATTTCTTTGCCATTTTTAAAAATTTTGATATGAGGAATAGACATAATTGAAAACTCTTTTGCCAAATCTTCGTTGTCGTCCACATCAATTGTAGCAAGTTTGCAATTATGTTCTTTTGCCACTTTTTCAATAATAGGCTTAATCATCTTGCAAGGCATACACCACGTGCCAAAAAAATCAACAATTACAGTTCCTTCAAAATCTAATATTTCTTGTTTGAAATTATTTTTGTTTACAATTACTTCCATCACAAAAAACCTCACTTTAATAATTCCTGCACAACATAAGCAGAAGTCATACATCCAACCATTGCAGGAAAGTATGCAACACTGCCAATAGTATTCCCACAAGGCGTTGCTTTATTAGTAGTATAAACCACTTTGTGTTTATCAATTCCAAGTTTTCTAAGTTCGTGCCTCAAAACTTTGGCAAGTCCATCGTTATTTGTATCAAAGATGTCTACAATCTTGACATCGGGAATGCCAATTCTATTGCCCGTTCCCATTGCGCTGATTATGTTTAATTTGCTTTGATAACAATATTCTATTAGTGCTATTTTGCTAGAAACCATATCAATAGCATCTATAACGAAATCATAGCTATTTAGGTTGAATTTGGAAATGTTCTCCCTAGTTAATTTCTCATTAATCGAGACGATGTCACAATTGCTATTGATATCTAATAATCTAGATTTTAAGACATCCACCTTATTTTTGCCAATAGTAGAATCTAAGGCAATAATTTGTCTATTTTTGTTGCTGATATCCACGATATCATAGTCTACAATTGTAATACTTCCAATGCCAGACCTCACTAGCATCTCGGCAATATATCCACCTACTCCACCTACTCCAAACAAAATAACTTTGGATTTGTGCAATTTTTCGATGTCTTTGCCTATTAACAATTCCAATCTTCTAAACATTCTGACTCAAATACTCCACAACTTCATTTGACCAAATTTTAATTTGTTCACCAGTTTCCATATTTTTGATGGAAATTTTGTTTTCGTTAATCTCGTCGTCACCGATTACTATAACAAATCTAGCACCAATTTTATCTGCATACTTAAATTGAGATTTAAGACTTCTATTTAGCAAATCGCTATCTACATTAAAGCCTTTTTTCCTCAAACTATGGGTGAATTTAATAACATAATTTTCATTTTCGGTATTACTAGCGATGTAAATATCTACGCTCTTTTTTGGCTCTATTTGAATATTTTTGGCTTCCAAATAACCAAACAATCTCTCAAGACCTATTCCAAAGCCAATTACTGGTGTAGATTTGCCACCCAAACTTTCTACAAGTTTGTCATATCTGCCACCACCACTAAGAGCGTTTTTGCCCAATTTCTCGTCTTCATCGCAAAATTCAAAGACCAAATCTGTATAATAATCTAGTCCACGAACAAGCCTAGGGTCTTCTTCATATTTGGCACCAAGAGATGTAAGCATTTTCTTGATTTCATTAAATTTCCCAGTACATTTATCACACAAGCATTCTGTAATTGATGGTGCGTCTGCAAGAATCGCTTGGCACTCGGTACTTTTGCAATCAAGCATTCTCAAAGGATTGGTTTCGTATCTTTTGTGACAATCATCACACATATCACTCAAGTGTGGCTCAGCAAATTTTCTAAGAGCAGTTTTGTAATTAGTCTTACAATCTTCACAACCCAAAAAATTAATTTTAATTGTAGGAGAAATTCCGAAACTATTATAAAAATCAAGAGCAATCATCAAAGCCTCTATATCGCTAGCAAGAGAATTCGCACCAAAAATTTCTACGCCAAATTGATGGTGTTCTCTAAGCCTGCCTGCTTGAGGTTTCTCATATCTATAGCAAGGAGTAATATAAAAAAGTTTTGTAGGTAATATCTCATTTCCCAAACCATTCTCTATATAAGACCTTACAACACCTGCAGTCCCTTCTGGTTTTAAAGTAATACTTCTGCCACCCTTATCCTCAAATGTATACATTTCTTTGTTGACAATATCGCTACTATCTCCATCAGACCTCACAAAAAGTTCAGTACTTTCAAATACTGGTGTAGAAATCTCCTTGAGATTGTATCTATCTGCTAGAGTATCAACAACTGCTCTAACAGCCTGCCATTTGTAACTATCTTTTGGCAAAATATCTTTTGTTCCTTTGCAAATATTAATCATTTTTCTCCTCCAAATAACAATCAAGTAGATTGCTAAATTTCTCTTCGTTGCATTCAATAGTTAAACTATGCAATGCCCTAGTTGATGCTATATATAGTAGATTTCTATCTATTTCGCTACTATAAGACTCACCAACATTATATATTATAACTGCGTCAAATTCAAGCCCTTTGCTATTATAAATAGAAATAATGCAAGTGCCATTATCGTATTTGTCAATATTATCGTCTATCAAACTCAAGTGAATATTGTTATCTTCAAATCTCTTATGCAAATCACTAGCAATAACATTTGTTTTGGTGATAATTGCAATAGAATTATATCCCATATTTTTCAAGTCTTTGATCTTTGAATGTAATTGACAAATTTCATTTTCCCTATTTGTTTTCAAAAATTCAATAGGCTTTGAACTTCTGCTAACAAAGTTGACATTGTTTTTTCTCCCCACTTTATTATAAAAATCCACAATTTCTTGAGAAGACCTGTATGTTTTGTTTAATTGCACACAGATATTTTCACCACTCAAAATTTGGTCGATATTCTCAAATAAATTATGTGAAGACGCAGGGTCAAGTGTTTGATTATAATCTCCAAGCATAGTTATTGGACAATCATACAGATTTTTGAGTATGTACAATTGTGTTGCACTATAATCTTGCATTTCATCTATTATCAAAAATTTGATATCGTCAAATTTGTCTAACCCATATATAAACATTTTGAAAAAGAGTATTCCATAAACGTCTTCATTCTTAACTTTGTTTCCTACAAGTTCCAATTTTTTGCCAATAGAATCAAGGAAATTCATATAAGCTTTGACACAATTTTTGTTTGCTATAGACTTGTACAATTTAGTAAAAATAAATTGCTTAAACTTACATATTCTATCAACACTTTTGACTTTGTAAAAATACAAATCAAAAATATTGTCTGTTATCCATTTTAGCCTAGTAAACAAATCCCTATCTTTGTACTTGCCAAAAAACAATTCCTTGATTTTCTTACTATCTATCACAACATTGTGCACTTCAAAGTCGTCAATGTCAAAATTGTCAATATAGTTTTCTTGAGCGTATTTTTGTAGTAGATGCAAGTATTCTACACTTGTCTTAAATTTGTATTCTTCCAAATCCCCACTACTTATAAGCCTTTCTATTTGTTCAAACTTTTTCTCTACTATCAAATGCTTTTTTAGATGGATTCTGGCTATGTTATCCAATTGAACTTTTTCAATATCTTCTTCTGCTAGGTCAGGAAGAACAGAAGAAATATAAGAAGAAAATGCATTATTAGGCGAAATAAAATTGATATTTTTGGATGAAACTTTGCCTTTTTGCTTGTACAAGATATACGCAATTCTGTGTAATGCTATAGCAGTTTTGCCCGAACCTGCCACACCTTGCACAATCAAATTTTTGTATTCATCGCCTCTTATTACACTATTTTGTTCTTTTTGGATAGTTTGAACAATAGATTTCATCTGACTAGTTGTATTTTTGGCAAGTGCCTCTTTTAATATATCGTCTTCGATATTTATCGTGCTATCTATATAATAAGACAATTTGCCGTTATCTATCCCAAACTGTCTTTTCCTATCCAAAAAGCAATTAAGAACGGTAGAATCTGTTTTTATCTGACATTTTCCCTCTTCTACATCATAAAAAATGCTAGCAATTGGCGACCTCCAATCCAAGACATAATAATGATGATTGTCATCAACTAATGAATGTAAGCCTATGTAGTGTTGTTCGGCTGTTTTTTCATCACTTGCACGCAACAAAAGACTAGCGAAGTATGGCTTCACTAGCATTTTTTTGCATACGCTTATTGATTTGTCAATATCAATTGTATCATTCTGCAAATCTTCTAGACGACCTTGAAGATTGAATAATTCCACAACGTCTTCTTCGTTAATTTTATTTGCATTTCTCTTTAGATACTCAAAATACTCTTTGTTTGAATTATCAAACATATTATCAATATTTTTTTCATAATTTTGATAATAATCTAGTTTGTAATTGACTAGACTGATTGTTTTGTTTAGATATTCAACTTCTTTCTCAAATTCAATTTTTTCCATAAGTTCTCAAATTTATCTTTTTTGAAAAGCAAAAGATATTCTATTTATATTACTTTCATCTAAATAATGTATTTGGACAAATCATATTTTTTGGTTGTATCTGCAAAAGTTTTGTCTACATATTCTTTGTCGATATTTATATCTATCATTTGATGTTCGCCATTAGCATTAAATGATATATCTTCTAGCAATTTCTCCATTATATTGTGAAGTCGTCTAGCACCCAAATTCTCGCTAGTCTCATTCTCTTTCTCTGCCAAATACGAAACTTGTCTCAATGCGTCATCTGTAAATTTCAAATTGATATTATCCACTTTCAACATCTCTGTATATTGCAATGTCAAAGCATTTTTTGGCTGAGTTAAGATATTGAAGAAATCATCGGCATTCAAATTGTTTAATTCCACTCTAATTGGGAAACGACCTTGAAATTCTGGAATCAAATCTTCTACTCTACTAATATGGAACGCTCCTGCTGCAATAAACAAAATATAATCAGTCTTGATAGTGCCGTACTTGGTTGTAACAGTTGAACCCTCGACTAGTGGCAATATATCTCTCTGCACACCCTCTCTACTTACATCTGGACCACGATTGGTAGCACCTTTGCCAGCGATTTTGTCTATCTCATCAATAAAGATGATTCCGTCTTGCTCTGCTCTTCTAATAGCCTCGCTATTAACGCTGTCGTTGTCAATCAACTTGTCGCTTTCTTCGGCAATCATCAATTCATAAGCCTTGGCAACAGTCATCTTTTTCTTTTTCTTCTGAGCAGGGAAAATACTTCCAAGCACATTGCCAAGATCCATATCTGGACCCATTCCGGGCATAATTCCTATAGGTTTGGCTTGTTCAGACACCATTATCTCAATTACATCATTATCAAGTTTGCCACTCTGCAAATCATCCAATACTTGCTCTTTTAATTTGGCAGATTCCATATCTGGGAATTGTTCTTTTTTGGTAGGCAAAATAGCATCCATAAGTTTGTTTTCTACAACAACTCTTGCTTTGGCTTTTACTTCTGCTATTTTTTCTTCTTTGACTAGTCTTACTGCATATTCGACCAAATCCCTAATCATCGACTCACAATCTCTACCTACATATCCTACTTCGGTGAATTTGGTAGCCTCAACCTTGATAAAAGGTGCTTTGACCAATTTTGCTAGTCTTCTAGCAATTTCTGTCTTACCTACTCCTGTTGGTCCTTGCATTATAATATTTTTAGGTGTAATTTCATCACGAAGTTCTTTGGAAAGTTTACTTCTACGATATCTATTTCTCAAAGCAATGGCAACAGCCTTTTTTGCTTCATTTTGACCAATAATATATTTATCTAATTCATTAACGATGTCCTTAGGTGACAAATCCATATTAAACCTCCTCTATTGTCAAGTGGTCATTGGTATAAACACACATATCACTTGCAATTTTCATACTTTTCTTAGCGATTTCCATAGCGTCCAAATCAGTATTTTCCATAAGTGCTCTAGCACTAGCCATAGCATACAAACTTCCACTACCAATAGAACAAACATTACTTTCTGGCTCTATAACTTCGCCACCACCAGAGATAATTAGCATCATATCTTTGTCTGCAACAATCATTTGAGCATCCAATTTTCTAGGGTATTTGTCATCTCTAAAGCCCAAAGCTACTTCTACAGCACTTCTAAGCAAATTACCACTGAATTTCTGTAATAATTCTTCAAATCTAGCCTCCAAAGCAAAAGCATCTGCTACAGACCCAGCAAATCCAATAACGACTTTGTCATTGTATATTCTTCTTACTTTTTTAGAATTACTCTTCATAATTACGTGTTCGCCAAGTGTAGCCTGTCCATCACCAGCAATTATAGTTCTTCCATCTTTCTTCACACCTATAATAGTCGTTCCTCTTAATTCCATTATAATTTCTCCTTAATTTTCGTTATCATTTCCAAAGACAAGTCTTTTAGTCTTGTATTCTTCTCAATTTTGTCTTTGCATCTAAATTCGCCATAATTAATAAGCCCCAAATTGGCACTCATCGGCTCAAAAGTGCCTACTTTGTATGCAATATATTTGCACAAAGCCCCCGTTAAGGTATGCTTATCAAATTCCAAAAAATCCAAACCCGACAAATATCTATACATCTGAATACCAGCGACTAGTCCACTGCAAATACTCTCTATATACCCCTCAACTCCGGTAATTTGACCTGCGAAAAATATATTTGGATAATTTTTCATTTGATAATACTCATTGAGTATCTTTGGTGACATAATATAAGTATTTTTGTGCATTGTGCCCAGTCTTACAAATTCGGCATTTTCAAGTCCGGGGATTTGTCTAAAAATTCTTTTTTGCTCGGGATAAGTCAAATTTGTTTGAAATCCCACCATATTGAAATATTCATTTCCGAAAGTCTCTCTGCGAAGTTGGACTACTGCATATGGAGTTTTGCCTGTCTTGGGGTCTTCGAGACCTACCGGCTTGAGTGGTCCAAATCTAATCGCATCCTCTCCACGACTGGCAAGTACCTCTATTGGCATACACCCCTCATAAACTTTGTTTTTCTCAAAGTCTTTCAATTTGACTATTTCGCCATCTATTAATTCTTGATAAAACTTCAAATATTCTTCTTTTGAAAATGGGCAATTAATATAATCCTTTTCGCCTTTGTCATATCTATCTTTGAAATATGCTTTGTCAAAATTGATAGTATTAAAATCCACTATTGGAGCAATTGCATCAAAGAAATATAGTCTCTCTTCGCCCACGAGTTTGGCAATTTCCTCGCTCAAGTCATCTGATGTCAAAGGCCCAGTGGCTATAATTGTGGGGATTGATGTATCTATTTGAGTTATTTCCTGACTAATTATATTAATATTTGGCTGATTTTTTAAAAAGTCTGTTACATTCTCACTAAACAATTCCCTATCAACCGATAGACTTGCGCCAGCAGGGACTCTACACTTATCAGCAATTTTGATAAGCAAACTATCTAGCATCCTCAATTCCTCTTTCAAAAGTCCACCAGCAGTAAGAATATCATCACTTTTTAGAGAATTGGAACACACTAATTCTGCCAAATTTTTGTTTTTGTGTGCTGGCGAGAATTTGGGTTTCATATCATATAGATTGACTTCTATTCCTCTTTTGCTTAGTTGATATGCACTCTCGCATCCAGCCAAGCCACCACCTATTATATTAACTATTTGTTTCATTTTCACCCTTTTTTATGTTTTCTTGAAAGTCACATTCTGCATTGCTACATTTAATTCGCAATTTGCCATAAACTTCTTTTTGAGTCATATAACTTCCACACTTAGGACATTTTTTCTCCACTGGAATTTCCCAAGAGATAAAGTCGCATTTAGGATAATTATTACAACCATAAAAAATCTTTCCAGTTTTTGACTTTCTTTCTATTACATCACCACCACATTTAGGACACTTACCTACAGTTTTGACAATATTATGAATATTTTTGCATTGAGGATAATTGCTACAAGCCAAGAATTCGCCATATCTGCTCACTCTTTTGACCATTTCGTGACCACATTTTTCACACATAATACCAGTATGTTCTGGCTCTATTGGCTGACCAACTAATTTTTCTAGATAATCATTAAATTTTTTCATAACAGGTAAATAATCTCTGCCTTCATTGGCTATCTCGTCAAGTTTGCTTTCCATATCAGCAGTAAAGTTAACATTAAATAACCCCTCGAAACCTTTAATCAAAAATTCCATAAGTTTCTCGCCAATCTCAGTAGGTTTCAAATACTTGCCATCTTTTTCTACATACTTTCTACTAGTCAAAAGCGTAATAGTAGGAGTATATGTAGCCGGTCTACCTATTCCCTTTTCTTCCATTTCTTTGACAAGTGATGCCTCAGTATATCTAGGAGCAGGCTTGGTAAATTTCTGAGTAGTTGTCATACTAACGAAATTCAAAATGTCCCCCTCTTTCATTTCTGGCAATTTTGCATTCTCACTCTCGTCTTCTTCCTCTTCTTTTGCTTTTTGCTTTTTGTCGTTATTATAAACTTTTAAGAAGCCATCAAAAACTGGTGTTTTGCCATTGCATTTGAATATATAATCATTATTCTCTATCTCTACATTGACAGAATTGAATGTAGCCTCAGACATTTGGCTAGCAAGGAATTTATTGTATATCAACTTGTATAGTTTGTAATTCTCTGGGCTTAAATACTCCTTGACAGATTGTGGAGTCCTTTCCAAAGAAATAGGTCTAATAGCCTCGTGTGCATCTTGTGCTGATGATTTGACTTTGTATTGATTAGGAGTGCTTGGCACATATTCGCTACCAAAGTTATTCAAAATATAGTCTTTGGCAGCCTTCTGTGCCTCTGGTGCTACTCTGACACTATCTGTTCTAATATAAGTAATTAGAGCCACTTTTCCTTCGCTTCCAATCTCAACACCTTCATACAACTGTTGAGCACAAGAAGTAACCTTTTTAAGAGATAGCCCCAATTTGTTTAATGCATCTTGTTGCATTGTACTTGTAGTAAATGGTGCAGAAGGATGCACTTTCGATAGTGATTTTTTCACCGTTTTGACAGTATAGTTGCCATCTTTCAAAGCATCTAAGATTTTGTCTACTTCTTCTTTGTTTGATGGCACTATTTTTTTGTTTTTGAATTTGGCTAGGCTTGCCTTGAATATTTCTGACTCCTCTTTTGTCAAATTGGCAATCATACTCCAATATTCTTGAGGAACGAAATTTCTTATTTCATTTTCTCTATCTACAACTAGTCTTAGAGCAACACTTTGAACTCTACCAGCAGACAAGTTTGGCTGAATAGCCTTGCAAGCCTTAGGCGATACTCTATAACCAACTAATCTATCTATAACTCTTCTAGTCTGTTGTGCATTAACTAGATTAAGATTAATTCCTCTTGGATGTTCAAGACCATTATTAATAGCGTTCTTGGTTATTTCGTTAAATTCTATACGAATAGGGTCGCTTGGATCAAGCCCCAAAATATTACATAAATGCCAACTAATAGCCTCTCCCTCTCTATCGGGGTCGGTTGCAAGGTATATTTTATCTGCCTTTTTACTCTTCTCTTTCAACATTTTCACAATGTCTTCTTTGTCTGGCATTATTGTGTATTGCATCTCAAAGTTGTTTTTGACATTGACGCCCATAGTTTTTTGGGGCAAATCTCTCACGTGACCTTTGGTTGCCACAACCTCAAAATCACTACCCAAATATTTTTTGATTGTATCTTTCTTTCCGACACCTTCTATAATTACTAATTTCATAATTCTCCCTTAAAAGTTTGATATTTTAAACATTCTTAATTATATAATAATTGCCCGGATGCTTTTCGACAATTCCTTTTATTTCCATCCTCATAAGCATAGTTGACAATATTTTGGTCTCCAAATTGGTAGCCTTTTGAATATCATCAAAGTGCAATTCTTGACCTACTAGCGTATCATATATCAATTGCTCATCCATTGTCAATTCCACATATTTTGTATCTTTGGTTTTGGCAAATGATTTCCCAAAAAAATCTATTATTTCGCTAGAACTAAGCAACATTCGTGCTTGACCATTCTGAATAATCTTGTTGCAACCAGCAGAATAGATATCATTGGTTCTGGCAGGCAAGGCAAAAACCTCTCTATTGTATTCAATAGCAAAATTTTTGGTGTGCATACTTCCACTCTTCTCTGTTGCTTCTACCACAAATACAGCCTTGCTAAGCCCAGCAATAATTCTATTTCTAACTGGGAAGTGATAAGTCAAGGCAGGTTCATTAGGTTTGTATTCAGAAACAATTAATCCACCTTTATTTACAATATCCTCTGCAAGGGATATATTGGAACTAGGAAAGATATTTAGAAGTCCACCACCCAAAACAGCAATTGTTTTGCCACCAACTTCCAAACACGACTTGTGAGCAACAGTATCTATACCTTCGGCAAGACCACTCACAATAGTTATCTTTTTGCTAGCCACATCTTTGACAATTGACGAGCCAACATTTTGACCATATTTGGTACATCTTCGAGACCCAACTACACCTAGTCCTTCAGATTTGAGAAGTTTGGTATCTCCTTTGCAGTATAGCAAGATAGGAAATGATGGGGTCTCTTTCAAAAGTTCCGGATAATTCTCACTTTTGGTTGTTACAACTTCTATTCCTAATTTTTCGTAATTTTCTATACATCTATTGATATAAGTCAAATTATTATTATTCTTAAGTTCACTTATTTCATCCATTTCAAAAGATGGAAGTTTGCTTTTGAATTTGTCTGGAGAATTGAAGAATCCCTCCAAATCCTCGATATTATCGACAACTTCGCGTGCTTTTTTGTATGTCATAAATTCGAATGTGGTCAACCACATAATTATCTTTTCAATACTATTATACATCTTAACCCCAATACTTATTATCCATACTTCTATAAGATATGGCTTCTATTATATGTTCATCTTTGATTTCTTCACTTCCATCCAAATCAGCAATAGTTCTTGCGACTTTCAAAATTCTATTGTATGCTCTAGCACTCAAGTTTAATTTTTCAAAAGCATATCTAAGCATTTGGTCACTTTCTGCACTAATTTTGCAGAATTTCTTAACCATTTGGTCATTCATCTTGGCATTAGAAAAAATGCCTTTGTCTTTGTATCTTGACAATTGAATTTCTCTAGCCTTGTCTACACGAATTTTGATATCTTCGCTACTCTCTTCCAATTCTTCCGAACGCAATTCGTCATAAGACACACTATCTACCTCTATATGCATATCTATTCTATCCATTAGAGGGCCAGACAATTTGTTTAGATACTTCTTTATTGCTTGGGGAGTACATTTGCATTCTTTGTCTTTTGACCCATAATTGCCACAAGGGCAAGGATTCATACTAGCAATCAAAGTAAAGTTTGCAGGATACTCTATAGTACTTTCTACCCTAGATATGGTAATAACGCCGTCTTCTAGAGGTTGTCTCAAAGTCTCCAAACTATTCCTATTGTATTCAGGCATTTCATCCAAAAACAAAACACCCGTGTGAGCCAAACTTATCTCTCCGGGCTTAGCCATTCTGCCACCACCAGTAAGAGCAAGAGTTGTAGAAGTATGATGTGGAGACCTAATTGGTCTACAAACAACAATACCTTCTTTGCTATCCAAAACTCCCGCAATGCTATGAATTTTGGTTACTTCGAGAGCTTCTTCAAAAGTTAATTCTGGTAGAATACTTGGGAAGCATTTGGCAAGCATAGTCTTACCACTGCCAGGAGGGCCTATCATCAAAACATTGTGTCCACCAGCAGCAGCAATCTCTAGAGCCCTTTTGGCTTGTGCTTGACCTTTGACATATTTGAAGTCTAGCGATTTCTTTTTGTTTTTCCTAATGTCTTCGAAATTATTGTGCATAGTTGGCTCAATTGTTATTTCTCCATTAAGAAAGTCTACTGCCTCTTTTAGGTTGCTTACGCCATAAACTTCCATCCCCTCTATAAAACTAGCCTCTACACAATTGTCTTTGGGGATAATAACTTTTTTGTACCCATCAAGTCTAGCCGAAATAAGTATAGGTAGAACACCATTAATTTTTCTAACACCACCATCAAGTCCCAATTCACCTAGAATGATATAATCTTTGATTTTGTCCACTTTTATCTGGTCGCTAGCCGAAAGAATACCTATTGCTACAGGCAAATCATATAGTGGACCTTCCTTTTTGGTATCGGCAGGAGCAAGGTTGACGGTCACTTTGATTATAGGATATTGAAGGGCACTATTCTTGATAGCAGACTTCACCCTTTCTTTGCTTTCTTTGATTGCGGTTCCTACAAGACCCACGATATCGTAGCCCGGAAGTCCTTGATTGATATCTATTTCACATTTGACTAGATAGCCATTTATTCCATTTAGACCATAACTTTTAATTGTAGATAGCATATACACCCTGCCCTTTTCATACTCTTTTGATTATACATACAAAAGTTTTTTTTCACAACTGATTTTATGGGTAAAAACAAAAAAGTTGATTTCAAATTTCTATTTTAATATATATTTAATATAATAATTAATTATATAAATAATAGGGCATTCTATCAAAGGGAATAAGTTTTGAAAATTATCAGTATATACTCAAATATGATAAATAATTAATAAAAATAGATGCACATTTAATTATGATATAAATCTAGATAAATTAATGATACATATCTCAATCTACTGGTCAAAAAAAGAAGTTTAGAATAAATATTCCAAACTTCAATCTTTTAATTAAGTGCTTTTGAATTGATTTCTTGCAAAATATTTTTTACAAATTCATCAATACCTATTACGCCTTGGTCGCCAACGCTTCTTTTTCTAACAGAGACGCTACCAGAATTCATTTCATTTTCTCCAATAATTAATGAATATGGAACTTTTTCAAGTTGTGCTTCACGAATCTTTTTGCCAATCTTTTCGTTTCTATCATCAAGTTCTACTCTAATGCCAAATGAATTTAATTTTTCTTTTACCTCTCTAGCATAATCCAAATGTGCATCTGCGATATTCAATATTTTAACTTGAACTGGTGCCAACCAAGTTGGAAATGCTCCAGCAAAGTTTTCGATAAGAATAGACATCATTCTCTCAATAGACCCGTATATAACGCGGTGAATCATTACAGGTTCTTTTTCCTCGCCGTGCTCATCAATATATGTCAAATTAAATCTCTTAGGCAATTGCATATCCAATTGGATTGTTCCACACTGCCATTCTCTGCCAATGCAATCTTTGATATGTATATCTATTTTTGGGCCATAGAAAGCACCGTCCCCAGCATTGATTTTGTAATCCAAGCCCATATGCTTAAGTGCATTTGCAAGTGCTGTTTCTGCTTCTTGCCATTCAGAAATTTCGCCAATATGACTCTCTGGCATAGTAGATAATTCTACAGAATACTTCAAGCCAAATGTAGAATATACCTCATCTACCAATTTCATTACATTTTTAACTTCATCTTCAATTTGATTTGGCAACATAAAGATGTGTGCATCGTCTTGAGTAAAGCAACGAACTCTAAGCAATCCGCTAAGTGTGCCACTTGCTTCGTGACGATGAACTTTGCCTAATTCTCCCACTCTTAGAGGGAATTCCTTGTAGGAATGAAGACTTTGCATATAATATAGCATTCCACCCGGACAATTCATAGGTTTAATTGCAAATGTATCATCTTCGCACTTGAAAGTATACATATTATCTTTGTAATGGTCCCAATGTCCCGAAGTTTCCCAAAGTTTTCTATTCATAGCCATAGGAGTTTCTATCTCTATATAGCCTGCTTTTTCGTGAATTTCTCTCCAATATTTGATTAATTGATTTTTAAGGGTTAAGCCTTTTGGCATATATGTAGGCATTCCCTTGCTATAATCACTAATGAAGAATAATTGCAATTCTTTGCCCAATTTTCTATGGTCTCTTTTCAAAGCCTCTTCCATTTGATGAATATATGCCTTTAGGTCGGACTTATCCAAAAATCCATATACATATATTCTTTGAAGCATTTTGTTTTTCTCAGAACCTTTCCAATAAGCACCACTTACTCTATTAATCTTGAATGCAAAACCACGCAAAAATTTGGAGTTTTCTACGTGTGGACCTCTACACAAATCAACAAAGTCGTCACCGGTGTAATATATTGAGATAGTCTCACCTTCTGGCAAATCATTGATAAGTTCAGTCTTATAAGGCTCGTCTTTGAAAAGTTTAAGTGCCTTTTCCCTGCTAACTTCTTCCCTTCTGAAATCTTCATTTCTTTCTATTATCTCTTTCATCTTGGCTTCTATCATTTCAAAGTCACTATCTGCGATAGATTTGTCAATATCGAAATCATAATAAAAACCATTATCAATTGCAGGTCCAATGGCAAGCTTAACGCTGTCTTTGCCAAAAATTTCTTTGACTGCTTTGGCAAGTATATGACTCAGACTATGCCTATACATCATTTGTTTTTCTTCTACTTCACTCATTTTGTTTTTCTCCTTTTAAACTAAAAAATATCCTTCTTTGCGATATTGTACGCTTGAAGGATATTATTTACAAAAAAATATTAATCGCCCATACGCACAAAATCATTACATAAGGACGAGATTTCAATCAAAAAACCCGTGGTTCCACCTTATTTGGTTTAAAAAACCCACTTAATTGCCTATTTAATAACACAGTCGGCTTCTGTTACACTCAAAAAGTGGTTTCGCTAGTATTGCTCCATTATATAGTTCTCATCACCCTATACTCTCTGTGAATGTACACAATATGCTACTTGTCTTTTCTCATAATGTTAATTAAATTTTAATTCTATTTTTGTCAAAAGTCAAGTATACTAATAAAAGTTTTTCAACAAATTACCAAATTTAAACTCCTCTAATGACTGACAAATACAATAATTGCAATTACCAATAAAAAATATAATTGTATATTTATTTATTACCTTGCATATTTATTTTGTTACAAAACAACACTAACCCTATCTTCAAATATATATGAAATCAAGTTTGCAACTTTTGAACTAAGACAATTAATACAATTGATTATAATCTTTTTGGGAGAAAACAAAACCAAGTTTGCAATCAACCCCACATCATCATCCAAATTTAGGCTTTTCATTTTTCGATGCTTTTTGTCAAATAGACACATTGTCTGACCAATCTTGTCTACAAACAAAATATCAAATTTATTTTTTGAATTTAGAGCCAAAAACTTGAGAAAATTTATGTAACTATTATTTTTGCCAACTTTCAAAATATTGTTTAGATATTCTACCTCTCTTAGCCAAACATCTATCAAATTATTTAGTTTAAACATAACGAATGACCTAATATTTACATATTTTGTCAAATTTGTTATTTGCATTGCGTATCTTATTTCGTCATCAATTTCTATAGATATTAGATTGCCAAGCATATACGAATTAATATTTTTGTCTACACCAAGTATTTGCAAGTTTTTGGATAAATATTCAATCTTACATATTTTTAGAATAGTCCTAAAAATTGCCTTTTTGCATTTGTACAAATATTTTTTATTAAAAACTGCGATACTACATATCAAACTTTTTTCAAAAGTTATAATGCACATAGCAGTATTATTACTTATTTTTTTGATAGCATTTTTCAAATCCAAAAAAAATATTATATCTGTCGGTTTTCCACACAAAGTAACTTCCCACATAAAAAAGAACCCCTTTTATGTTATTATATGCAAAAGGATTCTCTTTTAATTAAAAAAATCAATTTTTAATGAAAAAATATTAATTAGGCAAATAAGGATTCCCCGTGACTACTATATTGGCGTTCAACCCCAAGACATTGCTCACAACAATATCCCCGATATGAGTTTTCCCCAAATTCAAATTTGAAATAACTTCCACTATTTGACTAATTTCGTCTTTTGGCACTTCAATATCCGTTTTGACAGGAACAATCCCATCTATACTCTTGGCAAGATATGTAACAATCCTTTTGGGACAAGTCATTTCTTCTTTGGCATAATCCAGCCCTCTTGGACACGCATTGCCTTGTATTTTTTCGCCATCTATGGTAATTTCGCAACCTCTAGGACATTTAATGCATATCAAATTCATTCCATACCCCCAATATCTATTATTATATCGTTTTTGAGCAATTTTTTTGGAATAACAATACTTGTCATTTCTCCGGGATTTAATGATAATTCAAACTTTTTGAATATCTGTTTCCCATTTTCCAAAACCACAATATTTGAATTTTTCATTTTTTTGTTTACTCGGAAAAAGACTTCCAAATCTTCGCCATCTTCAAAGTAAGAATTAGGAACGGTATATCTAATATTTTCTCCTGTCGAAATGGAATGCTCG